>JAZMZW010000170.1:0-35727 GCA_045586205.1 Faecousia sp. | reverse complement strand
CCCTCAGTCGCTTCGCGACAAATCACTGCGGTGATTCCTCACCACGGCTCTGACAGTCCACCGGACTGTCATTCACTCCCGTGGTGTCCCCTTCGGGGCCCTTTACACAAGGGAGCCTTTGTGCCTGCCATGCTATGGTCTGTTCGATAAATCAAGGTTTTGCTTATTGCAAGCTTTTGTGACGGGAAATCCGTCCCCTACGGCGTAATAACGTAAAATACAAACAGGCCGATAAACTGAAATTTACGGATGAAATTTTCAATTTGAAAAACTGTGCACTGTCAACTGTCAACTTGCAATGCGCCTCCGGAAAGGGAGGGCTTCCGATAAAAACGGAGGATCCCGTTGCCGGGATCCTCCTTGGGGTTAATGAAGTTATTCGCTCAGATCTTGGGATCAGGCGACGGGCAGGAATACGACTGCGCTGTACTCAGCCTTGCTCAGGTTGGACAGAGCATATGCGCCGAAGCGGTGGTAGTTGCCTGCCTGGTACAGCAGGGCGCGGGTGTCGGCAGTGGATGCAACAACATTCCAAGTGCCGGCCTCAGTGCCTTCTGCAATGTTCCATACATAGGGATCTGCAACAAATGCCATGTTGGTGCTGGAAGCATAGCCCAGATAGCCGTTTGCACCGTAAATGGTTCTGCCGGATCCGGAAGTACCCAGATCGATGACATAGCCTGCAGCATCAGCAGCGGAAACCTTGCCGTCGGTGACAGTGATTTCTACACCGTTGACCTTGCCGTTGAAGTCGTTAGCCATAGCATAGTACTTGCCGTCAACATAAGCAGCGATCACATACTTGCCATCGGCCAGAGTGCCGGGATCGGGAGTTCCACCCAGCTGCTTATTGCAGGTATCGCAGTAGTTGTCTGCGTTTGCATCGGTATGACCGGTAGCGGGAATGGTTTCTTCCTTGGTTGCGCCACAGTCGGTGCAGGTGTAGGTCTTGACACCGGTAGTCTCGCAAGCTGCAGCCTTGGTGACAACGCCGTTGTCCCAAGTGCATACATGGGGCTTCTCACCGCCAACGGGGTAGAAGTTGAAGATGTACATGGAGGTATCGGAACCCATGCCGTAAACGGTATAGACATTCTTGGAGGTGTAGAACTCGATGTACTGATCCTTGGTGTCCTGATACTTGTAGTTAGCCAGACGGATGTAGTAGCCGCCTTCAACCTCGTCCAGAATGAACTCAGTGTTTGCAGTGGGCTCATCAACGAAACGGATGTTGGAGCCGTCGGCTTCCATATACTTGCCTTCTTCGGTAACAAAGGTGGTGATGCCGGCGTCGTTGGTCTCAACCTTGAAGAGAGCAACATTTTCTGCAGCGGTGCTCAGTTCGCCGTCAACCAGAGTTGCGGGAGCGCCCACAAGCTGTTCCTTGGAGTTGTAAATGCTGACCTCGGTGGTCATAACTGCACCGTTGATCACATTGAAGATCGCAACGAGGTCGTTGCTGGGCTCGGGCTTGCCACAGCCGGTGCACTTGCCGTTTTCATAGGTATGTACGCCGGTAGCGGGAATGGTCTCAACATCGGTTGTGCCGCACTTGGTGCAGGTGTAGACGGTCTTGCCGTCAGCGGTGCAGGTGGGCTCGGTGGTCACGCCGTCATCCCAAGAATGATCGGTGCAAGTTTCACCTTCGGCAACGATCTTGATACGGCCTTCGCCGTTGATGTTGCTGTAGTCAGCACCCAGAACGCTGTTGTTAGCCTTGATGGTGCCGTTGGGGAAGGACTTGATGTAGTTTGCAAGAACCATGTAGTCTTCCATGACATAGTCCTTAACATTGACAGCGCCGCCGAACATTGCGAAGCCGTCGCCCAGATCGCGGAGGGTGTAGTTGTAACCGGCCATCTTGTAGGTCTTGGTCAGATCCAGATCTTCGCCGCCGATCTTGACATTCTTAACACGGTACTCACCGGTGGGAGCGCCGGCCCAAACAGCCTTATCGTCCTGCTGAACAGTGGAGGGGATGTAGCTGTGGATCTCGTAGGTCACGCCGGCAACATGGAGCAGACCGCCGTTTTCGCCAACGCCCACATTCTTAGCGCCCCATTCCAGAGCGTCAAGGATCTGCTGGCCGCTGACCTCGATGAGGCAAGCAACATTGCCGAAGGTGTGGACAGTCTTTGCGGAGTTGTAGGAGATATCGCCTGCGGGCATATTGGCACGGATGCCGCCGCCGTTCATGATAGCGATGTCAACGCCCAAACCCTCGGTAACATCGAAGAGATAGTACAGAGCGTCTGCGCAGAAGTCGCCCAGGTTGGTTTCCTGCTTACGGATCAGGCGGTTGCCTGCATCGTCGGAGATGCGGAAGTCAACTTCGCTCTGAGCAATGACTTCGCCCAGGAGCTCGTCAACGGTCTTTGCCCATGCGGACTCGATAGCCTTGACTTCTTCGTCAGCATTTGCATACTCGGTGATCAGAGCAGTGGTGATGCTGCTGCCCTTGATGGTCATCATGCCGATGGCATCCAGATACTGGCCGGTCTGGGTCAGGAGAACCTTCTTGCCGGACTTATCGGAGACCTGCTTGCCAACAACAGTGCTGTGGCTGTGGCCGTCGATGAATGCATTCAGACCGGTAACATTTGCGATCAGCTCTTCGCTGGTCCAGGGCTTGGAAGCGGGATCGTCGCCCAGGTGACCCAGAGCGATGACATAGTCGGCGCCTTCTGCCTTAGCGGCATTGATAGCGGCCTGTACATCTGCATACAGCTCAGCGCCGGTTTCGCCACCGGCGATGCCGTAGATGTAGTTGCCATTCTCGTCCATGAAGTAGGCGGGAGTGGACTTGGTGAAGGTTTCGGGAGTGGTGATACCAATGAGAGCGAACTTCTTGCCTTCCAGCTCGAAGATTTTATATGCGTCCAGAACGGTTTCGCCCTTGACGCCGTTCTTCTCGTGGTAGAAGTTTGCGGAAACATAGGGGTAGTCAGCCTTGCCAACCAGCTCCAGAGCGCGAGCCATGCCGTAGTCGAACTCGTGGTTGCCCAGAGTTGCCAGATCGTAGCCGGCGGCGTTCATGAGCTTGATGATGGTTTCGCCGTTGTCCATGGAGCCGTAAGCAGTACCCTGGACATGGTCACCTGCGTCAACCAGAATAACGGTCTTGCCTTCAGCTTCCAGTTCAGCCTTCAGAGCGGCAACATTGGAATACTTCAGACCTTCATTGTTGATGTAGGTGTGAATATCGTTGGTGTAAAGGATCACAACTTCTTCCTCAGCGGGAGGAGGAGTAGCGCCCTTAACATAGAAGTTCATAGCGAAGAGAGCTTCGTCGGAGTTGTTGTAGTAACCGCTCCAGTTGCTGTTCTTCTCGTAGTACTCAAGGTAAACCTGACGGCCTACATTGAAGACATAGTAAGCGCCTTCGGTAGCTGCGGGGAGGATCTGCCAAGTGTTGTGGACTTCCCCAAGAGGCATGCTGGAGTAGGAGTCAGCCATACCGATCTTCTGTCCGTTGTAGGAGAAGGTGTAGCTGTCGCCTTCTACGCCAACAGTCCAGATGATGTCTTCAGCGGGGTTAGCCAGAACGCCGTCAACGGGCTCAACGGCAACAGCGGAATTGTAGTAGCCGTTGTAGGTAGCGGACAGAGCCATGTTCTTTGCAGCAGCAACGATAACGACCTGATCGCCGTCCTTCAGGGTGTCGGTGAGGACGAAGTCCTCAGGGGAAGGAAGAATACTGTTGCCACAGTCGTCGCACTTGTTGTCGCCATTATTGTCGACACAGACGCCGGTAGCGGGGATGGACTCTTCATCGGTAGCGCCACACTTGGAGCAGATATAAACGGTCTTGCCGTCGGTGCTGCAGGTGGGCTCTACGGTCTCGGTCTCGACCCAGTCATGCTCGCACTCGCCGCTCTCCATGGGATAGAAAGCGAAGACGTACATGGTGGTATCGGTGCCCATGCCGTAGCAGGTGAAGACATTCTTGGAGGTGTAGTACTCAATGTACTGATCCTTGGTATCCTGGTACTTGTAGTTTGCCAGACGGATGTAGTAGCCGCCCTCGACCTCATCCAGAACGAACTCGGTGTTCTGGTTGGGAGCATCTACGAAACGGATGTTGGTGCCGTCGGCTTCCATGTACTTGCCGTCAGCAGTAATGAAGGTGGTGATGCCTGCATCGTTGGTCTCCATCTTGAAGAGAGCAACATTGGTAGCATCGCTGGTCAGCTTGCCGTCAGCCAGAGTTGCGGTAGCGGCAACGAGCTGATCCTTAACGGAACCGCTGGAGCTGGTGTAAACGCTGGTCTCGGTGGTCATAACCGCACCGTGAGCAACATTGTAAATTGCAACCAGGTCGGTGGGAACAGTCATACCCTTGCCACAGGTGTCGCACTTGTTGTCCTTGTTTGCGTCAACATGCTTGCCGGTAGCGGGGATGGTTTCTTCCTTGGTCTCGCCACACTCGGTACAGGTATAGGTCTTTACGCCTTCCTTAGCACAGGTAGCGGCAGTGGTGACCTTGCCTTCGTCCCAAGTATGCTTGTGTGCGTCACTCTGAACATAGAAGTTCAGTGCAAAGAGCTCTTCTGCTGCGTTGTTGTAGTAACCGCTCCAGTTGCTGTTGGTCTCATAGTATTCCATGTAGACCTGACGGCCAACATTGAAGAGGTAGAAGGCACCCTCGGTCTTAGCGGGGAGGACCTGCCAGGTGTTGTGAACTTCGCCGAGAGGCATGCTGGAGTAGGAGTCAGCCATGCCGATCTTCTGATCGCCGTAGGAGAAGGTGTAGTAGTCGCCCTCTACGCCAACAGTCCAGACGATGTCTTCAGCGGGATTATCCAGCTGGCCGTCAACGGGGGTAACAGCAACAGCGGAGTTGTAGAAGCCGTTGTAGGTAGCGGACAGAGCCATGTTCTTTGCAGCTGCAACGATAACAACCTTGTCGCCTGCCGTCAGGGTGTCGGTGAGGACATAGGGCTTCTGGGGCTTGGGCTTGCCACAAACAGAGCACTTGCCATCAACATAGATATGCTCGTTGGTCTTTTCCACGGACTCGGTCTTGGTGCCGCCGCAGACGGAGCAGGTGTAAGTCTTTACGCCTTCTTCCTTGCAGGTAGGAGCAGTGGTAATCTTGCCCTCGTCCCAAGTGTGCTTGTCGGTAGCGGGGATCTCCTCGGTCTTGGTTTCGCCACAGAGCGTACAGGTGTAGCTTGCCTCGCCGGCAGCACCGCAGGTAGCTTCCTTAATGATGTTAGCTACGCCCCATTCGTGAGTGCAGCCTACAGCAGCGACGATGATCTTTGCAAACTGTGCACGGGTAGCATAGTCCAGAGGAGCCAGGATCATGTCCTCGCCCTTGGGCATGCCGTTGATGATGTCCTTGCCAATAGCCCATGCAAATGCTTCTCTTGCATACTCGTTGACGATCGCTGCATCAGCGAAGCCAGCCAGAGTGCCTTCGGGAGCGGGATTGCCGTAGTAACGCCAGATCATGGTGACCAGCTGTTCACGGGTAACGTTCTGATCGGGGCAGAAGGTGGTAGCGGTAACGCCGTTAACGACACCGTTCTTCTGTGCCCATGCAATGGGGTTAGCATACCAGTCTGCGTACAGATCGGTAAAGGTGGAAGGACCGCCAACGGGGGGCTGGCCTGCCAGACGGTAGAGAACAGTCACCGCCATAGCGCGGGTGGTGGTGCCCTCCGGATCAAATTTGTTGTTGCCTACGCCGTTCATGTAGCCTTGATCAGTGACCTTCTGAACGTACTCAGCATACCATGCGTCATCATGCACGTCTGTAAAGTTGCCGGTGGAACCGAATACAGCGGGCATCATGCCGAGAACCATTGCAACGACCAAAAGCATTGCCGCAATTCTCTTGAGCTTGAGTTTCATAGTGTTTCCTCCTTTAGTTTCCAAATTATTCGGGTCTAAGCCCACTTTGGTTATTATATAATATCAAGTTTTTCCTATAAACGCAAGGGAAAAGTCTGTTTTTTTCCTTTTTCACCACATACTTTTTGAAAACTTAAAATTCAAAACTTTTCTTTTTATATTTCTTTGGTTTTTTCATGATTTATACATATTTTGGGCTAAAATAATACACATAAAAATAAGACAGGGTCTCCCCTGTCTTATTCCTTGATTCCGAAGCGCTCGGAAAAGTTCTTTTTTTTGGCACGGATGCGGACAGTATAGGCTGTGATCCAGCAATTTTCCATGCCGTCAAGGCCCAATGCAATGCCCACTGTGACCACTCCACGGAGCAGTTCTGTTTGGATGGCGGCAGCGGCAAAAGCCCCCGCAACGCCCAGTCCCAGAGCCGTTCCCAGAATGACACCCCAGCATTTCATACCGAATTTCCGTGCATCCATAGACATCTGCACCTTCAGCAAGGCATCGATCAGCACATACATGGCAAGTAGCATGTGGAGCATCTCATAGTTCTGTGCCGGGGACAGTACCAACAGCAGAGTCAACAGCTCACAGAAGATGCCCACGGCAAAATCATACTGGAAGGCCAGACGGTACAGGTCGTTGGAAAAGAATCCGAAGATCTTCGCCCCTCCCGTCAGACCGAAAAGGATACCCAGCAAGATCCGCTGTGCCAGGATCTCCTCCAGAGAGTCAATGGTCATCAGCAGAACTCCTGCTACCAGCATCAAGGATGCAGAAATAATATTGATAATTTTTGCACTGCGTACCACAGCATTGCTTCCTTTTCTCATAATAGCCCCTCCTTTTCTGCAGGATGTTCGGCGCAATATTCCAGTGCCTGTCGGATCGCACCGGAAAAGCTCCGTGCCAAACGGCTGAGATTGGCACTCATACGGTGGACATCCGGCCCTGTGAGCCACTGCTCCAACAGCCCGTAGACTGCGTGAGTCATGGCATCGCAGATCATGTGTCTGTCATGGGAGCTGATCCGCAGACCTCCGGACATCTGATCCACATGACGGTCGATCATAGCCCCCAGCATACGGTTCAGATACAGACGCATGGTGTCGTTCTTTTTAGAATACATAATGTGTCTGGCAGTTTGAGGGCTGTCAAAGACCCCCTGTATCAGAGTCAGGAGGATCCGATCCCAGGTGCTGTCGGGAGGGAGACTTTCCCATGCCTGCTGACTGCACACATCCAGATAATCGTCAAAGAGATCATAGATGTCTTCATAATAATAATAGAAGGTATTGCGGGTCAGTCCGCAGTCCTCCACAATGTCCCGAATGGTAATCTTGTCCAGGGATTTGGCAAACAGCAGACGGCGGAAGGAGGCCTGGATCTGTTCTTTACTTGTACTTTTCATAAAGGACCTCCTTTTTGGATTTTGTATAGTTTAGCACATTTCGGATTTTTTTGCAAGCACGGCTTTTCTTCTTTACACCGTGAGAAAAATGATGTACAATAGAAATACTGAGGTGATGATATATGAAATGTCTCCGTTGCGGTCGAGAACTGAAAAGCAAGGGCTCTTTCTGCTCCCAGTGCAGTGTGATCACCGCCGTTCCCCTGGAGGAATCCCCCTATCTGCAAAAACGCATCAACCTTCCCCTGCGGAAGCCCGTACAAAAAGCCAAAAAAACGGAGTCCAAGAAGCCCCGTCAAGGTGTATCCCGTCCCCGTTTGCTGTTCTGTATCCTCGCCTTTCTGCTCTGCGTAGCCCTGCTCCTGCAGCTTGGCTATGTGACCTTGGATCGGCAAGAAGCCCGAGACGAGATCAGTCGTCTGCAATCCATGGAGGACGAGTGCGTCCTGCTGACAGAAAAGCTCCGACAGGCACAGGCACGGATCCTTGCACTGGAGGAACGACTGGCTCTGGAGGCCGCCCCCTGACCCTAACCATCCTTTCCCTTCTCCGTGAGGGAGCGTAAAATTACCCTTCCCCTATTCGGGAATGGTAATTTTTTGTTCCATATTTGTGTCGAATTTGTTTCATTTTCTGTCGAAAATATACATTCTGTCACTATTTGTCGAACGAAACTTTCTGTTTTTCCATAAAACTCCTTGCAAATCATCGAATGATATGTTAAATTAGAGCTACCGCTCATCATCACGGAGTTTTTGGAGGAGGAAAACTTTTATTATGGAAAAAATGCATCGCGTACTGCTGGCGAACAGCAGTGAGGATTTCAATCATAAGCTGCAAGCCACTTTACATCATACAGACAAATACACGGTGGTGGGAGTTGCCACCGATGGCCTGCGTGGAATGGAATTGCTGAAAACCACACAACCCGACATTCTGATCACCGATGCCATGCTCCCACAGGCAGACGGCATCTCTGTGATCAAAGCCGCCAAGGACATGGAAAAGACACCACTGATCCTTGTGACCGCAGATTTTATGTCCGAATTTCTTTCCAATCTGTTGCTGTCTCTGGGCGTGCAGTACATCCTGCTGAAGCCCTGCTCCACAAATGCAGTGGTAGAACGCTTGGAGGAAATGCAAGCCGCCCTGTGCATCCGCAAGCCCGGAAGCCGTACGGAAACCAATATGGAATCTATGGTCACCTCCATGATCCACGAGATCGGTGTCCCTGCCCACATCAAGGGCTACCAATACCTGCGTGAGGCCATTATGATCGCCGTGAAGGACATGGATGTGATCAATGCCATCACCAAGGTCCTGTACCCACAGGTGGCAAAGACCTTCAGCACCACCCCCAGCCGTGTGGAACGAGCCATCCGCCATGCAATTGAGGTGGCATGGGATCGGGGCGATCTGGACACCCTGCAACGCTTCTTTGGCTATACCGTCAGCAATACCAAGGGCAAGCCCACAAATTCCGAGTTCATTGCTCTCATCGCCGACAAGCTCCAGCTCCAACTGAAATCCGGCCAAACCATAGCACTGTAATGTTGCTTTGCGAATGGAGGTATCCCCTGCGGTGATGGATTTAAAAAGAGAGATGCATATCCAAACCCCACTACCCCATAAAACCCCCAACGCCCCCACCACGATCCCGTGGCAGGGGCGTTTTTTGTGGAGTGATGGGTGAGAAGTGATAAGTGATGAGTTGAGGTATCACCTGCGGTGATGGATTTGAAATTTGCCTGCAAATTCCGAATCCATCGACGAAGGCGTGCATCACGGCGAAGCATACATCACTTTTTCCTCCCCACGAAGGAGAAAAACAGCAGTCTTCCGAAAATTCGGAGGACTGCTGCTAAGTTTCATATTCGCTCTTATGCTTCGCCGTTGCGCTTTTTCATGACTTGGCGCATACGCAGGCCGTGATCCAGCTCTGCTTTGCGAATGCGGAGGTTCTTGGGGGTGACTTCCAGAAGCTCGTCATAGGCAAGGAATTCCAGACACTGTTCCAGAGAGAAAACTCTGGGGGTGGTCAGGCGCAGGGCTTCGTCGGAGCCGGAGGCGCGCATATTGGTCAGCTGCTTCTTCTTGCAGACATTGACGGTCATATCCTCGTTGCGGGAGCAAATGCCAACAACCATGCCGGCATAAACATCCGTACCTGCACCGATGAAGAGCTGTCCGCGTTCCTGTGCATTGAACAGACCGTAGGTCACAGCCTCGCCGGTCTCGAAGGCAATGAGAGAGCCACTCTTACGGCGTTCGATCTCGCCCTTCATGGGAGCATAGGTCTCCAGAACGGAGGACATGATGCCTTCGCCACGGGTGTCGGTGAGGAACTCATTGCGGTAGCCGAAGAGGCCACGGGAGGGAACTAAGAACTCCAGACGGTAGCGACTGCCCATGGGAGTCATGGAAAGGAGGTCGCCCTTACGCTTGCCCATCTTCTCAATGACGCTACCCATGGTGGATTCGGGCACATCGGCGATCATACGCTCGATAGGCTCGCAAACCTTGCCGTCGATAACCTTGGTCAGGACACGGGGAGTACCCACCTGGAACTCATAACCCTCACGGCGCATGGTTTCGATGAGGATGGAAATGTGCATCTCGCCTCTGCCTGCCACATTGAAGGAGTCGGTGCCCTGCTCCGTCACATGGAGGGATACGTCCTTCAAAAGCTCCTTCTGCAGACGGTCGCGGAGGTTACGGGAGGTAACATACTTGCCCTCTCTGCCGGCGAAGGGAGAGTCGTTGACGGAGAAGGTCATTTCGATGGTGGGATCGGAGATCTTCACGAAAGGCAGAGCCTCCGGCGCATCGGGAGCGCAGATAGTCTTGCCGATGGTGATGTCTGCCATGCCGGAGAAGGCAACGATCTGACCTGCGGAAGCCTCGGTAATAGGCTTCTTCCCAAGTCCGTCAAACTCATAGAGCGCTACGACCTTGCCCTTGGTCTGTTCCTCGGGATGGTGATAGTCGCAAATGACAACTTCCTGATTCTGGCGGATGACACCACGTTCCACACGGCCGATGCCGATACGGCCTACATACTCGTTATAATCAATGGAGGACACCAGCATCTGCAGGGGAGCCTCAACCTCTCCCTCGGGAGCGGAGATATAGTTGATAATGGTCTGGAACAGGGGATCCAGATTGACACCGGTCTCATTGGGAGCATAGGAGGCAATACCCTGACGGGCGGAGCAGAACAGGGTGGGGGAGGCAAACTGCTCGTCCGTTGCATTCAGATCCAGCAGAAGCTCCAGAACCTCATCCATAACTTCCTCAATACGGGCATCCAGACGGTCGATCTTATTGACCACAACGATGACCTTGTGGCCCAGCTCCAAAGCCTTGCCCAGAACGAAACGGGTCTGAGGCATGGGACCTTCTGCGGCATCAACCAGGAGGATAACACCGTTGACCATCTTCAGGATACGTTCTACCTCGCCACCGAAGTCGGCATGTCCCGGAGTATCAACAATATTGATCTTGGTATTCTTATAGTAAACAGCGGTGTTCTTGGCAAGGATGGTAATGCCACGCTCACGCTCCAGGTCGCCGGAGTCCATGACACGGTCTACCACTGCCTGATTTTCACGGTAAATACCGCCCTGCTTCAGCATTTCGTCAACCAGAGTGGTCTTGCCGTGGTCAACGTGGGCGATGATCGCGATGTTGCGAATATTCTTCTGATCTACCATATTTGATCTTCCTTCCATTCGATATTCTTCCGATTTAACAGTTTACCACAACTTTCTCCGTTACGCAAGAGAAAAGGCGGAAAAAACTGTGATTTCTTCTGATTTTTTTCAGGAAGGAAGGAGAAATTCCCAGCCGGGCAGGTTTCGCAGAACTCCGAAAGCCAGCAAAAGCACCAAAGACCCGATTTCCAAAACAGTCAGCAGGGAAGAGGGCTTCTCCAATGCCTTGGGATTCCACCAAAATTCCACAAGCCCCACCACAGTCCACACAGGCAGTAATACAGCAAGAGCCAAGTTCTGAGACACCGCTCCCGAAAAGTCCAGTCGGAGAAGTGCCAGGAAGAATCGGGAGATCCCACAACCGGGACAGCTCAGTCCCGTTAAGAGGTGAACGGGGCAGGGGATACCCCATCCCGTGAGTACGGTAAACACACTGTACACACCGCCGAAGATCAGGAAGCCCAGAAGCAGGTGTACCAAGTCCCGATGTTTACGGTAAAAGATCCTTCCCCGTTGTTTCATGACCTTGCCTCCTTTCACAGAAAATACAGAACGGAGGCTGTGATACTCACAGCCTCCGAGGGGAATTACGAAGGATTAGCGGGGGATCTTGTTCAGCTCATCCTGCATCAGTGCCAAAGACACAATGCCCAGACCAATGATTGCCAGGATCAGGTACAGGATGCCGGCATTGCCACCGGGTACACCGCGGGAAGCCTTAAAGCGGTCGATCTTATCGCCCTGCTTGTACATCCAGAACAGCTGGTAAATACCGCAGGTGACCAGAGACAGAACCAAAGCAACACCGCTCGTCTGCCCTTCATAGTCACGGGTCAGGTTACGGGTATCCTCGTTGAGCTGGTAGAACCATACCAGAGCGTAAATACCGCAGGTAACGATGGACAGGATGATGCACGCTGCAATTGATCTGGTGGGAACATTGGATTCAGGTGCGGGCTGGGGAACATAAGAGTTCTGATAGTTCATGTTTTCCATGAAAGCACATCCTTTCTGTTTGGTGTAGTTCCATATTACTCCATAGACAACTGTTTGTCAATATATATTCTACACTTTTCCAATTTTTTCGACTAAAAACCCGTCGATGTAAGAAGAGGGGCTTCCCATATAGTCCCACAGGCTCAGATAGTCATATACACGGGCACGGCTTGAATAGCGGTTGTAGACTCTCCACAGGTTCTTCCCCATGCGTTCCAGAGCCACACCGTGAGCGCCGCCGAAGGGGTCGGGATGATCCACCACGGACAGAGGTTCTTGCCCAAAGGTGAAGTCGCAATAGGGGACGATCCTGTTCCAGCGCAAGACGATGGCCACAGAGCCAACCTCCATGCGTTCTTCCAATTCCCAAGGGGAAAAGATCTCTGTAAAGGGTACATGGAGCTTTTTCAGGCAGGCGCGGACTTCCTCCGCACGCACTCCCAGCAGTCGTCCCTGCCAGGGGTGATCCAACAGTCCGTGAACCTCCTCCACGGAGATCTGCCACCCGCTGCGCAGGAGGGCATTGTAGATGGCAAGGATCACACAGCCGTTTTCCCCCATAGTCAGCCAGCCGAAGGGCTTGTTGGCATACTCACAAATATCCTGACCGTTAATGGGCTGTCGCTCCGGGATTTTCTTTTCTTCCCCGTCCATGCACAGAGCCTCCTTTCCTCTTTCATCGGAAAAATCATATCATGAAGGCCGCTTCCTGTCAATGCCCTGTGTTTGGGGAAGATTTTTTGCTTCCTCCCTTGCTTTTTTCTTTCCGAACTATTATAATGGTTGTATATAACTTTATTTCGAAAGAAGGCTTCCCCATGAAAAAGACAAAAACTTGGTTGGCAGTGGTTCTCTATGTGATCCTCATTGCAAGCCTCCTCCTGTACGCAAAGTACAGCTCCTCCATTCTCACCCCCGCTCAGCTGGAAGGCCGGTGGACCACCACCGTCCCCGCCACCGATTATGTTGCACAAATCGTCAAAAGCGGTCTGGGTGTGGACTGCACCGTAGAAGAGGCACTGGAGATCACCTATGTGTTTGAATATTTCCAAGACGGTTCTATGACCCTCTGTCTGGACCCCGCCTCCGCACAGGCTCTGGTAGACAGCCTGAAGAAGACTGTAGAAAAATCTCTCCCCGATGCCCTGTATGCCAATTTGGAACAGACCAACGGCTTCACTCGTGAGGAAGCCGATGCTTATCTCACCGTGCAGGGTAAGGATATCAACTCCCTTGTACAGGAGAGCATGGAAAGCATCAATTTTGACGGCATCCTGACCCGTGAAACCACTCCCATGGTCATGTATTACACCCTGAAGGAAAATCAGCTTTACTACGCTTCCACTGCCGAAACTCTGGAAGCAGGGGAGTATGCGCTCCGTGTAGATCCCGTTCTGAAGGGCAAGACCCTGACTCTCGGCAATGCCGTGGATGCACAAGGTACTCCCTATGAAGGCAGTGCCGTTGTGAAGTATCCCATGACCCTGACCAAGCAGTAAGTCCAGAGGTATATATATGAAATTGATGGCGCAAAGCTCCGGGGAACGGATCGATGTTTTCCTTTCCCGTGAGCTTCCCCAAATGACCCGCAGTGCCGCCCAAAAGCTCCTGGAGCAGGGACTGGTCACCGCCAGGGGTCTGCCCCTGAAGAAAAATGCCAAAACCGAAGCCGGTACACTCTACACCGTCACTGTACCGGAGCTTCGGGAAGTACCCATTGAGGCACAGGATATTCCCCTTGATATTATATATGAAGACAGTGACCTTCTGGTGATCAACAAGCCTAAGGGACTGGTGGTGCATCCCGCCCCCGGTCACGAGGACGGCACCTTGGTCAATGCACTGCTTCACCACTGTGGAGACTCTCTTTCCGGCATCAACGGAGAAAAGCGACCGGGCATTGTCCACCGCATTGACATGGACACCTCGGGTCTGCTGATCGTGGCGAAGAACGACTTTGCTCACGGTCACCTGTCGGAACAGCTGAAGGATCACAGTCTCAGCCGTACCTATGAGTGCATTGTCCGCGGTGGCTTCCGTGAGGATGAGGGCACTGTGAATGCCCCCATCGGCAGACATCCCACAGTCCGCAAGCGTATGGCTGTGACCCACAAAAACAGCCGTGAAGCCGTGACCCACTGGAAGGTTCTTGCCCGCTACGGACAGTACACCCACGTGCAGTGCCGTCTGGAAACAGGACGTACCCACCAAATCCGTGTCCATATGGCACATCTGGGACATCCCATTGCGGGAGATCCCGTCTACGGTATCAAAAAGCCGGAATTGGGTCTACAGTCCCAATGCCTCCACGCAAGGACGCTCTGCTTCATCCACCCCCGTACGGAACAGCCCATGGAACTCAGCTGTCCCTTGCCCCAAGAGTTCCAAAATGCCCTTAGTAAGCTACAAGCTACCTTGGCTTGATTAAAATTATTGAATTCACAATTTGGAGGAACCAACTATGACCGCTTATGAAAAACTGCAAAACGCTCTGGCCTGTGTCCGGGCAAAAACCGACTTTGTCCCCGATGTTGCCCTGATCCTGGGCTCCGGTCTGGGTGCGCTGGCAGATGAGATCGATGCCGTTGCCACCGTGGACTATCATGAGATCGAAGGCTTCCCCGTATCCACCGTTGTGGGTCACAAGGGTCGTTTTGTCTTCGGCTACTTCGGCAATACCAAGGTCGTCATCATGCAGGGCCGTGTCCACTTCTACGAGGGCTACAGCCGTGAAGACATCCTTCTGCCCACCCGTCTCATGATCCTTATGGGCGCAAAGACCCTGTTCCTGACCAACGCCGCCGGCGGTGTGAACCGCAACTTCAGTGCCGGTGACTTTATGCTCATTACCGACCACATCATGACCCTGTTCCCCAATCCTCTGGTTGGCATGAACATGGACGAGCTGGGTCCCCGTTTCCCCGACATGTCCGAGGTTTACAACAAGGAACTGTGCCAAGTCATCCGTGACACCGCAAGCCGTCTGCAGATCCCCCTGCAGGAAGGTGTTTACTGCCAGCTTACCGGCCCCACCTTCGAGACTCCCGCAGAGGTTCGTATGCTCACTGCTCTGGGTGTTGACGCTGTTGGTATGTCCACCGCAAGTGAGGCTGTTGCCGCCCGTCACGCAGGCATCAAGGTCTGCGGTATTTCCTGCATCACCAATCAGGCCGCAGGCATCTCTCCCACCCCCCTGTCCCATGAGGAGGTCTTTGAGACCGGCAACCGTGTTGCTCCTCTGTTCCGTTCTCTGGTTAAGGAAAGCATCATGGCAATGGGAGAAGCAAAATGAGTCTGGAAGCAGTCACCCATGCCGTGAATGTCCGTAGGGAGGGAAATGTTCTGGTTACCTTAGACCAGACCCTTCTTCCCAATGTGACCAAATATCTGGATCTGACCACTGCGGAAGAGATGTGGGAGGCCATTTACTCCCTCCGTGTCCGTGGCGCTCCCGCCATCGGCATTTTCGCAGGCTATGCTATGGCGATTCTGGCAAAGCAGATCCCCGCACCGGATTTTGACACATTCTATAAGGAATACACCCGTCTGTCCGATTATCTCAACTCCTCCCGTCCCACCGCCGTCAACCTCTCCTGTATGCTCAAGCGTATGAACGAGGTAGTTCTGGCTCACAAGGATCAGCCTCATGAGACCATGCTCCTTGCTCTGGATGCAGAAGCCTCTGCCATCCACGAGGAGGATATTGCCATGTGTCGGAAGATCTCCGAATATGGTCTGTCCCTGCTGAAGGACGGCGACGGTGTCATTACCCACTGCAATGCAGGGCCTATTGCTACCTCCCGTTACGGCACTGCCCAAGGTCCTTTCTACCTGTCCAAGGAAGTAGGGAAGGACATCCATGTATTCGTGGACGAGACCCGTCCCCTCCTTCAGGGGGCTCGTCTGACCTCCTATGAGCTGACCAAGGCCGGTGTTCCCTGTACCCTGATCTGCGACAACATGGCCAGCCTGGTCATGAAGCAGGGCAAGGTTCAGGCTGTGTTCTTCGGCTGTGACCGCATTGCCCGTAACGGCGACGTTGCCAACAAGATCGGTTCCTCCGGTCTTGCCATTATCGCAAATCACTACGGCATCCCCGTATATTCCCTCGGTCCCTCTACCACCATTGACTTCAACTGCCCCACAGGAGAGCAGATCCCCATTGAGGAGCGTCCCCACAGTGAGATCAAGGAGCTGTTCTACGCAACTCCCATGGCTCTGCCGGAAGTCAAGTGCTATAACCCCGCCTTTGATGTGACGGATCACAGCCTGCTGGCAGGTATCGTCACCGAGCGTGGCATTGCTTATCCTCCCTTCAGTGAGAGCTTTGCCAAGTTATTCCCCGAAAAAATGAAGGAGGATCTCAATGTATAATTCCCCCGCAGAAGCAAAGCAAGCCATTATCTCCGCAGGCAAGTGCCTGTACCAAAACGGCTACGTAGCCGCCAATGACGGCAATATTACCGCCCGTATGCAAGACGGTACCGTATGGTGTACCCCCTCCGGTGTGTCCAAGGGCTTCATGACCGAGGATATGCTGGTGCATGTAGATCGGGAAGGCAAGGTTCTGGAAGGCAAGCTTCCTGTTTCCAGTGAGATCCAGCTCCACCTTGCCATCTATCGAGAAAACCCCAAGCTGGGAGGCATCGTCCATGCCCACGGCCCCGGAGCTACCGCATGGGCAGCCGGCGGTAAGCCTTGGGAGCTGGCCATTTCTCTGGACTCCGCCCTCCATTTGGGCACCGTTCCCTGCGCCCCCTTTGCCATTACCGGATCAAAGGCTCTGGCAGAGTCCGCCGCCCCCTACTGCAGACAGCATACTGCGGTATTTCTGGAGCATCACGGCTCCGTAACCTGGGGTAAGGATGTAACACAGGCACTGTTCCGCACAGAGGTCTTGGAGCAGACCTTCAAGATCTACCGCAATATGCGTGCCTATGGTGAAGTCCGTCTCCTGACCCACAGACAGCTGGATCAGGTAGAAGAAGTGAAGAAAAAGTTTGATATCCAATGCCCCCGCGCATTGGGCAGAGACCGCTGATAGGAGTCCCCACTATGCCCATCACCGCCGTACTGTTTGACCTTGACGGCACCCTGCTCCCTATGGATCAGGAGGTCTTCATCAAGTCCTATTTTACCCATCTGGCAAAAAAGCTTGCTCCCCACGGCTATGACCCCCAAAAGCTCTATACCGCCATTTGGGCAGGTACGGGAGCCATGGTGTCAAATCAAGGAGAGTATAATAACGAGGAGGCCTTCTGGCAGGAATTTGCCAAACACTTCGATCACGAGGTGCGGAAGGATCTTCCCTTGTTCGAAGCATTTTATCGAGAGGACTTCCCCAAGGTGCAAGAGTCCTGCGGTTACAGCCCCTACAGCGCCCAAATTTTGGCACTGTTGAAGAAAAAAGGCATCCCCGCAGTCCTTGCCACCAATCCCATTTTTCCCGCCATGGCCACCCAACATCGGATCCACTGGGCAGGACTGAAGGAGGAGGATTTCCTTCTCTTCACCGCCTATGAAAATTCCCGTTTTTGCAAGCCCAATCTTCGATATTTTGAGGACATTCTGCAAAAGCTGAATTTAGATCCCCGAAACTGCCTCATGGTAGGCAACGATGTGGGAGAAGATATGATCGCCCGTGAATTGGGTATGGAGGTCTTCCTGCTGACGGATTGCATGATCAACAAATATGATGCAGACATCTCTGTCTATCCCCACGGAGGCTTCCCGGAGCTTCTGGCCCATTTGGAAGCTCTGTAAGATCCCTTTGACCCTGATTTTGGAGGTATTCCTATGAGCATTTTACAAATCACACAAGAAAATTACGATACAGAGGTTCGCAACAGTCCCCTGCCGGTTCTGTTGGATTTCTGGGCGCCCTGGTGTGGCCCTTGCCGTATGGCAATGCCTCTCATTGAGGAGATCGCCAAGGAGCGTACAGACATCCGCGTAGGCAGAATCAATGTGGACGAAGAGCCCAAGCTCACAGAAGAATTCGGCATCATGAGCATCCCCACCGTTGTGGTGGTCAAGGACGGACAAGCGGCGGGACAGGCCGTAGGCATGCGTTCCAAGGCGCAGATCCTGAAGCTTTTGGAGTGATGCCCATGGAAAAGATTTATGATGTACTGATCCTTGGCGGTGGCCCTGCAGGCTATACTGCCGCCATGTATGCCGCCCGTGCCGGTCTGTCCACCGCCGTCATCGAACGGATGAATGTAGGCGGGCAAATGGCTCTGACGGATCAGATCGACAATTACCCCGGTATGCCCCAAGGGATCGACGGTTTCTCTCTGGGACAGGCCATGAAGGAGGGCGCAGATCTGGCAGGAGCGGAAACCCTCTTTGCCGAGATCCAATCCGTGGAACTGCGCACGGAGATCAAAACCGTACACACGGACAGCGGAAGCTTCCAAGGTCGTACGGTGATCCTTGCCACAGGTACCCACCACCGCCATCTGGGACTTGCGGATGAGGAACTGCTCACAGGCAGAGGCGTCCATTACTGCGCCACCTGCGATGCCATGTTCTACAGAGGCAAGACCGTAGTGGTGGTAGGCGGAGGAAATTCCGCCGTTGCCGCCGCAAGAGTCCTGTCCCGTCTGAGCCAAAAGGTCATTCTGGTACACCGCCGTGACAGCCTGCGAGCAGGGAAGGCAGAGCAAGCCGCCTTGGAGGGCAAGGTGGAATACCGTATGCACAGCCGGATCAAGGAGCTTGTTCATGAGGGCAAGCTGAAGGCTGTGGTGCTGGAAAATGTCCAAACGGGACAGGAGGAGACCCTTCCCTGTGACGGACTTTTCGTCAGCATCGGACAGAGCCCCAACACAGAACTGTTTGCCAAAGAATTGCACTTGGATGAACAAGGCTACATCCTCACGGGAGAGGATTGCCACACAAAGCTCCCCGGTGTCTTTGCAGCGGGTGACCTGCGGAAAAAGCCCCTGCGCCAAGTCATCACCGCCGCCTCCGACGGTGCCATTGCCGCCCAAGAGGCCGAAGCATACCTCACAGGCTTGCAAGGGCTGTAACACCTATCATACACCACCCACAGGAATAGGCATATGCCGTTCCTGTGGGTTTTTTGTGTAATGATATACCTTGCGGTATGATATTCCTTCGGAATGATATAGCTACGCTATGAATGTATCGACTCCGTCGATAGGATATAAATTATGAACCCCCGGACATCTGCCAATTCCGGTTTATCGTGCTTTCAGCACGATAATGAATTGCCCTGTCGGGCATGAATTGACTATGCCATGATTTTCCTTACGGCATGATTTGTGCCTTACGGCACATTGTTTTTTGGCAATTCAAATCATGGAGCGTAGCGAGAAATCATGATGCCCCGCATCAATTCATGACACAAAGTGTCAAATCATCAGAGCGATAAACTGAAATTTGCGATGTTTGCAGGTGGAGGAGAATGGGATGGGCAGGCTTTTAAGTTTTTTCTGAAAAATCTTGGGTTTTCTTCTTCTGTGCCTTGCAAAAAAGGAGAAAAAATGATATAATAAACTGAAAAATTTTTACCTTGGAGGGAATCCCCTTGGATCAGAAAACTACTGTCATTTCCCCTGAGCAGATTGCGAAACAGCATGTGGCCTGTGATCGGATCCGTGCTTACTGGATGGATCAAAATATCGTTCCCCTCGCCTTTGTGGATACCTACGGCTGTCAGCAGAATGAGGCCGATTCCGAACGCATCCGCGGCATGCTGGCATCCGCAGGCTATGCCATGACCGATACGGAGGAAGGTGCGGACATCATCGTCCTGAACACCTGTGCCATCCGTGAACATGCGGAACAGCGTGTCTTCGGCAATGTTGGCGCCCTGACCCACACCAAACGCCGTCACCCCCGTCAGAAGATCTTCCTGTGCGGTTGCATGATGGGTCAGCCTGCGGTGTCCGAACGGATCAAACACTCCTATCCCTACGTGGACGGTGTCTTTTCCACCCACCACCTGTGGGAGTTCCCGGAGCTTCTCCTCCGTGTACTGACCACCGGCAAGCGTGTCTTCGCCGTAGCTGATGAGGCCGGCTCTATTGCGGAGGACATCCCCGTTCTGCGTACCAACAAGCTGAAGGCTTGGGTCTCCGTCATGTACGGCTGTAACAATTTCTGTTCCTACTGCATCGTGCCCTATGTCCGTGGCAGAGAGCGTAGCCGTCAGCCCGAAGACATCCTCAAAGAATGTAAAGAAGTCATTGCCGCCGGTTACAAGGAGATCACCCTCCTGGGTCAGAATGTCAACTCCTACGGCAAGGATCTGGGTCTGGGTATTGATTTTGCCGACCTCATGGCTCAGGTAGCGGAACTGGACGGAGACTTCCGTCTGCGCTTCATGACCTCTCATCACAAGGATGCCGGCAAGAAGCTCTTTGACACCATTGCCAAGTATCCCAAGATCTGCAAGCAGTTCCATCTGCCCTTCCAGTCCGGCAATGACCGTGTGCTGAAGGTCATGAACCGCCGTTACACCTCTGCCCAGTATTTGGAGCTGGTGGATTACGGCCGTAGCTTGATGCCCGAGCTTGTGCTCACCAGCGACGTCATCGTAGGCTTCCCCGGAGAGACGGAGGAAGAATTTGAAGATACCCTGAAGCTCATTGAGCGTGTGGGCTATGATGCCCTGTTTACCTTTATTTTCTCCCCCAGAGGAGGCACTCCTGCCGCCAAGATGGAAGATCCCACTCCCAAATCAGAGAAAAACCGCCGTTTTGACCGTCTGGTACAGCTGCAGAACAAGATTTCCGAGGAAAAGCACCGCAGTTACATCGGCAAGACCTTCACCGTTCTGGTAGACGGCAGAGACGGAAAGAATTTGACCTCCCGCACCGATGGTGGCAGACTTGTCCGCTTCCCCGGGGAGGACAGCCTGATCGGTCAGTTCGTCAATGTCCGCATCACCGCTTGCACCACATGGAGTCTGGTGGGCGAGCTTGCGCAATAAGCCCCTACAAAGACTGTGCAAATCTAGGAATTATAAAAGGAAGGAGCATGAATTTCTATGGCAGAAATGACCCCCATGCTTCGGCAATATTTTGATATTAAGCAGGAAAATCCCGATTGCCTGTTGTTCTTCCGTTTGGGAGATTTTTATGAAATGTTCTTTGACGATGCAAAGATCGCCGCCAGAGAACTGAATCTTGCCCTGACCACCCGTGATCGGAACAAGGAAAAGGAAGAAGACCGCACCCCCATGTGCGGTGTTCCCTACCATGCCTCCGAAAGCTACATTGCCCGTCTGGTGGCAAAGGGCTACAAGGTAGCCATCTGTGAGCAGATCGAGGATCCCGCTACAGCCAAGGGCTTGGTAAAGCGTGGGATCATCCGTGTGGTCACCCCCGGTACCGTCACGGAAAGCTCCATGCTGGACGAAAACCGCAACAACTACTATGCATGCGTCATCGCAGAGGGCAAGACCATTGCCCTGGGCTTCTGCGACATTTCCACAGGCAATTCCTATGTGACGGAAGTCCGTGATCCCGATCAGGCTATGGCGGAGCTGGTGCGTTTCAGCCCTGCGGAGGCTCTGCTGAACAACAACGCCGTGACCCTCTTTGCAGAAACCTTACGGGAAAAGCTCCACTGCTGTATCACCAATCGGGAGTTGGAATTCTTCGATGCCCCCATTGCAAGAAACTGTGTGGAAAGCCAGTTCGGCGAGCCTGTAGACCGTTTGGGTCTGGAGGAGCATCCCACGGCAGTGACCTGCATCGGCTCTCTGGTACGGGATCTGCGGGAGACCCACAAGATTTTCCTGGGTCACCTGAAGGAACTGGAATACTATGTAGGCGGCAGCTTCCTGACCTTGGATCTGGCGGCTCGCCGAAATCTGGAGCTGACGGAAACCCTGTCCGGAGAAAAGCGTGGCAGTCTTCTGTGGGTACTGAACCACACCAAGACCGCTATGGGCAGCCGTCTCCTCCGCAGTTGGATGGAAAAGCCCCTGCTGAGCCCCAAGCGCATTGCACAGCGTCTGGATGCGGTACAGCAGATGACCCAATTCACCATTCTCCGTCAGGAGGCTGTGGATCTCCTGCGTTCCGTCTGCGATTTGGAGCGTATCCTTGCCCGTATCGTCACCGGCACTGCCAATCCCAGAGACCTTCTGGCACTGGAAAGCGGTTGCCGTCCTCTAGGAGAGCTTCGTGCGGTCACAGGCCGTTTCCCCGGCAGTCTGTTCCGGGTTTTGCAGGAGCAAATGGACGATCTGGAGGATCTGCGCTCTGCCATTGCCAACACCATTAAGGAGGATGCTCCCATAACCGTTCGGGAAGGTGGCATGATCCAAAAGGGTTGCAACGAGGAGCTGGATCGCCTCCGTGACATCCTCAACGGCGGTAAGGGCACCCTTGCCCAAATCGAAGCCGAAGAAAAAGAAAAAACCGGCATCAAGAATCTGCGTGTAGGCTACAACCGTGTATTCGGTTATTATATTGAAGTAGCCAAGGGACAGGTCTCTATGGTCCCGGAAACCTATATCCGTAAGCAGACCCTGACCAACGGGGAACGCTACATCACCCCGGAGCTGAAGGAGCTGGAAAGCACCATCCTCACTGCCAAGGATCGCATCGTGGCACTGGAATATGAGATCTTCACCAAGCTCCGTCAATTCCTGGCAGATCAGGCAGATCGCATCCAGTCCACTGCCAGAGCCATTGCCACCTTGGATGTGCTGAGCAATTTCGCCACCCTTGCGGTGGAGAACAACTACTGCTGTCCCACGGTGGATCTGTCCGATACCATCGAGATCCGTGACGGCCGTCATCCCGTTGTGGAAAAAATGCTGAAGGATAGCCTCTTTGTCCCCAACGACACCCTGCTGGACACAGATTACAACCGCTGTGCCATTCTTACGGGTCCTAACATGGCAGGTAAGTCCACCTATATGCGTCAAGTGGCACTCATTACCCTCATGGCGCAGATGGGCTCTTTCGTCCCCGCAAGCTCTGCCCGTATCGGCATTGTGGATCGGATCTTCACCCGTATCGGGGCTTCCGACGATCTGTCCGGCGGTCGATCCACCTTCATGGTGGAAATGAGCGAGGTGGCAAATATTCTGAATCATGCCACCCAGCGCAGTCTGCTGATCCTGGACGAGATCGGACGGGGTACATCCACCTTTGACGGCATGGCCATTGCCCGTGGGGTGCTGGAATTTGCCGCCGACAAGAAGCGACTGGGTGCAAGAACTCTCTTTGCCACCCACTACCATGAGCTGTCCGACATTGAAGGAGAGCTTACCGGTGTAAAGAATTACAACATCGTGGTCAAGAAGCGCGGAAGCGAGATCGTCTTCCTCCGTAAGATCGTCCCCGGTGCCGCCGACCGTTCCTACGGTGTGGAGGTTGCCAAGCTGGCAGGTCTGCCGGACAAGGTCATCAACCGCGCCCGTGACCTTCTGAAGGAGCTGGAGCAGAATGCCCCCGCTCCCCGTATGGGAGTCCAAGCTCAGCCGGATCTCCAGCTGTCTATGGACAGTCTGACAGAGGATCATCTGCGTAAGCGTCTGGAGAGCATCTCCATCGACACTTTGACTCCCATTGAAGCACTGAATCTGCTTTACGAGCTGAAAAAGATGCTTTAACTCATTCCCTCGGAAAGGAGGTTCCCCTTATGCAAAAAACTCCCCCTGCAGAGATCCTGATCCCCAATAATAAGGAATACAGCTACAGTCTTCTGTGTTGGTTTTTCTTCCTGATCGGGACACCTGCACTGCTGTCTTTGATCCCCGCCTTCCAAGGCACGGATCTGCGGAGTAATTTCCTGTACAATCTGGCTGTTTCCGTGGGGAATTTCTCCCTTGTCCTTTTGCTGTTCCGAGATTTCCTCTATCGCTCTCTCATCCCCCTGCCTGTGATCTTCATAGGCGCCTTTTCCGGCTTTCTGGCCTCCTACGGTCTGAACACCCTTCTGAGCGTACTGCTGTCCTTTGTGGTCAGCGATCTTGAGCTGGTGGTAGAGAATGCCAACCAGAACGCCATACAGCTTCTGGTGGAAACCTACAGCTTCCCCATGTCCTGCATGGTGGTGGTGATGACTCCCTTTGTAGAGGAGATCCTGTTCCGGGGTACGATCTTCGGGCCTCTGAGTAAGAAAAATGTCCTCCTTGCCTATGTGGTCTCTATGGTCCTCTTTGCAGGGATGCACATTTCCTCCAGCATCGGAGCGTATCCACCCCTTGTACTGTTCCTGAGTTTTCTGGAATATTTGCCCGTAAGCTTTGTGCTGTGCTATGTTTATCACAAATTCCGCAGTATTTGGGTTCCCATTGCGCTCCACGGAGCCATGAACCTGTTTTCCGTACTTCTCAGTCTGTGAGGTGCTTTATGCCAAAAATCCAACAATTATCTCCCCATCTTGCAGATCTGATTGCCGCCGGTGAGGTGGTGGAACGGCCTGCAAGCTGTGCCAAGGAGCTTGTGGAAAACTCCATTGACGCAGGTGCTACTCAAATTACCGTAGAGATCCGTAACGGCGGTATGACCTACCTCCGTGTAACGGACAACGGTTGCGGTATTGCCTCGGAGGATCTGGAAACCGCCTTCCTCCGCCACGCCACCAGCAAGCTGAGAACTGCCCAAGATCTGGAGGCCATCGGCACTCTGGGCTTCCGCGGTGAGGCTCTGGCGGCCATCAGCGCCGTATCCCGTATGGATGTCATGACCAAAACAGAGTCCGAGGCTCTGGGTGTCAGCCTTCATCTGGAAGCCGGCACAGTTACAGAACGGACAGAGGCCGGTTGTCCCACAGGCACCACCATGATCGTCCGTGATCTGTTCTTCAATACCCCTGCCCGTATGAAATTTATGAAAAGCGACAGTACCGAGGCTTCCGCCCTGCTGAGCAGTATGCAGAGACTGGCTCTTGCCCACCCGGAGATCAGCTTCCGGGTCATCCGTGACGGCCAGACCCAGCTCCATACCGCAGGGGACGGCTCTCTGTACAGTGCGATCTATACCATCTTGGGGAAGGAAACTGCCAAGTCCATGATCCCCGTGGAAAGCCGTTGGGATAAATACAGCCTCTCCGGCTATGTATCCAAGGCCAGTGCCACCCGTGGCAATCGCAGTATTCAGATCTTCTTTGTCAATGGCCGTCTGGTACGCTCCAAGAGCATGACCGTAGCCCTGGAGGAGGCCTATCGCAACCGCATGATGGTCGGTCGCTTCCCTTATTGCGTCCTCCATCTGACCATGCCGGAGCATCTGGTGGATGTGAATGTCCACCCTGCCAAGGTTGAGGTAAAATTCCTCAACGAACGGGATGTGTTTGACACCCTGCACTACGGCATTGCAGGAGCATTGGACAAGACCGGTGACCGTCCGGAGCTTCGCCTGCCCAAGGTGGAAGCCCCCAAGGAGCAAGCCCCCTCCACCACTGTGGAATTCCGCAGCGGGTCGGAGAACTTCTACCGCACCATGACTGCCCAAGAGTATCGCAGTTTTTCCGGGCTGATCTCCAAAACACCCCCTGTGACTCCCTCCAAAACCGTGGAGAAACAGCTTTTTACCCCCAAATCGGAGGTCAGCTTCTCACCCACTCCCAAGATGCCTCCCGTGGCAGTGCCTAGGGAGAACAAGCTCCCGGATCGGGAGATCCTTCCCCCCGTAACCCCTGCCCCCAAGGCAGAGGAGCCTCCCAAAAGCCAAGAGCCTGCGCCCCCCGTCCCGGAAGTCAAGCCCCTTATTCAAGAGGCGCTCCCTGTGGCGGAGCAACAGGAGCTCCTGCCCACAGTCCGGGAGATCCCCTATCGCATTGTGGGACAGGTGCTGAATACTTATATTATCGTGGAACAGGGGCAGGAGCTTCTGTTCATTGACAAGCACGCCGCTCATGAGAGGATCCTCTTTGAACGACTGCGGAACAATCCGGAGCCTGTCATGTCCCAGATCCTTCTGACACCTCTGCTCCTCAGTCCCGAACGGGAGGAGGGCGCAGTCCTTCTGGAACAGGAAGCCACCTTGCAGGAGCTGGGCTTCGGTTTGTCGGACTACGGTGACGGCACCCTTGCCGTCAGTCGCATCCCCGCAGACATTGATCCGGAGGAAACAGAAGCCACCCTCAACGCCCTTGCACAGGATCTGCTGGCAGGCAGACGGCCTGAGCCGGGGATCCTACGGGACAAGCTTC
Source organism: Faecousia sp. (assembly GCA_045586205.1). Lineage (GTDB taxonomy): Bacteria > Bacillota > Clostridia > Oscillospirales > Oscillospiraceae > JAZOXB01. The sequence continues at coordinate 9,600 of JAZMZW010000170.1, read as the reverse complement.
TGCACACCGTAGCTTGCAAGGCCGCCATTAAGGGCGGACGCTACAGCGATCCGGCAGAGCTGGAGATCCTTGTGAAGGAGATCATGAGCCGAGAGGATCTGAAGCACTGTCCCCACGGCAGACCCATCTGCACACGGATGAGTGCCTCCCAGCTAGAAAGGCAGTTCAAACGATGAAGGAAAAACTCATTGCCATTGTAGGCCCTACAGCCTCGGGAAAAACCCGTCTGTCTGTGGAGCTTGCCAAGAAATACAACGCTGAGATCCTGTCCTTTGACTCCATGCAGGTCTACAAGGGCATGGATATCGGCACTGCCAAGCCCACCTTGGAGGAACGGCAGGGCATTGTCCACCATATGTTTGATGTGGCAGAGCCATGGGAGGATTTCTCCGTCAGTCGCTTTGTGGAGCAGGCAGATCCCATTGTACAGGAGCTGCTGTCCCAAGACAAAACCGTGATCCTTGTAGGAGGCACGGGTCTGTATGTAGACTCTCTGGTACGGGGTACGGAGTTTGCCCCCTATCCCGAAACGGGATTGCGAGAGGAGCTGACCCGTACCGCCCAAGAGCAGGGCATCGAAGTCCTCATGGAACGGCTGAGACAGGTAGATCCCCAATCCGCAGAGCGGATCCACCCCTCCAACCAAAAACGGGTCATCCGGGCTCTGGAGATCTATCTGGAAACCGGCAAAACCATGACCCAACACGATGCTGAGTCCCGTGCAAAAGCACCCAAGTACCGCCCACTGTGGATCGGTCTGGATTATGTAAACCGTGAAGCTCTCTACTCTCGCATTGACCGCAGAGTGGAGCTGATGATGGAGCAGGGACTGCTTACGGAGGTACAAGACCTTCTGCGCAAGGGTCTGCCTCCCACCGCCACCGCATTACAGGCCATCGGCTACAAGGAGATCCTTGCCCACCTCCGTGGGGAATGCTCCTTAGAGGAAGCCACGGAGCTTGTCCAACGCTCCTCCCGTCGCTACGCCAAACGGCAACGGACATGGTTCCGACGGAATGAGGACATCCACTGGCTCATGCTGGAGGACGAGCCGGATTTCCAAGAAATTTTTCTCCAAGCCTGCAAGCTTGTGACCACATTCGACAAGGGCTAGCTTGTACAATATAAGTACCCCTTTCCAAAGGGCCATATCTAAAGAAAAGAGGTACTTACATATGTCTAACACCGAAACTTTGCAGGATCTGATCCTGAACGAGGTACGCAAGGAGCATACCCCCGTGACCCTGTTCCTCATGAACGGCTTCCAGATCAAGGGGATCATCACAGGTTTTGATTCCTTTGTGGTTGTCCTGAGTTCCGAGGGCAAACAGCAAATGATCTATAAGCACGCCATTTCCACCTTAGTTCCCCTGCAGCCCGTGCGCTTTCAGGTAGCATAAGGACGGAAACAATGGATAAGCAGGGTACTTTGTATTTCAGGCTTTTATCCGCCCTTTTGGCTTGTGTGCTTTTGCTGTACGGACTCCACAGGCTCTACGGGTCGGAAGGGGACTATCTGCTCCAAAGTACTCAGATCAGCGAAGTCGGTGACGGGATAACCGTCCCCGGCTTTGTGGTGCGTTATGAACGCCTGCTGTACGGACAAGAGGATCTCCCCCTCCGGTATGAGGAGGGACAATGGGTATCGGGACAGCAGATCCTTGCACAGGGAAGCAATTCCTCCCTGCTCAGCCCCCACAGCGGATATCTGTCCCATGAGATAGACGGCTATGAGGAGCTTCTGACCCCGGAGTTTGTGAAAAGCGCAAGAGCCTCGGAGCTTTTCTCCCTACAGCCCCAACAGTACCGGGATGCACCCTTGGGGCGTCTGATCACAAGCCAGCACTGGTTCTTTGCCGCCGCCCCCTGTCCGGAAGTACAGGTGGGGCAAAGTCTGAGCCTCATACTGGAGGGACGGAGTTACAAAGCCAAGGTCTTGCGTAGTCAAGAGCTGTTACTCCTGGAGTGCATAGGTGGCTTGCAGGAGCTGAGCCACCTGAGAGCCGTAGAAGCCCAACTTTCCTTCGGCAGTCAACGGGGCATTCTGCTTTCCGCAGAAGCCATCCGCTACGAGGAGGGGACAAGCTGTGTCTACCTTCTGGAAGGTGGACGGGCAAGACGAAAAACCGTAAGTATCCTGAGTCTGGAAGGGGAGCAGGTACTCCTGAAGGAGGATGCCCTGCCCCAAGGGGCTCAGGTGATCCTGAGTAATATAGAATTAACAGATGGGATGATACTGAAATGATCGCAGAAAATGTTGCACGGATCCGTGAAGAAATGGATGCCGCCGCAAGAGCCGCAGGGCGAGATCCCAAGGAGATCCTCCTGTGTGCCGCCACAAAAATGAACGACAGTTCCCGTGTCCGTGAGGCTATTGCCGCCGGTGTGGACTGTTGCGGAGAGAACCGGGTACAAGAGCTGGTAAGCAAGGATGCAGACCGTGCCTATGAGGGCGTTCCCGTCCACTTTATCGGCAGACTCCAGACCAACAAAGTCAAGCAGGTGGTGGGCAGGGTAGACCTGATCCAATCCGTTGACCGTCTCCCCCTTTTGGAATGTATCGAAAAAGAGGCGGCAAAAAAAGAGCTGATCCAGGACATTCTTCTGGAAGTGAACATCGCCGGAGAGGAAAGTAAGGCAGGCTTCACAGAGGAAGAAGTTTGGGAAATTTGTCAAAAAATAGGAGATTTTCCCCACTGCAGAGTCCGCGGACTCATGGCAATCCCCCCTGTCAGCAAAAATAAAGGAGAAAATTGCAGATTTTTTCTGAAAATTCGCAGATTATCTGTTGACATAATGGCAAAAAAACAGCATAATATTACTATGGACATTTTGTCGATGGGAATGACCGACGATTTCGCCGATGCCATTGCCTGCGGCAGTACCATGATTCGCGTCGGCACCGCTATTTTCGGCGCCCGCGATTACACTACAAAATAAAAAATTTATAGAAATATATTTGGAGGTAAACCCCTATGGGACTGATGGACGAATTACGCAAACTGACACACCCCTTCTCTGACAAGGAAGACGATGTCTATGACGAGTACGATGACGAAGAAGTCATGGAAGAAGAAGAGGCCGCTCCCACACAGAGCCGCACTGCATACACCACCCGTGGTGCCGCCGCTGTAGCTTCCAACCCCGCTGCCGAGACCAGATCCTCCGGCAGAGTTATGAGCATTAACACCCCCTCCACCATGCAGGTCATCGTGGTCAAGCCCGACCGCTTCGATCAGGTCACCGATATCGCTGACCGTCTGCGGGACAAGCAGTCCGTGGTTCTGAATCTGGAATCCACCAACAAGGATGTTGCCCGCCGTCTGGTAGACTTCCTGTCCGGCTGTGCATATGCTCTGGATGGCAATATTCAGAAGGTCGCCATCTCCACCTACCTGATCACCCCCTACAATGTTGAAGTACTGGGTGACAACGACAAGGAAGCTGAGACTGCCCCTTCCTACTTCTAAAGAACAGGAGCTGAGAGCCCATGATTACTCCTCAACAGATTCATGAGATGAGCTTCGACACGGTCCGCAAGGGTGGCTATGACATGGATTCCGTGGATCGCTTCCTTGTGCCCCTGACCGAAGACTACATCACCCTGTACAAGGAAAACTCCGTGCTGAAGAGCAAGATGCGTATTCTTGTGGAAAAGCTGGAGGAATACCGTAAGCAGGAAACTGCTGTGCAGAATGCCCTGCTGACCGCTCAGAAGACCTGTGAGCAGATGACTCTTGAGGCAGAGAAGAAGTGTGCCAAGATGCTCCGTGAAGCAGAAGAAGCCGCCGGAGCCAAGGCTCGTGATGCCGCACAGCTCATCGGCGAGGAGGAAGAACGGGTAGCCGCTGCCCGTGCCGCCTCTCAGGCTGTGATCGACGAGATCGCACAGAAACTGGAGCAACAGCTTGCCCTTTTGGAAGACCTGCGTACCAAGGAAATGACTGTTCCCAAGCAGGATGTACGCAAGGCCTTCGACTTTGACGAGCATCCCAGCGCCCCCTCCCATCAGGAACGGGCAGATGCCATCATTGAGGAGATCGGCCAGAATCTGGAGACTGCTCTGAAGTCCAATGATCCTCTGCCCCAGAATGTCAAACGCTTTGACCATCTGGAGTTCAGTGCCAATTTCCATCCCGACAACTAATTACATACCCAAAAGCCAGGATGAGGACAAGTACCCAAGCCCACTGTGTCCAGAGAGCTGCCGTTTGCTGAAAGGCAGTCACACGGTTTGGAGAATATCACCTCGGAGCTACTGACCCAAAGGGGTAACTATGCCCCCGGTAGGCTCAGTCGGGTTACGCCCGTCACAGCGTCAATGAGTGCCCACCCCTTTAGGCGGAGTGGGAACAAGAGTGGTACCGCAGAGCTTCCTCTGTCTCTTGATGAGATCGAGGAAGCTTTTTATCTTATCAAAAATCCTAACGGAGGCTATATATGGAATATAAGAATACGATCATCACCCCCAAGACCGATTTCCCCATGCGTGCAGGTCTGCCCCAGAGAGAGCCCGGCATGCTGGAAAACTGGAACAAAATCGATGTCTACAAGCTTCTCATGGAAAAGAATAACGGCAAGCCCCGTTTCATTCTCCATGACGGCCCTCCCTTCTCCAACGGCGACCTGCACATGGGTCACGCCCTGAACAAGGCTCTGAAGGACTTCATCGTCCGTTCCTACGCTATGCGTGGCTACTACACTCCCTTCACCCCCGGCTGGGACAACCACGGCATGCCCATTGAGTCCGCCATCATTAAGAAGAACAAGCTGAACCACAAGACCATGCCTGCCGCAGAGTTCCGCACCGCTTGCGAAGCTTTTGCACAGGATTTCATCAACCGTCAGCGTACCAGCTTCCGCCGTCTGGGCTATCTGGGCGATTGGGAAAGACCCTACCGCACCATGGACAAGTCCTTTGAGGCAGAGGAAGTCAAGGTCTTCGGCGAAATGTACCGCAAGGGTTACATCTACAAGGGCCTGAAGCCCGTGTACTGGTGCCCCAAGGACGAGACTGCTCTGGCAGAGGCAGAGATCGAGTATCAGGATGATCCCTGCACCTCTATCTATGTGAAGTTCGCACTGAAGGACACTCAGGGCAAGCTGGATCCCACCAACACCTATGTCATCATCTGGACCACCACTCCCTGGACCCTTCCCGGCAACCTTGCCATTGCTCTGAGCCCCCGTGATACCTATGTTCTGGTACAGGCAGGAGAAGTCCGCTACATCGTAGCGGAAGCTCTGCTGGAGAAGACCATGGCCGCCGGTGGCGTTACCGAATACGAAATTTTGGAACGCTATGAAGGCTCTTTCTTCGAATACATGACTGCACAGCATCCCTTCTTAGACCGTGATTCTCTGCTGGTCACTGCAGATTACGTCACCATGGACTCCGGTACAGGCTGTGTCCACACCGCTCCCGGCTTCGGCGCAGATGACTACCAGACCTGCCGCCGTTACAAGATCGACCTCATCGTTCCCGTTGACGACCGTGGCTTCCAGACCGAAGATGCCGGCAAGTATGCAGGCATGCGTTACGATGTTTCCAATACCCAGATCGTAGAAGACATGAAGGCTGACGGCTCCCTCTTCGCATCCGATGTCTTTACCCACAGCTATCCCCACTGCTGGCGTTGCAAGAGCCCCATCATCTTCCGTGCCACTCCCCAGTGGTTCTGCTCCGTAGAGAGCTTCAAGGAAGAAGCCGCCGCCGCTTGTGAAGATGTCCAGTGGTTCCCTGCATGGGGCAAGGATCGTATGATCTCCATGGTTCGCGACCGTGCCGACTGGTGCATCTCCCGTCAGCGCCGTTGGGGTCTTCCCATCCCCGTCTTCTACTGCAAGGATTGCGGTAAGCCCGTCTGCACTCCCGAAACCACCGAGCATATTGCAAAGCTCTTTGCAGAAAAGGGCTCCAACGTCTGGTTCGAGAATGAAGCAATGGATCTGATCCCCGAGGGTCTGTCCTGCCCCCACTGCGGTGGTAAGGCTTTCGAAAAGGAAACCGACACCCTTGACGGCTGGTTCGACTCCGGCTCTACCCATATTGCATCCCTCCTCCATGATTGCGAGGAAAATTGGCCTTCCGACATCTATCTGGAAGGTGCTGACCAGTACCGTGGCTGGTTCCAGTCCAGTCTGCTGACCTCTGTCGGCGCTCTGGGCAAGGGCGCTCCCTTCAAGAAGTGCCTGACCCACGGCTGGGTCGTTGACGGCGAAGGCAGAGCTATGCACAAGTCTCTGGGCAACGGCGTTGACCCCGCTGATCTGGTTCGCGACTTCGGTGCAGATATCGTCCGTCTGTGGGCAGCTTCTGCTGACTACCGTGTGGATGTCCGTTGCTCCAAGGAAATCTTCAAGCAGCTGAGCCAGACCTACCTGAAGTTCCGTAACACCGCCCGTTACTGTCTGGGCAATCTGGACGGCTTCAATGCACAGGAACCGGTTTCCGCAGAGGAAATGCTGGAGCTGGATCGCTGGGCAGTGACCAAGCTCAACGAGCTGATCGAGACCGGCTTCCGTGCTTATGACAAGTACGAGTTCCACGTTCTTACCCATGCTATCAACGACTTCTGTGTCGTAGAGCTGTCCGGCTTCTATCTGGACATCCTGAAGGATCGCCTCTACTGCGAGGAGAAGGACGGCCTGAAGCGCAGAAGCGCCCAGACTGCCCTGTACCTGATCCTGGACGCTCTGGCAAAGATGTATGCACCCATCCTGCCCTACACCTGCGACGAGATCTGGCAGGCTATGCCTCACAGAGCAGAAGACGATGTACGCAACATCGTCCTCAACGACATGGCACAGCCCTACACCGCCTACGCTCTGGATGCAGAGACCATGGCAAAGTGGGATACCCTCATCGCTCTGCGTAGCGATGTCAACGGTGTTCTGGAAGCCGCCCGTGCCGAGAAGAAGATCGGCAAGGCTCTGGAAGCCAAGGTCGTCCTGCAGGCAAAGGACGAGACTGCTCAGTCCGCCATTGACGCTGTCAAGGCTCTGGATCTGGCTGAGCTGTTCATCGTCTCCGCTGTGTCCACCGAGGCTGAGGAAGCCGAGGCTCTGGCACAGGGTAGCGGCAGCAACTTCCCCACTGTGGAAGTCAAGGTCTATGCCGCTCCCGGCACCAAGTGCCCCCGCTGCTGGATGCACTCCACCGAAGCCGACGAAAACGGCCTGTGCCCCCGCTGCTCCGCCGTCATGGCAAACTTCGTCTTCGAAGAAGAATAATTCCTGATCCTCGGCGAGGGAAGACACCGGCGGTCTTCCCTCGCCTGCTTCCTTCTCATTCGGAGTGGACAGTTGAACGCCGATAGTTGAAGATTTCCGTCAAATTATAGTTTATCGAACTGTTTTGTAAAAGTCACTGTAGGGGCGAAGCCATGTCGACCTCCGGTGCAGGAATCGAAATTCTGAACATTTTTCCGTTGAAACAGCCTGTTTTGTTATTGAAACCTTTCGGGCGAAGACATAGCTTCGCCCCTACTATGTTGCAACAAGTAAAAGTTTGGTTTTAAAGTAGGGGCTTTCAAATCAGTGCCTTCCTCTGATGAGGAAGGTGGGCGAAGCCCGGAAGGAGAGAAAAAGCCGAAAGTCTGTATAGTCTATCGTGAATTCGTACAAATCGGAAGCTTTTTCTCTCCCTCACCCTTCGGGAAATCACTGCGGTGATTCCGCACCACGGCTCTGACAGTCCACCGGACTGTCATTCACTCCCGTGGTGTCGCTTCGCTTACCCTCATCAGAGGGAGCCGCTAAATTGCAAGCTCCTACTTCTAAATCTCATCGACGAAGTCGATACCTCAACTCATCGCTGATCACTCATAACTCATCACTCAGACAGATAAATCGAAATTTGACCGACTTCCAATCGTTTCTACATCAAGCTACACATTGGGCTACTTTCCGTACAGAGTAGAAGCAGCTTCTTTAGCGTATCAACTTGACTATCAAACAAGCACTGCACATAAAATAAATGTAAGCGTAAAATACGGGCGAAATCAACCCGTATTTTACGCTTACTGTTTTTTAGTAATGTCTGCTGTACAAGCAGGCATGATTTTAGGCTTTGGAAGCAGTTGGGCTTCAGCCGAAATGATGTGTACTGAACAACGCTAATGTCCTTGCAAGCCAAGGCTTTCAGGACTATTGCGTTGTCCACACACAGTGTATAATTTCTTCAAACCAATAAAACCGGCTTATAATACTGTTTCTTGATAAATAAGTACAAAACGTTTTTATTAGTCCTCACAGCAATGCTGTGGGGAATAAGTCGCAAGAGCGACTTATTCAGCAGACATGAAATAAGCTTCGCTCTCGTCTACATAGGCGAAGAGGGCCTTGCACAGATCCAAGAGAGCGCCGGTTTTGCCGTTGCAGTAGGAGTCGGCGCTGTAGATCATAGTCCGGGATACCGGGGTATCCCCTGCATAGACCCGGCAAGAAAGCTCTGCTCTCAACTCGGGGACATCCAGGCTGTCGATCACGAAGACCCAATGTGTGCCGGTGTTTCCATAGGGGGCAGGCTTTGCGGTAGCAGTCTGTGTCTTACCGTCAATATCGGTATAGGTCACCCGAAGCTCAAGCTCCTCGGAATCGCCTTCAAAGTCGGTGGCATCCACTGCAAATTTCAGGGATATGGTGCTGTTCAGCACCAGAGTCTTGCCGTACCATTTGACCTGAGGCTCTGCCAGATCATTGACTTCCGCATAACGATTGGCAAATTCCACAGTATCCGTATCCACAAGCCAGCTCCTCTGCTCCTCCGTCAGGGCCGCATTTGCCAGGTTCTCTACATCATAGCCCATATAGATCTGGGTGGCGGCGCCGTAGCGCAGAAGATTTGCACAGATCCGCTTGACCTGTTCCGGCGCATTGCTGTTCATCATATTGGTGGCGTAGGTGACAATGCTGTACTCATCCAAGGGAGAAACATAGGTCAGATCGAAGCAATACATAAAGGCGCCATCCCCGATCTTCGTCACAGCCACGCCCCCGATCTCCGAAGGGATCACAGCGGAAGTGACCTTGGTATCGCATTTTGTGATTCTTCCCGTGGCAGGGTCAAAATAGAGATTGCCGCCCTCTACAAGGTAGGAAAGCAGCTCTTTTTCCTCCTCTGCAAGAGCTTCCTCAGACTTGATCCCCTCTGCATCGGCAACGCCCCTTGTCTCGGCTGCCCCGACAGGAACCAAAGACAAGAGCAACGCAAGGCAGAGAAGCATAGATGCAAGCTTTTTCCACAGATTCATACAAAATAGTCTCCTTTTCAATATTTTTACGGTAATTCGGGAAAATTCGGGAAAACCCAATATATCCCTATAAAATTATTGCAATGATCCCACCGCCTTTTGTCAATCCCCGTTGCCCCGGAATCACGAGTTTTCCTCCCCACAGGCACAATCAGTCCACCTCATTTCCCCTCATACAAACAGCTCTTTAAATTCCGATTTATGGAGCAGTTCGATTTCCGAATTTGTTCGTAGGGGCGACCTGTGGTCGCCCGCAAAATGTTTCGATTTTGTCGGAAAACTCGTGATAATCCCGTAATTTCGTCATTGTCGTTTAACGACAATGGCCGGGCGACCACAGGTCGCC
>JAZMZW010000169.1:0-1878 GCA_045586205.1 Faecousia sp. | reverse complement strand
GTAAATCATTGGGGTACGCTTATCAGCAATCAGCCACTGCCGTTGGGACAGTATGCCTCAGATGGAAAAGCGTTGCTCGACATTGATCCTATGGAGGATTGGAACTACGAAGGCTATGAGATCACCCTGAAGGAGTATCTTGCGGAGTATCCGATTCAAGAAAGGGAGATTCTTTCCAAAAGCTCTACAGTCAAAACAGCCGGCAACTATGTGATCTGGAGCAACCGAGATTTAGACCTTGACGATTGGAAGGATGATCTGTTGGAGGAATACCCGGATGCAGACGAAGACAGGCTGTATGAGCTTATGTACGAGCAAAACAATGCCTATTTGGAGGATGAACGAGCCAATCTGAACATCCAACTGAACAACCAAATCCTTATAGTCGCAGATGTGGGAAGATGGGACGGTCGTCACATGGGATACGCAGAGGTGAAAAGCGGTAACATCCGTGACTGCCTCTACACAAGCACGGACTATGCCACTTGGTATGTAGATCAACTTGGAGATCTCCGCTGTGATGCGATCCACCATGACGGCACAAATCATTATCTCTATCGTGTGTACAAGGATGGTGTGTCTCAAAGCAGCATTGAGAATCTGAAAGCAAAGATTTTGGACGGAACAGCGACCCGTGCAGATATTACCCGCTTGACCAAACGCCTGGGCGATGACATCGGCAAGGTCTACGGCTGGACTTTCCACCAAGCGGGACGGAAACCACAACACGAAAGATAGGAGGATCAAATGGACAAGCAAACCGCAATTCATGAATATCTTAAGCGGCATCATGTAGGCAAGGACAATGCAATCTACAGCCGAGATCTGCAAAGGCTGTTCTGCATTGACGGACGGAATCTCCGCAGAAAGATCAACGCGCTGCGTAAAGACGGTGTTACCATTTGCAGTGGGGAGACAGGCTATTATTATGCACAGCATCAGCAAGAGATCAATGAAACTGTGTGCAGAATGAACAGCCTTTTAACCACAATATCCAATGCAAGAACCGGTCTGCTCTTTGCCTCTATCCTTGCCCCTACAGCTTCCAAGGTGGAGCTGACCATTAAAATCGAATAGGAGGAGATCACATGGCAGGCAAATACAATATCATGAAGGATGTAGCAAGGCAAACAGCTCTGGAGATCACCTCCGGAACCGGTCCCTATACATCCTTCTTAAAAACAGCCGCCAATAACTACAAGTACAGTTTTGAGGAACAACTTCTCATCCATCAGCAGAAACCCAATGCTACCGCCTGTGCGGAGATAGATGTTTGGAATAAGCTGGGCAGATGGGTCAACAGGCATACCAAGGGTATTGCTCTCCTTGTGTCGGGTGCTCCCAACCGTTTGAGATATGTCTTTGATGTGTCCGATACCAACAGCCGAGCAGGCATTGAAGTCAAGCTGTGGCAGATGCAACCTGAGTATGCGGCAGGAGTGCAGGAATCTCTTTCCAACCATTTAGGCATGGAAGAAAGTACCTTAGACTTCCCGTTATTCTTACAAAAAGTTGCCCAAACTGCTACGGAAGATAACCTCGAAGACTATCTTGCACAGCTCAAAGAAGCAAGACAGGATAGTATGTTGGAATCCCTTGACGAAAGCAAGCTGAAAAGCTATCTGAGGAAATCCGTTGCAAGTTCTGTTGGCTATATGCTCATGCACCGTTGCGGCATTGACCCGGATCGGTACTACAGCTTTTTGGATTTTGTCCATGTTATGGACTTCAGCACTGAGGAAACCATCCAAGCCTTGGGTGAAGCCAGCAGTGATATTTCTGAAAATATTTTGCGAGAAATCGAAAAAAGCGTCCGTTCCCAAGTTCGCACATTTGCACAATCGCCCCAAAGGGAGTATGATAGTGACAGAAATAATA
>JAZMZW010000168.1:0-8009 GCA_045586205.1 Faecousia sp. | reverse complement strand
CACTACCGCAGAGAATCCTCTTATAGTTATTGATCAGGGCATTCCAGTCAGCAGTGGTATAAGAAGCTGCATCAGCCACCAAAGCCTGCTGAGGAAGAATGCCCATGAGCATAACTACAATAAGAGCCAAAGAAATGATTCGTTTTATCATTAAATTCGTTCCTTTCTCTGATGATGTAATTGATCTATCCATATACTATGGGCTTCACCCTTGTGGAGGCGAACAAGTCGCCTCCACGATTCAGAACTTATTGAAAGTATGCTTTTGCACTGTCGCTGTAGGCGAAGAGTGCCTTACAAAGGTCTCCCAGAGCACCGATCTTATTATTGCCGTAGGTGTCCGCACTGTATTGGAGCGTGGAGGAAACGGGGGTGTTCCCCTCATAGATCTGAGCACTGACAACGCTCCGCAGCTCTGCTGCAAGGAGCCCGTCGAAGGAGAAGGCATACAAGCCCTTTTCGGGGTTGTAGAGCTCAGCACCTGTGATCACAGCGGATTCTGTTTGCCCCGAAATGCCGACATAGCTGACACGGAGGCTCAATTCCTCCGTCTTGTCGGAGTAGGCAGCAGGATCGAACACGAATTTCAGAGTGACCTTGGATGCCAGATCCAGAGCCTTGCCCACCCAGGTAACACGAGGGGTAGCTACATCATCGAGGGTGCGGTTGGTGTTGCCGAAGGATACTCCGTTGATGTCGCTGAGATAAGCCTTATGGACAGCAGTCATGGCAGCATCCGCAAGGGCATCTGTGCGATAGGACTTGAAGTTCTGAGCCTTGGAGCCGTAGCGCAGGAGGTCAGCGCAGAGGGTCTTGAGGCTCTCTCCTGCGGTAGCTTTTTCCAACTGAGCATAGGCATATTGGGCGATGCTGTAAACATCCTCCGCGGAGTAATAGACCTGTCCGTTCTTACTGCCGTAGAGGGTGGAGCGGAGGGTATCATTCATCTGCACCGCAGTCAGTCCCTCCAGGGTGAAGTAGTAATAATTCCCCTGCTCCGTGGGATAGAGGGTCACAAGGGTAGTGCCGGTATAGGAAGAGCCCTCGTAATTCTCCACAAGTGTTTCCATATAGACGGTGCTCATGTCGTAATCTGCGAGGAGGGATTTGGAAACGGCAAAATTCACGGAAATATCACTTGCCAGATTCAGAGTGTGATTGATCTTCAGGCTCTCGTCCGGCAGGGGAAGCTGTTGTGTGCTTTGTACCAAGACAGGATAGCCCATGTTCTCCCCTGTCTGATCCTCTCGGAAGGCCTCTCCGAGAACAGGAGCGTAGGTCTTCATGGTTTCGGAGGAGACCTGCTGTGCCTTGCTCAGATCAAAGCTGTTGGGATTGTAGGCAAGCTTAATGGAAGATACGCTGTAACAATTCTCCACAGAGCCTGTGGCCGAAGTGCTTGCACTGCCGATGATGCCGAAGGAGCTACCCACAGTATAAGAATTGCGGATGGTGAAATCTACGGTACTGCTTGCCAGAGAGCCTACCAGGCCCCCACAGCTGGTATCCCGTGTTTCTGAGAAAATGATCCCGGTATTATAGCAATTTTCAATCCCTACATTCTTACCGCTGACCATGCCGATCAGTCCACCTGTAATATTCACACCGTAGACCAGAGAACGGGTATAGCAATTACGCAGGATCGTGCTCGTCTGTGCCACACCCACAAGACTGCCGGAGCGGTTACAGCCGATAAAGGTACTGTTTTCCACACCCAGATTTTCGATCACGGAGCTGTAGGTCATACCAAAGACAGCGGAATAGCCCAGGTTTAATTCCATGGCATTGACATTGGAGATCACATGATCCCGGCCGTTGAAATCTCCGTTAAAGGAATAGGAGCCGGTCTCGTCCTTACCACCGATAGGAAGCCAGGGACGGTTTTCCATATCCAGATCCGCTGTAAGGAGGAAATCCTCGCCACTGAACTTGTTGCCCTTGCGGACAAGGTAGGAAAGGAGACGGAGATCATCGGGAGTATTGATAAGATAGCTTTCACCTACCTTGGTCAAAGCAGTGGGGGTGTCCCCGTTTTCCCATGAGAGCACAGGGTTCATGCGGTTTTGGACAAAGTAGTCCTCTACATAGTCTGCACCCAAGGTCTGCGACAACTCTCGCAGCTGTGCAAGGGGGACTTTGGACACAGAACTCATGACCAGGGCATTTGCTGTACCAACAGGCTCAACAGAGTCAAGGGTATAGCAATTGCTCACAGAGCCTGTAGAGGTCTCGGCGCAGGTTGCCAGAATGCCGTTGCACTGATCACTTGTATTGTAGCAATTTTCCAACAGGGTGTTCTCCGTAGAGCTGCCGATGATGGCCAGAATGCCCGCTGCCTTGCCGGAGGAGCTGACAGAGCCTGTATTGTAGCAATTGCGGATGGTGGAATTTTTGCCGCTGCTCATGCCGGCAATCCCCCCGACGATGCTCTTACCGTTGACATTTGCCTTATTGTAGCAGTTTTCAATGAGCACATCGGAGCGGATCGTTCCCGCAAGACCTGCCACCTTCCCCTGTCCAATGACTACACCGCTTTCGATGCCGAGGTTACGAACCGTAGCACCGGACAGATCTCCGAAGAAGCCCACATAGTAGTTCCCCTCTGTGACTGCCAGATCAGAAATCCTATGTCCGTCCCCCTCAAAAATACCGGAGAAGCACCGGGCAGAGGAGCTGTCCGCACTTGCATTGCCCCCAATGGGGATCCATTCTTCATATGCCAGATCAATATCTGCGGTCAGGCGGACAGTTTCCCCGGAGAAGAACTTTTTCTCCACATTGACCATGTAGGCAAGGCGACGGAGCTCCTCTGCATTGCTGATCAGATACTCCCCTGCTTCATTGGGCACAAGGCTCTGCATACGGTGGGATTTGTAAACAGACACCACATGGATGGGATAGCCACCGTTTTTCCCCACGAAGCCGTCTTGGGTAAAGGACGCACCCAAGGCTTCGGCCATGGTCTTCAGATCTGCAGAGGAGAGGGTCTTGCTCCCTGTCTGGCTGTAGCCTGTGGTAACACCTACCAGAGAGTCTTTGTTCAAAGCAAAGGAATCGCTGATAGTGATCCCGCTTGCAGAGTTGGCGATATAGCCCACCAGACCGCCGGTTGTGCTACCGGATAAGGTGGAGGCGGAATAGCAGTTGCGGATGACACTGTTACTGCCACTGCTGGAATAGGCACCGATGATGCCACCTGCACGGTTAGTAGCGGTGACAGTGGCGCGGGTGTAGGAATTTTCAACGGTGGTTTTGCCGGACATACCCACAAGTCCGCCGATGAAGTTGTTGCCGGAAACAGATGCACAACTATAGCAGTCAGAGACCGTTCCGTACGCAGTGCCTACAAGACCTGCCGCCTTATTGGTCGCTACCACCCGACCGGAGCGGATGCCCAAGTTCCGAATCTTGCCGGAGGCGGTACCGAAGAAGCCCAAGTAATAATAACCGGTGGTAATACTCATATTGGAAATGCTATAACCCCGTCCGTCAAAGTCCCCTGCAAACTTGGTGGAATTTTCGTCTGCGTCGTTATTGCCGCCAATGGGCGTCCATTCACGGGATTCCAAGTCAATGTCATTCCCGAGATACAGAGTCTGCCCCTTGAAATCCGTCTGCCCACTGCAAACCATGTAAGCCACCAGACGGAGCTGAGCGGAATTTGTCAGCACCAAATCCTCCGGCAAGGTGGTATCACACTGCCAGGAAAGGACGGGGTAGCCATCGTTCTCCCACTCGCAGTCGTAAATAAAGCCTGTCCCCAGATCCACTGCGGAGCTCACAAGCTGTGCGGCAGTGAGCTTGGCATTGCCGGAATAGCTTTCCAAGGAGGAATTGTCAGTGATCTCACTGCTCTTGATAGAAGCGGTGGAACGGCAATTTTTTACCGTAATGGAGCTAACGGGATTGGTAGAGCCTGTATTGTAGAAGCCGATCATGCCTGTCTTCTTGGCGGTATCTGTCAGCTTTCCCACATGGTAACAATTTTCCACGGTGAGTTTAGTACTACTGTTGATATAGCCCACAAGCCCTCCTGCAATGGTGCCGTCGCATCTGATATTGGCATGGTTGTAGGAATTGCGAATGGTAGAGTTGCCTCCCAGCTGTGCCACAAGTCCTGCACCGGTACCTGTATAGGAGATCACATTGGCTCGGTTAAAGGAGTTTTGGATGGTCACGGAGGAGCCGTAGCCCATCAGACCTGCGGTGGCACTGCTCCCGAAGACCGTACCGCTTTCGATGCCGAAGTTTTGGATGGTGGCACCGCTACAGTGTCCAAAGAAGCCCACCCTTTCCCCGGAGGGCTCAAAGACAAAGAGATTCTTGACCACATGATCGTTGCCGTCAAAGGTACCCTTGAAGTATGTACCGGTCCCGTTCCCTCCGATGGGTTGGAAGGAGCGTCCCTTCATGTCAATATCCGACATGAGGCGGACAGTCTTGTCGGAGAAGGTCTCTCCATCGGCAACCATTTTTGAAAAGAGGCAGAGCTGTTCCAGATCATAGATCTCATATACTCCCTCTGCATTGGGGTTGAGGGTAGTATCGGAAGGGTATGCTTGCAAGAGGGAGCCTGCGTTGGAATTGCTATAGTTGGGCAAAGTCTTTCCCTTATCCCCATCGGAGAGAATGGGGGTGAAAACCACATTGATAGAGGCCTTGGTGGTATTGGTCAGCTTAATAACCAGTTTTTGGTAGCCTGTATTGGCATTCTGCTCCGAAGGACTGGGAGAAGTGGACAGAGGCTTTGCAGACATTTTGGTGAACTTCGCCTCGGTGGGATTGGATATCTGAGCCAGAAGGGTCTTTCCGTTCTTAGTCAGAGTCGCGGTCTTGCCGTCGGAGGATATTTTGATATCTGCCGTTGTATGTGCAAACCAATAGATGGTAGAGGCCGAGGAGCAGACGATCTCGTCACGGAGACGAACACGACTGCGGTTATCGAAGAGAGCAAGGGAACGAGTGGCCTTGTTCGCACCGTAGTCGTCGTATGCATCCTTCATATTGACCGTGGCATAGCCTCCGTCATAGGCACTTTGATAATCTGTGATCTGGCACTTAGCATCAAAATCCTGACCGCCGTCGGCAGAAGGGTTAATGACTATGGTGTTGTGTCCCTCTGCCCTCTTGCGGTAGTATGTCCAGCGAGTCCCACCGTCCCCACGATCAAAATAGTTGGACACATTGTAATTATCCTTACCCAGATCCTCGAACCACAATTCCCCCATAGCCTCCATAACAAAGGTACCGATATCAAAATCACAGTGAGAGGAAACTTGATTATAACCGGATTTAATGGCGGCATAGATCTGCCGTGCATCTCCCGGGTAGCTGCGGAAGGAGGCCACACTGACAGACTTGTCACTCATGAGCAGGTAGTCCTGTTGCATATCCTCGTTGCTCACACCCTCTACCAGCTCGGGATCGTACCACAGGAGGCAAAGGTGGTTGTCCAAGGTGAATTTAATTGCATGATTCTCCCGCTGGAAGACGGAGAGCTCCGGCATATTGTAGCGGGAAGCATACCAGTGGAGGGCCGCATTATTGTTAAACTCATTTGTGGCATCCCCGTGGTTAAAGGTATTGGTATAGCCGTTAATGGCAAGGAGAAATTTAGCAGATTCTCTCATGCCTTCCAATTCACTGAGACCGAAGTCTGTACCCAGTACGGAGTCTAAGCTACTGATTGCCATAGACAGAGAAAGGGCAACGATCAGGTAATAAGCACCTTCCGGATAAGAACCGGAGGGAGTCATGACGGAAATGGCATTGGGGAGATAACTCACAGAGTCTGCGATGGTTGCGGCGGCCTCGGAGGGATAGGACTCAAAGATAGCCAAAGCTGCAATGATCAGACCATTGTTGCACCAGGGATTCCAGTTGCTCTGACTGGTGATTCTGGTCAAATCCGCAGTACGGGTACACAGGGCATACTTATAAATGGCCTTGGCAACGGTGCTCCGCTGAGATGCGGTCATATAGTGGTACAGCCAGTCATAGCCCAGACCTGCGCCGTATGCCATCTGTCCCACATCCAGATAGTGAGAGGGATGCCAGTCGGAGAAGGAGCAGACATTCAGGAGCTCTTCCACAGCACGGTCTGCAAAACGGGCTTCTCCGTTGATCTGATAGAGCATGGCAAGTCCAACAATGCGGTAGCTTGCCCGTCTGCTGATGGTCAGAAGCTTCTTGCCGTCGGGAAACTCGTATTTACAAAGGGGCTCTGCAAGCTGTTCTTCCCCGAAGGTGTAAAGCTGTGCATACCAAACCTTCATATAAGGGTCGGTCTGTACAAGCTTACGGATGCGGTCAAAGTCTGCACTGCTTGCCATAATACGAGGATGTACTCCCTCCGAACGAGCCTCAAAGAGGCTTGTTACAGTAGAGGTAGAGGGAGCACTTGCGCCTTGTGCGGGAAGGATCGCCACCTTGGGGGCAAGTCCCAAAAGAAGCACAAGACACAGCAGGATAGAAAGAATGCGTTTGCTCATAAAAACCTCCTCCGTTCTTTTTGATTTTAATCCTCAATTTTAAAATTTCGGACTCATACTTCTGGGTTTTATTTTACCAAATTATTCTTAAAAAGGCAATTGTAATCATGCAAAATTTTTCAAGCAAAAAACTATGAGATAAGGAATTGACATCCGTCAACTGTCAGCTTTCCACTGTCAACTTCCGACAAAGTATCGTTTCGCACTGTCCGAGTACGCTACCAGGGCTTTGCAGAGTTCTCCTAGGCTGCCTGTCTTACCGTTACCGTAGGTGTCGGGGCTGTATTGGAGGGTAGCAGAAACAGGGGTATCGCCGGCGTAGATTTGGGCTGAGAGGATTTGGCGGAGTTCGGCGGCAAGCATGCCATCAAAAGCGAAGTAGTATAGACCTCGGTCGCTGTTGTAGGCTTGGACTTCCGTCAGGGAGAATTCTTGTACCTCTCCCCAAAGGTCTGTGTAGGTCAGGCGGAGGCTGAGATCCGCAGGAGAGCCTTCATAGGCTGTAAGGTCGAAGATATACTTCACAGTGACCTTGGAGGCAAGATCCAGAGACTTTCCTGTCCATGTGACGGTGGGAGCTTGCAGGTCGTCCAGAACAAGATTATGATTTCCGAATGTGAGATCCTCCACAGTGCTGAGATAGGCTTTTTGCTCCTCCGTCATGGCAGAGTTTGCCAAGGAGTCTGTACGGTAGCCCTTGAATTCCTGTGCCTTCGCACCGTAGCGGAGAAGGTCTGCACAGAGGGTCTTAAGCACCGGGGACGCTTGGGCCTTATTCATTTGCCCATAGGCATAGGTGGAAATGCTGTAAATATCCACAGGAGAATAATAATCCTGTCCCTCCTTATTTCCGTAAAGGACAGAGGTAATGGAGTCATTCATCTGCACGGCGGTGATGCCTTCCAGAATAAAATAGCACAGACTTACTATTAAAAGTCAAGCCCAAAATTGACAAGATTTAAGATTTTTCAATGATTGGCCGCCGCCCGTTGACAAGCAGCAGACAAATGCTGTTAGCGAGGCAGCGAGGGCGAGGAAGGGTACAACAAAACAAGCCCAGTTAGCCCTCGAATTTTCAGTATAGCATTTGTCTGCTTCTGCTTGTCAAGGGTTCGCTGCGCCGGCTGGCTTGTGCGATTTGGTGAGCTCAGGCTTAAAAGGGTTTTAAGTCATACATCGGTAAGCCTGTCCTGTTTTCTCCAGGGCAAAAATAAGACGGACAAGCTTTTTAATTGCGTGAGTCAGTGCAACATTGTAGTGTTTTCCCTCTGCTCGTTTTTTCGCAAGATAAGCCGCAAATGACGGCTCCCAAAGGCAAACATATTTTGCCGCATTGTAAAGGGCATAGCGAAGATATTTTGAGCCGCGTTTTTCCATGTGTGCATGATACAAGCTGAGAATGGTAATTGTACATGCTTTCCTGATTGGTGAAGATGTAGCTGAAGCTCTGCCCCTCCTGCAAAACGATGGGTAAATAGCTGGCTGCGTACACGACTGCCGGAATGGCAATAAAGAACA
>JAZMZW010000167.1:0-17910 GCA_045586205.1 Faecousia sp. | reverse complement strand
CACCGCCGTGCGTACCAATGTTGCGGAGGTCAACAGGTTGAAGACCTCTGTTCTGTCACAGGTGGATCATATGCTCACACAGCTTTCCACAGAAGAGCTGAGTATTCCCCTAGGAAGTGTGATCCTGCCTGAATTTTTCTCCGGCAAAGGCCCTTTTATCCCCCTGCGGATCTTAGCGGTACGAAGCTCCGATGCCGTATTCCGTAACGAATTTTCCCAAGCAGGGATCAACCAAACCCTGCACAGGATCACCATAGATATCCATGTGAAGGTCACCATCCTCACATGGTCAGGTACTTTGGAGATCCCCGTGGACTCTGCGGTTTTGGCCGCAGAAACTGTGATCGTAGGCACAGTGCCTACCACTTATTTTGGTATGGAGGATGGAACATGAATCCCAAAGATACGATCCTAGCCCTGACTGCCAAGTTGGAGCAAGCCAATTATGAATACTATGTACTGGATAATCCTACAATGCCCGACTTCGAGTACGACCAACTGTTACGACAGTTGGAGGATTTGGAAGCAGAATATCCCGAATATGCCTCTCCCCTGTCCCCCGCCAAGCGTGTTGGTGGGCAGGCTGTGAATCTTTTTGAAAAAGTCCCTCATGCCGTCCCTCTGGAAAGCTTGCAGGATGTGTTCTCCCAAGAGGAAGTAGAGGAGTTCCATGAGAGAGTCATGCAGACCATCGGTGAGCAAGCCTATTCCGTAGAGCCGAAGATCGACGGTCTGTCTGTTGCCCTGGAGTATGTTGAAGGAAAGTTCCTCCGAGGTGCTACCCGCGGAGACGGACAGATCGGCGAGGATGTAACAGAGAATCTGAAGACCATCCGCTCCATCCCCATGCAGATCTCCAACGCTCCCCAGAGGCTCATCGTCCGCGGTGAAGTCTATATGCCTCGGGCGGTATTTGAGCAGTTAAACCGAGAGAGAGAAGAAAAGGGTGAAACCCTTTTTGCCAATCCCCGTAATGCCGCCGCAGGTGGATTGCGACAGAAAGATCCCGCTGTCACCGCACAGAGAAAGCTGGATATTCTCATCTTCAATGTTCAGCTTGCAGAGGGTGTGTCCTTTGAGACCCACGGAGAAAGTCTGGATTATCTCAAATCCCTGCACTTTAAGACAGTTCCCTACACTCTCTGCCGTAGTGTAAAGGACATGGAGGAAGAGATCGCTGCCATTGACACAAGGCGTTATGACCTGCCCTACGACATTGACGGTGCAGTGGTAAAGGTCAACGAGCTTTCCAAGCGGAGCGTCATGGGCAGTACCTCCAAATGCCCCCGTTGGGCTTGCGCCTATAAATATCCCCCCGAGGTCAAAGAAACTATCCTCAAGGAGATTGTGGTGCAGGTAGGACGCACCGGTGTCCTGACCCCCAAAGCGGTGGTTGCTCCCGTCCGTCTGGCAGGAACTACGGTCACCAATGCCACACTGCACAATCAGGACTTTATCACCGACAAGGACATCCGCATCGGCGATACGGTGAAGATCCGCAAGGCCGGTGAGATCATTCCGGAAGTTCTGGAAGTTGTCATGAACAAGCGTCCCGTGGATGCAGTGCCTTATGTTCTGCCGGAAATCTGTCCCGTTTGCGGTGCTCCTACGCTGAGAGATGAAGACGGTGCGGCACTGCGCTGTACCGGTGTAGCCTGCCCTGCTCAGCTCAGTCGAAACATTGCCCATTTTGTTTCCCGTGGGGCTATGGATATTGAGGGCCTGGGTGGAGCCATCGTGGATCAGCTTATTTCCGCCGGGAAGATCCAATCCCCTGCGGATATTTACGCTTTGACCGTCGAAGATCTGAAAAGCCTGTGGAAAAGCGGATCTAAGGCGGCGCAAAATCTCTATGATGCCATCAATTCCAGCAAGAGTCAAGATCTCAGCCGTTTGATCTTCGGTCTGGGAATCCGTCAAGTGGGAGAAAAGGCCGCCAAGCTTTTATCCCGTTCTTTCGGCAGTTTGGACAAGCTGATGGAAGCTACGGAAGAAGAATTGACAGCCCTGAGAGATATCGGTGGCATTACCGCCAAGCTCATCGTGCAGTGGTTCGCCAATCCCCAGTCCCGTGACATGATCCGGAAGCTGAGAGAGGCAGGGGTCAACTTCGAGAGTACTGTAGAAGTTCAGGAACAGCGTTTTGCAGGTTTGACCTTTGTTCTCACGGGAGCATTGTCCCTGTTCACCAGAGACGAAGCAACAGAAAAGATCGAGGCTCTGGGCGGTAAGGCTTCCGGCTCGGTTTCCAAAAAGACCAACTATGTAGTAGCGGGAGAAAATGCCGGTAGCAAGCTCCGCAAAGCAAACGAGCTTGGTATACCTGTTCTCACAGAAGAAGAATTCCTGAATATGCTTGCATAATCAGAGAAAATATGGTATGATATCATTTCTTTAGAAAGGATGATACAAATGAAAACATTTTTTGCAATTCTGGTCTGTCGTATTCTGACAGTCATCGGTAAGCTGGTAGGCAAAGGCACAAGTCTTCCCGGCGGCATCGTGTTGAAACTCTGCCCCGACATTCTCCGTCGGATCCAAAAGCCCCCTGTAGTTATTGCTGTCACCGGCAGCAACGGCAAGACCTCCACAGTGGAAATGATCGCCGCCGTTCTGAAAAAGGCAGGAAAGACCGTTGCCTATAATGCGGAAGGTTCCAATCAGATCGAAGGTGTCACCACCATGATCCTCAATTCCTGCACCTGGGGCGGTAGAATGACTCAGGATATTCTCCTCATCGAATCTGATGAGAGATACGCCAAGTTCACCTTCAAATGGTTCCACCCCACCCATTATGTCATTACCAATCTCTACCGTGATCAGCTGACCAGAAATGCCCATCCCGAATGGGTTTTTGATGCCATCAAGGAAAGCATCTTCCCCGACACCAAGCTTCTGCTCAACGCAGATGATCCTATGGTTTCTCTCTTCGGTCACGGTCGGGACAATGTGGTTTGGTTTGGTCTGGATCACTGCTCCGTAGATTCGGAAGAATTCCACGGAGCATATCACGACGGAGCTGTTTGCCCCAACTGCGGTGCATCCATGTCTTATGATTACTACCACTACAACCATGTGGGCAAGTACCGTTGCGATGCCTGCGGTTTCCACCGTCAGGATTGTTCCTACAGTGTTACGGAATTGGATCTGGATGACAGCCGTATTGTGATCAACAGCAAAGACTCCATTACCTTGGCATTTAAGAGCATTTACAATATCTACAATATTCTGGCTACCTATGCCATCTGCGATCAGGTAGGGGTCAGCGGTGCAAAGGCCGCAGAGGTCACCAGCAACTATATCCTGAAGAACGGCAGACTGATTTCCTTTGAGTTGGGACAGCATCCCGGTACTTTCTTGATCTGTAAGCACGAGAATTCCGTTTCCTACGACATGGGTCTGCGCTATGCCGCCATGCAGAATGAGCCCTGCAGTGTGGTCATTATCGTCGATGCCGTCAGCCGTAAGTACTTCACAAGTGAAACCAGCTGGCTGTGGGATATCCACTTTGACTGGCTGGAAGCTTCCTGCGTGAAGCAGGTATACCTGTGCGGTAAATATTGTAACGATCTGGCTCTTCGACTGAGCTTCTCCAATGTTTCTCAGGACAAGCTTCGAATCTTCCCCGACATTGATGCCGCCTGTGCAGAGCTTCGGGATCGTGGCAGTGAGCATGTATATGCTGTTACCTGCTTCTCCGATCGCATGAAGTTCCTGTCCAATGTAACTGTAAAGTGAGGTAACCGAAATGAAAATTTTGCATCTGTTTGACGATCTCATGAATCTTTACGGTGAATATGCCAATGTTCTCGTACTGGAACGGGCGCTTAGTGAATTGGGAATTGACACAGAAATCCATACTCTGAGACTTGGAGAAAAGAAAGATATCAGCGGATACGACCTGTACTACATGGGCGCAGGTACGGAAAGAAAGCAAAAACTGGCTCTTGCAGAACTGAAGCCCTATACCGATGTGCTGAAGCAAGCCAAAGCAGAAGGAAGAGTCATCCTTTTTACCGGGAATGCATTCACCCTCTTAGGTGAAAGTATTGTGGATGCCAAAGGGCAGACCTATGAGGCACTGGGCCTTCTCCCCTTCCAAAGCACCGAGGGCAGTCGGCGGATCTTGGGAGACTGCTACGGAAGCTGTAGCTTGGTCCAGGAGTCCATTGTTGGCTTCATGAATAAATGCAGTAAGATTACCGGTATCAGCACCCCCCTGTTCCAACTTCAGATGGGCTTTGGCAATGACAAGGACAACGGTCCCGAGGGCATTGTGGACGGAAATTGCTTTGGCACACATCTGGCAGGTCCGATCCTCACCAAGAATCCTGCCCTACTGAAGCTGATCATGGAACGTTTACCCGGCAGTCCTGTTCCGTCCATGGACAGCCCCTATATGCAGCAGGCATATGAGACTACCGCAAAGGCTTTGAAAGAGCGTCTTTCCGCCAAGTAATCCTACTCTTCCAAAATTAAACCTATTTAATACAGGAGATATCTATAGATGTCTCCTTTTTTTATTGTTAATAATAGGTTTTTACCATATAAACCCATAAATCAAACATGCGCCCCATAGTGCAGAGTAGAAAATAGACAGTATTTCCTGTATCTGCTCTATGGAGCGCATATTTGTTAGACTACAGTCTCCCGAATGAGATTTGAGCCATAGGAGCTGTATATTGTTTTTCTATACCGAGTATACAGACTTTTATACCGAGATGGGATTTGTTTACTTGGCCTCCATAAAAGAGGCATACTCTGTAAAGTTGTATGCACTACGGTATGTATCCTGTACAGTGGCAGGAACAATCATCTTAAAACCGTTGATGGAAGTATCGAAAATTCCGCTACCCATCAGAACAGGCGGTGTAGCTCCGGTAAATTCTACAGTCTTAAGAGTTGTACAATCATTAAACGCATTACTATCGATGACACCAAGTCCCTCCGAGAAGACAATGGTATTCAGATTGTTGGCTTTCAAGAATGCACCGGAAGCAATACATACAGTGGAACTGTAAGCCGCATCGGTCATGTCGAATATCTCACTTCTTCCAACAGGATACTTCAGTAAGATCCGTTCATCTTTAGAGTACAGGACACCTGCCACGGATGCGAAATTCTCATTTCCTTCATCCACATAAATATTCTCCAAGGATGTACATTCGTAAAATACAGTACTACTCAAATAAGAAACCGTAGCCGGCAAAGTCAGATCTCTCAGAAGGGTATATACAGAGGAGAATGCATTGGGACGAATGGAATAAATGGTAACTTCGCCAACTTCCGGTACGGAAATAGAACTGGGAATTACCACAGAAGAACGACCATCTGCTGTGATGAAGTCACTCAAAATGTAACGGTCTCCGTCGATAGACAGTATATAAGTGTCCTGATTATAAGTAGCAACCAGATCGTAAGACACAACAGGCTTTTTGCTCCAAGTCTCACCATAAACACCAAGAGAGCGATAAGGAACATAGATCTGACAAAGTTCACTGTCTATAATCACGTTGGAGGACGTTCCGGTTGAAGGGATTTCACTTGCTTCTGTAATAACGCGATTAAGAATAATCTTCTCAATGGAAGGAGAACTAAGGAAAGTTCGGAAATGGAAGATCTTCACATTCTCAAAATACACATATTTCAAATTCGCATTATTATAGAATTCATATCCCTTCGTAAATTGTTCAATCCGTGGAAGAGTTACAGAGACCAAATTGGGGCAACTGCTAAATACATATCCTCCGCAGGAAGTGATTCTGGGACCATTTACTACCTCAATATCACTACCGGCAAAACAGTATGTGCCAACAGAAGTAACACCATCCATAACCACAGCCTTCAAACCTTTTGCCTGGAAGAATGCATAGTTACCGATTACCGATATATTATCGCTAATATAAACACTGGCATTCGTAAACATTTGGTTGTGGAAAGCATAGTTATAAATCTCGGTAATAGGTTTCCCGTTATACTCCCCGGGAATATTTACATCACCTTCATAATTCAGATGGGATGTAACCATAACATAACTGTCACCACGATCTATAACAATATAGTCGCCAACATGGAATCCATTCACTGTCAGGTCACCCATCTTTTCCCCTCTGGGATAAATTTGAGCAGCAGTAATGACGGCTTTGTTTTTATAGATCGAGACCAAGTCCTCAGGAACAAACAATTTTACTTGTTTGGAATAATTGCTGGTAAAAATTTTGGAACCAAGGGAAACATCGGAGTCCCCGTGAGCCATGTACAGTTCCATGAGAGATTTACAGTTCTGGAACATGCCCTCACCATAGACCTTTGTGACCTTCGGCATATCAACACTGACAAGAGACGAACATGCCTCAAAAACATAATTGGTTCCGCTTTCGGCAACAGTAGTAACCTCAGGCATAATAACATATATCAGAGAAGCACAGTTGCTGAATGCGCGGGTTTCCAAAGAAACCATACCGCCGGTATTGAGGCTGAGAATGCCGGTCTTGTTGAATGCATTTGCACCAACGCTTTCCATGGACGCAGGGAATGTGACATCCTGAATCAGGTTGTCGCAATTGGCAAAAGCAGATGCACCAATCACCTTCAAGGAGGTTGCAAGGCTGAATTCAACCTTACGCAAGCCCTTGACCTTTGCAAAGGCATTGTCATCGATATACTGCAGATTCTCACCCAAAGTCATGGTAACGTTGGTCAAAGACTGATTGCGGAAAGCACCGGAAGAAATACGGACAATGGGCATATCATTATAGCTTTCCGGAATGACAAGGCTATCTACATAATCAAGATTAGAGGTGCTCAAGGTATAGGTATTGTCGCCATTGTTGTAAACAATATACTCACCGATATTATAGTTCTCTACCAAAAGCTCGCCCAGTTTTTCACCTTCGGGATAAATCATAGAGGGATCAATTCCCGCGGGACACTTCTGGCGATAGAAGTTGACGAGTTTTTCCGGAACAAACATCTTGAGTCTGCTTGTATTACACTCTACAAAAACATCCTTGTCATCGCCCAAATTGACACCTTCGTCATCGGATGCCATATAAATCTCTCGCAGAGAAGTGCAATACTCAAACATATATTTTCCGTAGGCACTTACAAGGGACGGAAGTCTTACACTTACCAAGACATCACAGTCGGAGAATACCATGTTGTCCTCACCCTCGTCACCCACAAACTCTACCTCGGTAAGCTCAGCCCAGTTCAAATAGTCGCAATCTTCAAAGGCCTTGCTACCAACAGTTTTCGCACCGCCGGTAATCACAGAATGGATGGCAGACTTCCGGAATGCCTCGCGACTGATGGTCTCAAGGGATTCGGGAAGCTCTATATCCTGAGCCAAGCTACCACAGTTGGCAAACGCAGCAGCACCAATGGTTTCAAGATCTTCGCCAAAGTCAACCTCGGCCAATCTCTCTGCTCCATAGAATGCACTATCACCAAGAATTAAAATCAGGTTCAGATCAACCTTCTCAATACTCTTATTACCGGCAAAGTTACCGGCACCTAGCTTGATCACACTATCGGCAAAAGTTACCGAGATGCCAGCAAAATTATGTCTGTATGCATTATCATACACAGAGGTAATATTCAGCTTTGTGCCATCGATGGTAATGTTCTCGCCGATGATAGCATCCTCACCCCAAATATAATAGGTGATCTCCCATTCGTTGCCCTTTGTGTTACGGACAAAGTGCTGTTTGGTTTCATCTAACTGGGACGTAGGATAAATTCTGGTTGCATAAGCGGAATATACGGACTTATAAGACCCAATATATGCCTCATCCACAAAAATAGCCTTCACATTACTTAAACCCTCTGTAGCCTTAGCTTCGGGAACAGAAGCCGCAAAGTGTACATACTTACCATTGGCAAACCACTCAGATCCAAAGTTCTCGACACCGGAGGGGATAGTAATGACATTATCGATAGCGGAAGACTTGAATGCAGAAACACCGATTTCTGTTAAGTTCTGGGGAAGGACCAGCGTATCGTACTTGGATACACCCTCAAAAGAACTCTCAGGAAGCTTATTATCCTTTCCATCCCCAAAAACATTTGCTCTCTTAAGATCCAAATGCTTCAGAGACATCATGTCGTTGCTGTTCATAAAGACGATGTCGTCTTTTGTAACAGCTTTAGAGCCGACAGAAACAATTTCCAGATGAACAATTTCATTGAGCTTACATCCGGTCGTAGAAAGATTATCAATATAATCTGTCAGAATGGATTCAATGCTGGTTTTCTGTCCGTCCAGATCCTGATAGTAGATTTTCAGACGACTGTCATTTCCCTCTTCGATCTGTTCAACCAGGTACTCTTTTCTTTCGACTTCAATGTCATCCTTCTCAAAGTTACAGTTGCCGGAAACAAACATCTCGTTACCGGAATAGCTCTGAATAATTCTGGTATTACCGGTACAGGTGCCGTCTGCATTTTCCACAAACTTCACAGACCAACGCGGGAGAATTATGGGTTGATCGATGTCGTTGTTATTCAGAATATAAATCTGAGGACTGTTGGTTTGATCCAGAATATCCATTGTAGATAAGTCGATCTCACCGATTTCGCCGTTATTTACGATTTCGATATTATTGGCTTTTGCAACAGACTGAATAGAATCAATGAGGGTGTCAAAGGAAACGGTTGCTCTGGTATTGGATTCCAGAAGGATCGTCTTGCGAGCTTTCAATGTGTCAATGATCTTGATCTCATTGAAGCTGACACCTGCAGAACCAAAAGCATTGGTTGCATCAATAATCATATTCTTCTCAACGACAATATCGCCGCCGGATGCATTGGAACCAATCAAAATCACATCGCTAATAGGAGCTTTGATCTGGAAATTACCGCCAACACCTTCCTTGGTACACTGAACAACAACTTGTCCCAAACCGCCGGCATTGATCCTCAAGTCATAAGACAGCACATAGTCATACATGAGATTACCGTTGACAGTCAGAACAAAGTCATTGGTTTCCAGATGAATAGGCTTATTGAATACAAGATCGCCATAATAGACAATATCCGAACTTAGCTTAATAATATCGCCGGGATAAGCATCGACCTTAGCTCGATCAATGTCCTCCTTGGTAGAGCAGTAATAGGTATATCCACGTTCTTCGTTATTCTCAAAATCGCCACCCAGCTGAGTTGCAAAAATATTGAAGTAAATCTTAATACCACCGCCGGTATATTCTTCTAAAGACTCAGCTAAGGTAAAATCAACACGGTAAACTTCATATTGGTTCTTTTTCGCAATAGAGCTATGGACAGCATTTCGATCGATGGTAACCACTTCATCACTGATCGTAGCGGGAGCAGGGACTTTGGATACATCCATAAGATCCCCCCCGTCGAAGGTAACCTTATCTGTAACCTTGGAAACCTTGTACTTATACCCTCCAAGGTATGCATTACTCTTCTCGGTTCTGCCCATGATATCAAAGACGATACGATAGTCAATGTTAATAGAGCCGGTGCTTTCCACAACAATATATGCAGTAGCAGTGCTGGTATTGTTTGCATCCGTCAAAGAGATTAGAGGTGCATTCATATAAGCAGTCTCATCTTCCTCTGCAGAAGACACAGGTCCTACCTTGCGGACACCTTCTTTATCGTATACGTAGGTATTGAATTCGATATTACCTGTATGGAATTCCATACCCCACAGCCCTACATTATTAATGTACCAGGCAAGGGTAACGGTAACGATCAGGAGAAGCGCAAGAGAAGCAATGAGGATAATCTTAGCCCTTCCGTTGTGCTTCAATTTTCGCATTTTATCCTGAACTGCATTTAATAAATTACTCACTTAAATGCTCCTCCTTCTCTTCTTTAAAGGCCTTCACTATAATAGAAACTTCGTTAATAATCAATAATGCAAGAGGTGTGACGATCATAAAGACAAAGCCAAACTTGCTATTGATCAGAGAAAACACCTTTCCGGCAAAGGGAATCGTTGTGACATACCGAGATAAGACCTGAGAAGAATAAATGGCAGGGTCAGCCACATCATTCGCCACACCCTGTGTGGTGATAATATCTCCGTTGATCTCAATGATCTTATGAGTGATGATCTTATCGTGATAAGAACCGGTATCTCCAATATATGTAATGATATCACCGACTTCTAAATCTTCAGGCTCGGTAGCTTTACCAAGGATCATATCCCCTGCCATAATTTCCGGCTCCATGCTCTGCGTAAGGACATAATAAAACGAGTATCCGAAAACGCTGGGAGAATCACCCATAAACCGCAGTGCCACAACAAACACAGACAGGCAGATGATCAGTCCGAAAAGGCAATAAGATGTAATTTTGAAAATTTTAGAAATCAGTTTTATCATAGTTTCTCCTGCGTTACAGGGTCAGGAAGTTAATCGTGCCGATAGAGAAAGTCATATTTTCCAGTTCAGCACTTCCCGACGCCGAGAACATGACATAAAAATATATGGTGACAGGGGCATCGACATTTTGAGGTGGGATCTGAACACTGTCTACCAGTGTGAAAGATCCGGAAGCATTCATTCCATCAGACAGCAGTTTATTCTGAACCGTAGGTGCGGGATAATCAGAAGTAAAGCCTGCAAAGCCGTTGGTACCGATAATAATATTTTCCCGTAATTCCTCACTATCACAGATAATATCCGTAAGGAGAATACGGAGGGTAACGGAAATATCGGTATTGTTGATGATATCTACTTTAAATCTCTTTCTGGATCCCGGAGCAAAATCCTCATAATCCTCCAGCTCTTTAGGCTTATCTTCACTGCAAAGCTTTGTGATTTCCTTGTAGTTATCATCTTCCACATTTTCGGAGAGCATCACTGTCAAGCCACTGGTTGCCACAGAAGCCTCATTCATACGCAGAGCCAGGACACGACCCTCACGATTCTGCATCTCATTGATCCATGCAAAAGAAACAAGGACGCACAAAGCGAGTGATAGAACCGAAGTCAGGATTTTTTTAATTCTTTTCAATTCGCTTTGCACCTCCTTCCACAAATCATAGGAAAATCAATTATTCCACAAAGGCAGAGTCGAATTTTAAAACAAGGTCAAAGTTCTCGCCGGCAATTTCCTTGCGGCAGTTCGGATCCTGGCCTTCCAGCCAGATACGCATGTATACCCATTTTTGCTCACCGGGGTTAAGGACAAAGAGGGCTTTGCTTTCATCTCTCTCAAAATTATAGTTCACTTCTCCGAAGCCCTCGTCAGCATCGGGATCATAGAAGTCGCGGCCGCAGTCAAAATACTCCAAACCGTAAACAGTCTGATAGCCTAAAGCATCGGAATCTTCCGAATCGTCCTTGCCATCGGCATCACTGAGAACCGCTTTATACTCTTCTCTCGTCTCACCGTCATAGGCATTGTAAACAGCTTCGTTGTTCTCCAGATCTGCAAGGATCACAGTCTCGGTAACTTTCTGATTTCCCACTTCCTTATCATAAGTCAAGGAAATTCTGATAGCTCGGTTAAGATCCGGAGCATCGACATTATCCTTAATATACTCAATAACAGTTTCGGGGTGAATAAAGATATACTTAGGGGTCTGCAGAGAGTCATCCAACTTCAAGCAGAACTTGGTGTCAATATAGTCCTTCTTATGGGTGTCATTGGCAGTAACTTTGTAGAAGAGAGCAGGATCGCCTGTGATTGTGGGAGAGAAATCCTTCCAGAAGAAATTCACACCATCCTGACTGGACACCTGTTTGAAGGTAAAAGAATTATTCACTTCAAGACCCACCACATCATTCAGAGAAACCTCTGTATGGACAGCGGATTCATCGCTAAGGATACTGATAACCAATGCACCGGAACTGGCAATATCAATATTCTCGCCCTTGATGCTGGGTGTCCAGTTACGAGAGACCCAAGTATAGGTAAATGTAACCAACATTACACAGAGCCATACGACTAAAAATATCGATATAATTCTTCTAAGCTTTGGCATACTCTCGCCTCTTTCTGAATCTTGATCAATTCTTGGTAAACTTAATATAGTCGGTTTCGTAAGTAAAATCCGTCTCAGGATACTTGATGTAGATGGAAGAACCGGTTTCCAAAGTAGGCAAATTGGAAGATCCGGAATTATACTCCGTCCAAGTACGTCCGTCGGTGGAGAAAACCATTCCTTGGGACAGTCCGCTAAGAGAACCGTTGCTCTGATTGAAGGAAATTGCGTTGATTGTAGCTTGCTTGGTTTCATCAATCTCTTTAGACACACCGACAAACTTCAGTCTAATATTTACATTACCGCCCGCCAGAGCCTGATGGGCTTCACGATCTGTACCTTCAAACCAAATGCGGATTTTTACATTCTTCTGATCATAGCCGCCTTCTGTTTCGGGATTCAAGGAAACAATCACAGGAGAATTGCCACTGTAGCCCTTTTTCGCACCCGTGGAGTCAATGACAAAGGTCTTACTTGCATAAAGGTCTGTAGGGACCTCCTTCTGCACAAGCTCACCGTTTTCATCTTCCCCATAATAATAGTAGGCGGACTCAGCCTCAGAATCACCTGCTTCTCCGGTTTTAAACTGGAAAGAGCCGTTTGCATTCTGAATCAGTTGATACTTGGAATTAGGAGCCCACAGCATCTTAAGCTGAGAGTCCTCAATTACAGCGACACGCATAGCGCCTGCAATATAGTCTCTGCTGAAATTACCGTAGATATTGGAGGCAGAGTTATTGGGATTTACAGGCTCAATAAAAGAGTCCTCACTGAGATAGACATTCATCTTGGAAACAGAGCGGAAAGCCAGATCCATTTCGATATAATCGTAATTTATGCCTTCTTCCTGCGTGGACGCTGCAGGGAGGAGGGCAACAGGCTGTTGCTCCTCATCGATCTCCGTGGGACGGTACAGCTTGGTCCCATCTCCGGAAATATCAACAAGAGAAAATTCTCCCGTACTGTAATCAATGGAGCTGGTCCATCTGCTGGGAACGCCGTCATCCAGCAAAGAGATCTCCAGACTGTCGCCGGCTTCGCAGAAAACACTGTTGCCATAGCTGACAGTAACTTCTTCATTCACATAGAACCATGCATAGGTGCCACCGATCAGAGAAAACAGCAGGATCAGACAGATACTACTGATAATAATACGCTTTTTATTCATATTTTTCTCCCTCCGGTGTAATAAATTTGAGCATGACAATAAACTTCTCTCCACTTAAGAGGTTCACGCATTCTCTGTCATGACCTTCGATCCAGACCTTGATCTTGATTTTCTTGTAATAAATGCCGTCTTCCGCCAGATCTTCCTCTTCAAATTTTACAACATAAGGAGCGTTTTCAGGCAAATGACCGCCATTGGTCCACATGAAGCGGTCAGCATAACCACAACCGTTGACATCGGTATTCTCAGTAGAAATCACAGCCACATTGGGGGTTGACTTTGTCAAAGAACGAGAGTCTTCAAATACTGTAGATGTTTGATAATAATAATAAGGTTCAACGCTGCCATCCTCCTTGTAGGAGTAGGTTTCAGCGGAATATTCGACTTTAGAATTAGGAGCCCAAACATAGCACAAATTTTCTTCTCCATCCTTGTCGATCTCAAAGAAAGCAACTCTGACAGCTCCGTCAATTCGGTACCCTTCCAAAGGTTCCCAAGTTCTTACATAGCTTTCGGGGGAAAGATACACTTCCTGAGTTTCATTGGAGCGGAAACTCAATTCCTGTTCGTAATAACAATCCGTATCCACGGGTTTAAAGTTTTTTATAATCTTGGTATACACACCACTGCCGGATGCTGTCTCAGCATCCTCATAAACAGGGGCATACAACTCTTTACCATTGCCGGAAATCTCCTTAAACTTACGGTCAAGAGAGATGGGCAAACTTAAATCTTCCTTCCACAGACCGCCACCGCCACCGGAAATCTGGATATAGGTTGCACGACCGACACGGGCGACCAAAGAGTCTGCAAGGGCTCTAGGTCCGTAGGTGAACCATGCGAAGGTAGCAATCACAACAACAAATATTGCCGAAATGATCATTACAACATTTTTCCACACGGGCATCTTTTTCATGATTGCTACCTCCGTTCTTTAAAAATCTTAAGTATTTTTACTTTTCTTTCTCAAGGCTTCGATCTTTGCCTTTTCTCTTGCGCGGATCTGAGCCTCTTTTTCTTTCAGTTTCTGCCGTTCGAGTTCTTTACGTTGACGCTCTTTTTCTTTCCGCTGACGCTCTTTTTCTGCCAAAGCTTCCTTTTCCTTTTGGAGTCTCAGCTTTTCCTTTTCCTTACGCTTAGCTTCAGCTTCCTTTTGGCGGGCAAGCTCCTTTGCCTTCATATCTTTGAGCTTCTGCTGTTCCTTCGCCTTGCGCTGGCGCTCTTTTTCAGCGAGAGCTTCCTTTTCCTTCTTAGCCTTCAGCTTTTCCTGCTCCTTCAGTCGGCGCTCTTTTTCTGCCAGTGCTTCTTTTTCCTTCTGAGCCTTCAGCTTTTCTTGTTCCTTTCGCTTGGCTTCAGCTTCTTTCTGCTTTGCCAATTCCTTTTCCTTACGGAGTTTTTCGGCTTCTTTCTCTTTCCGCTTCCGTTCGGCTTCCTTTTGAATGGCCAGTTCTTTTTCCTTCTGAGCCTTCAGCTTTTCCTGCTCCTTGCGCTTAGCCTCGGTTTCCTTCTGCTTTAGCAGATCCGCAGCCTTCTTTTCTCTGAGCTTTTGCTGTTCCTTCGCCTTGCGCTGGCGCTCCTTTTCAGCCTGAGCTTCCTTCTGTTTCTTCAGCTTCTGAGCCTCACGCTCTTTCTGCTTCTTCTCCAGAGCCTTTTGCTTCTCCAGAGCTTTCTGCATTGCTTTCTTTTCCAGAGCCTTCAGGCGCTTTTCTTCAGCAATGCGCTGCTTCTCTTCTTCCATAAGACGGAGCTTTTCAGCCTTGGCTGCTTCTTTTGCCTGTTGTTTTGCAAGCTTTTCTGCCTCGGCTCTTGCCTTGGCTTCTTCTCTAAGCCGCTGAAGTTCCTGCTGTCTTGCCAGCTTTTCTGCTTCCAGCTTTGCCTTGGCCTCTGCTCTGAGACGCTGCTGTTCCTGTTTCTCCAGAAGCTTTGCCTGTCTCTCGGCCTCTGCTTTCTGTCTCTGTTCCTCGCGAATACGACGGCGCTCTGCCTTCTCTGCCTCCAAAACAGCAAGACGGGCGGCCTCGATAGCTTCTCTGCGTTTTCTCTCCGTGTCGATGGCACGGTCGATAACCGCAAGGACTTCCTTCTCCTGCTTCTGCCGTTTCTTGGTAGATTTGACTACCTGCTCGTTGAAGATCCTCTGCACTACATCAATATCGAAGGTCAGATCATCCAAAACATCCATAAAGGTTCTCTCAATGATCTTGGGAGTAATGATTTTTCTCTTCTTCTGAGGCTCATACTCCCCTTCACTGCCGATATGATGTTTCAGAAGGGAGTAGTTCAGTACCATTGTGGAATAGAGATCAGCAAGGTACAGATCATTGGGAATCTCGTTGGTTTCCGTGATCTCAACATTGAAGCCGGACTCTCTGTAGGTCTCGATAAAGTCCCACAGCGCCTTGGCCTTCTTGAAATCCGGATTCTTCTGCAATACATTGGTTCGCATAATGGGAGGACGAACCAGAGATGTTCCGTGGAGAGCCTTGATAAGAGGAGAATTCTGGAAGTCATAGAGGATCTTCTTGATTCTCTCAATTCTTTGGAACTTGCTGAGCTTCTCAGGATCCACGTCCAACAAATTGCCATCCATCTTAAAGCCCGGGGAATCAATGGTCATCTCAAAGGAGCACTTGACATTCTCCTTGCCAATGCTGAAATTGTCCTTGAACAGGATGGATGTCACATTATTGCCATCCACACAGTCGTTGATGGCCTTGAGTCTCTTGCTGATAAAATATTGCAGATTGATAAGCAAGGTATAGATGAAGCGGTTCTCGTAGGTCTCAAAGCTCTCTTCCTTGAAGATGTTCAGGATCCGGTTGGGAGTAACCGTATCATCCTCTACCTTTGCGATCATGTTGGTATGCTGTGCCAAGTGTCGGATGGATTCGGGAGAGATCTTTCTTGCCAACTCAATGTTAACGATCTCTTCCTCCTGGACGATAAATCGTCTGGGATTTCTGATGATATTGTCCAGGGGGATGATGGCATCCTCAATGGCTTCGACCCAAGCGATGTCGATCTGCTTGTCCACGAAGCGGTGCATAAAGGACACCTCGGAGTTTCCGCTCTTGGCCTTGTTCATAAACTCCGTATAGAAATCCTCATTCTGGACAAGAGAGATAAAGTCCTGAGTATATATATTATAAAGTAATTCAAAATCTAAGGTCATTTTATCTCCCCTAAGTCTTCATTAGAATAATTTCTGCAATCTGGACAAGTATGCTTTGGACTCGCCCATATTTTCCTTGCCAAAAAGTTCACTGAGGTAAGAAACAAGTCCCTCAATTTCATCACGGATGAATGCCAGGTTCAAACTTTCAAACTTTCTCAGAATCTTGTTGGCAAGAACGTAGTCGATACCGTCAATCTCAGTTCCTCCGCAGGCAACGTAAACAGGAACGAAATCACGAAGCTGTTTAACGATACGGTTACCGAAAGCCAGTCTGAAATGTTCAATAACATAGTCGTCCAGAACTTCGATTTTCTTCAGATTCTCCTCTGAAACCTTGTACTTTGCCTTGGCCTCGTCAAACATCTTTTCCAGATGCTTGTAGCTGAGATTAAGATTCTCTGTGTAGGGAGCCTCAAAATACACACCCTTGGTATCAATGTTAATCGGCAACGCACGATCGTAAACCTTATCGGAAATTGCGAAGGTAGAGTCATCGTTGTTAGCAGTGCCGACGTACCACATATTTTCAGGCAAACGGAAACGTCCGTTTACAATATGTTTCGGGTCATTTGGCCAACCGCTGGGAACCAGGTCAATTACCCACTCAGAACGGCTGGGCATTTCCAGAATAGAAAGCATCTCAGCAAAGTAATACTCAATACGGGCGATGTTCATCTCGTCCAGAATTGTCAGGAATACGTCCTCGGTATACGTAGCCTCGTACATTCTCTTCAAGGTCTCCGTCTCGTTAAAACGCTTGGTAAATTCGTTGAAGTAACCGTAGAGCTCAGTTCTGTCTCTCCAAGAAGGCTGAACTGAAGCAATGTTGGTGTCATTCTGAATAAACTTACCGAATGCATAGGGCAAAGACGTTTTACCCGTACCGGAAATACCTTGCAGGATGATCAGCCTCGTAGATGCAAAAGCTGCAATAAACAGACGGATAATCTTGATCTCATAGAACAGACCCAATCTGGAGCAAGCAAAATTTCTGAACATATCACAAATTTCCGACAAGGTGATGTCGTAATTATATTCCTTTGGAACGTAATCCTTCATCTTCTCGTCAATAAGTGTACATTTATAAAAACGGCTCTCGCCCTCAGATAAAGGCGTTTCGTCTTCCTTGTGTTCTTCCTCAATCAAAGCGCTCTCCTCAGGTTTCAGACCCAACTGAGAAACCTTCATTGCAAGAATTCTGTCTTTTTCATTAGAAAGCTTTATAACTTCATTGTTCAGTTTTCCTACTTCATTCAGAAGCTCTTCCTGGCTAACCAAAGTGGTTCTGATTCTGATGTATTTTCTGATTGCTAAATAGATAACAAAAATGATGCAAGCTAAAGCCGCTATCAACAAAATAACAGTCACTATTGCCAACACCCAAGCCAGTGCTCCGAAATCACCGGAATACTGCTTAAATATCTTGACATATTTAACAACGTTGAACATACCGATAAACCCGGAGAACAACCCGCTGATGCCGGACCACAAAGATCCAAAAAATGTTTCTAAAAAGTCAACCAGAAATTTAATAAAAACATCCATTTGAGATAATTCCTTCCATTCAAGTGTGCAGTTTAAAAGACATATTGTTAAAGTGTT
>JAZMZW010000166.1:0-8657 GCA_045586205.1 Faecousia sp. | reverse complement strand
TACCACCTTGGTTTGGTGTGTCTTTTTTTAGGGGGATTTTCGTTTTTTATGCACAAAAACCTAACAATCTGTGCATAACTCGCTCGTGGCGAGCCACCGCAGGACAGCCTCCGAAAATTTTATTTTGAGACAGCCCCTTTTACTGTGGGGAAAGCATTCGGGGACAGAGTCGTCCGACCCTACCGAGAGGCGAGGGGATAAAAACAAAAAAGACAAGCCGAAGCTTGTCTGATTTGTTCATGAAATTAGATGGCGCGCTCAACCTTGTTGGAACGGAGGCATCTTGTACAGACGTACACATGGCGGGGAGAGCCGTCAACGATAGCCTTAACACGCTTCACATTGGGCTTCCAGGTACGGTTGGAGCGTCTGTGGGAGTGAGAAACCTTGATACCAAAGGTAACACCCTTGCCACAAATATCACATTTTGCCAATTGCTGCACCTCCAATCATGGAAAAAATCATGCTTCTAAGACATCGGTCTATATCATAGCAGAAAACCGACAAAAATGCAAGCAAAATCTTTGAAAAATAGAAATTTTTTTTAGAGCTTGCGAAAATGGACTTTATCATATATAATACCCCTATAAAACAGAGAGGAGAGAGAAATATGGCGATGAATTCTCACAGTGTTCTTCTGAAAAATGTGGTAGAAGCGTTCCGCTTGCAGGTGGTGCATCCTTCTACGGACTATGATAAGGTTATGCTGACTGTTGAGGAGGTTACCAGACCCGGATTGCCTCTGGCAGGTTTCTTTGACCACTTTGAACCTCTGCGTCTGCAGGTCATCGGCAATGTGGAATATACCTATATGCAGACCCTCAGCCATGAACGGCTGCTGGAGGTCTTCGGCAAGATTTTTGAAAGCAAGATCCCTGCTATGATTTTTGCACGGAATATGGAGCCTACACCGGAATGTCTGGAAATGGCTCGGAAGTATGATATTACCATCCTGTGCTGTATGGAGGCTACATCCTATATTGTCTCCTCCCTGATCGCTTATCTGAAAAATGCTATGGCACCCCAGATGACCAGACACGGCGTTCTGGTAGAGGTTTACGGTGAAGGCCTGCTTCTTATGGGTGAGAGCGGTATCGGTAAGAGCGAGACTGCCGCAGAGCTTCTTAAGCGTGGGCACCGCCTTATTGCCGACGATGCCGTCCGTATCCGCCGTGTGGCAGACAACTCCCTTCTGGGAGATGCTCCGGAGCTGATCCAAAATTATATCGAGATCCGCGGTATCGGTGTGATCAATGTTGCCAAGCTCTACGGCATGGCATCCATTAAGAAGGAAACCTCCGTCAATCTGGTGGTCAACATCGTTCCATGGAGCAACGGTCAGGACTACGACCGTTTGGGTCTGGATGAACAGTGTGTGGATCTGCTGGGTGTGAAGATCCCTGCCATTACCATGCCCGTCAAGCCCGGTCGTAACTTGGCCATTCTGCTGGAGATCGCCGCCATGAACAACCGCCAGAAGAAGATGGGCTACAACTCCGCACAGGAATTTACGGAGAACATGAATCGCTACATGGTAGAGCACAGCGCAAAGAGATTCTGATCAAAGCATTTTTCTATGAGGAAAGGGAGATAATATGAAAGCCCTGAAGGAATACGAGAAAAAAGAATTAAGCGCCGAAGGAAAAAACGCAGACAAGGAATGGAAGCGTAAAAACATAATTTTCCGACTCGGTGTGATCGTTGTGATTTTGTCGGTTTTGGCCTTTTGCTTCCTGCCCGCCTGCATATACCGCTATGGAATGTATCAGATGGAGCAGGGGAAGTATTCTGAAGCGGCAGATACCTTAAACGGGTTGGCCACCCGCATGATAAGCTTCAGAAACAGAAGATTCCCCGGGAGAACCTATAAGGAGTGCCTCCAAATAGCTCGAGAGTGCCGCTACAAATCCGGTCTGGCTCTTATGGAGCAAGAGAATTACGAGGAAGCCCTCAACGAATTCGAGCTTGCGGGAGATTACTTGGACAGCGCTTCTCTTGCCCGGAAGTGTGAGGAGTTGCTCCAAGGAGATTGAGTCCGTCGGTGCTTCACAGTTTCGCAAAAAACGATAAAAGCCTCTTTGAGTTCTTCAGAGCTTAAAGTGGCTTTTTTGCAGACGAGGGGTAGGGGATTTCCACTGTTTTTTCCTTTGGGAACTGACTGTAAATTTTCTTCTTCTCTGTTGCCAAAATGTCATAAATATGATATAATAATTAAGATATAATGGTTGAGTGTGCGCTACTTGATAGGAGGAAGCTTATGGAACAAATGCAGTATTTGAAGAACGAGATCATGGAGATCCTGCCCTCTGTTTCTATTCGGCAGGAGGAGCCTCTGGCAAAGCACACTTCCTTCCGTATCGGAGGACCTGCGGAGCTCATGGTTTTCCCCAACAACTCCCAAGAGCTGTCCAAGGTTCTTGCCGCTGCCTACCGCTACAGAATCCGTCCCATGATCCTGGGTGCAGGTACAAATATCCTTGCTCCCGATGAGGGCATCCGCGGTTTGGTCATCTGTCTGCGGGAGTGCTTCATGGGTCTGACCCTGTTGCCCAATGATCAAATCGAGGCTATGGCAGGCATGACCCTTGCCCAGACTGCTATGTTCGCCGCCAGAAACGGCTTGGCAGGTCTGGAATTTGCCCACGGCATTCCCGGTACTGTAGGAGGAGCTGTGTATATGAACGCCGGCGCTTACGGCGGAGAAATCAAGGATGTTGCCATTGCCACAGAGTTCATGGATATGGAAGGCAATTGCCGATGGATCCGGGGAGAGGAGCAGGGCTTCTCTTACCGCAACAGCAGTTTCCAGGGTCGGGAGGGTGTGATCATTCGCACTGTCTTCCGGCTGAGACCGGGAAACGAGGAAGAGATCCGCAACACCATTTATACACTGAATGAAAAACGGAGAGCCTCCCAGCCTTTGGATAAGCCCTCCGCAGGAAGTACCTTCAAGCGACCTGCTACCGGTTATGCCGCTGCCCTCATTGAACAGGCGGGACTCAAAGGCTTGCAGGTAGGCGGTGCGGCTGTTTCCCTCAAGCATGCGGGCTTTGTGGTCAACATGGGTGGGGCAACCGCTTCGGATGTGCTGGAACTGGTGGAGCAGGTGCGCCTGCGAGTGCTGGAACACAGCGGGGTCGAGCTTGAGCCTGAGGTGCGCCTCTGGGCAGCAGGGGTGCAGTCCTGAACCGTAGAAAGGATAAAAAGCATGTCATTTGCCGCAGAGATAAAAGTAGAGCTGTGCCGTACAGCGGTGGATCGGGGCTGTTGCGCCTTGGCAGAGGCTCTGGGCGTGTTGCTCTTTGCCAATACCTTCACCCCGGAGGAGATCCGCATTGTTACGGAAAGCAACGATTTTGCCCAGCGTTTGCCCAAGCTTTTTCGCAGAGCTTTGGGTGTGAGTTTTGACCGTATCCCCGGCGAGGATGCCAAGGGGAAGCTGCAATTCGGCATCCGTGATCCCGAAAAAATCAAGGGGATTTATGAGCAGTGCGGATTTTCTACGGAGAACAGTGTTTCTCTCCATGTGAATTTTGCCCTATTGGAAAAGGACTGCTGTAAACGTGCCTTCCTCCGTGGGGCATTCCTGTCCGGCGGTGCTGTGACAGACCCGGAGAAGCGTTACCATTTGGAGCTTTCCACCGTCCACCGCAATGCCAGCAGAGAGGCGGAAAACCTCCTGCGGGATATGGAGCTTCCTGCCAAGCTTACAGAGCGGAAGGGCAACGGTGTATTATATTTCAAGCAAAGCGAAAGCATAGAAACCTTCCTGACTACTATCGGCTGTCCCATTGGGGCTATGGCGGTCATGGAGGCCAAGATCAACAAAAACTGGCGGAATCTTGCCAATCGGAAAACCAATTGCGATTCTGCCAATCTGGATAAAACCGTAGCGGCATCGGGAGAACAGATCGATGCCATCGAACGCTTGCGTGCCAAGGGACTGTTTGAACAGCTCCCCCCCAAGATTCAGGAAACCGCAAGCCTTCGGGAGGAATACCCGGAGGTCAATCTGGCAGAGCTGGCGGAATTACACCAACCGCCTTTGACCAAATCCGCAGTGAATCACAGATTGCGTAAGCTTCTGCGACTTGCAAAAGAAACTCAGGATCTGTAGGGCAGCTTGTCCCCACAGACCGAAATTTAGGAGGGGACTATGGCCTTTGTACATCTCCATGTGCATACGGAATTCAGCCTGCTGGACGGCGCTTGCCGTATCGGCAAGCTGGCAAAGCACATTGCACAATTAGGACAGACGGCGGTTGCCATTACGGATCATGGTGTTATGTACGGCGTGATCGACTTCTACCGCGCCTGTAAAGCCGCCGGTGTCAAGCCCATTATCGGCTGTGAGGTCTATGTAGCACCTCGGGGCATGGGAGATAAGAGCTTTGCAGCGGGAGATGAGGCCAGACACCTTGTACTCCTGTGTGAAAACGAAACCGGCTACCGCAATCTCAGCTATCTGGTTTCCAAGGGCTTTTTGGAGGGCTTCTATCGCAAGCCCCGTGTGGATCTGGAGCTTCTGCGGAAGCACAGCGAGGGTCTGATCGCCCTGTCTGCCTGTCTGGCAGGTGAGATCCCCAAGCGTCTGCGCTTTGGAGATTATGAGGGCGCAAAGGCTCATGCTCTGGAAATGGCAGAGATCTTCGGACCGGAGCATTACTATCTGGAACTGCAGGATCACGGCATTCCGGAGCAGAAGACGGTCAATCGGGACATTCTCCGTCTGGCAGAGGAAACGGGTCTGCCTCTGGTTGCCACCAACGATGCCCACTATGTGACCCGTGAGGACAGCCGTATGCAGGATGTGCTTATGTGCATCCAAATGGGCAAGACCGTAGACGATCCCGATCGTATGCGCTTTGAAACCCAAGAATTTTACCTGAAGTCCGAGGGTGAAATGGCAGAGCTTTTCCCCAATACGCCCGAGGCTTTGGAAAATACCCGGAAAATTGCAGACCGTTGCAATGTGGAATTTACCTTCGGCAATTATCACCTTCCGGCCTTCCCTTATCCGCAGGGCTATGACGGCTGGGGCTGGTTTACCAAGCTCTGTGTCGAGGGCTACAACAGACGCTACCCCACAGATCCCGAGGGTTACAGAGAGCGTCTGGATTATGAAATGGCCATGATCCGCAAAATGGGCTATGTGGATTACTTCCTCATTGTTGCGGACTTTGTGGCATATGCCAAGAGTCAGGGGATCCCTGTAGGACCGGGGCGTGGATCTGCCGCCGGTGCAATGGTTTCCTACTGTCTGGGGATCACGGATCTGGATCCCATGAAATACAATCTTTACTTCGAACGTTTCCTGAACCCCGAACGTGTCAGCATGCCCGATATCGATATGGACTTCTGTCAGGCACGAAGGGGAGAGGTTATCGAATATGTTATGCGGAAGTACGGCAAGGACCGTGTGGCGCAGATCGTCACCTTCGGCACCCTTGCCGCCCGTGCGGCTATCCGCGATGTGGGCAGAGCCTTGAACTTCACTTATGCAGAGACCGATACGGTGGCAAAGCTGATCCCCACCACCCTGCACATGACCTTGGAAGAGGCACTGAAGGTTTCACCTCAGTTGAAGGAGCTGTATGATGCAGATCCCCGCGTGAAGGAGCTGGTGGACACTGCCCGCGCCATTGAGGGCATGCCCAGAAATACTTCCACCCATGCGGCAGGTGTGGTCATTACCAAGAATCCCGTGTCGGATTATGTGCCTCTGGCAAAGAATGATGATACCATCGTGACCCAGTTCACCATGACTACCATCGAGGAACTGGGATTGCTGAAAATGGACGTGCGTCTCGTTCGCTAACGAAACACTTCCGAAAGGAAAACAAGTTAGCGGAACAACTAAGTTGTTTAACTGTTAAGTTGATTAGAGTGGTGAAATTCCACTTGCTGGGTGAATGTCGACACCCAAACCCCTGATACTCCGTTATGCGATAACAACTCAAAGTGTTATGGTATAAAGCACGGTAAAGTCGGCTGAAAAGCGACCTAAACAAAAGAAATATACAAGTAAGAGTTGGTACAAAAGTGGTTAGAGCCCGCCCGCTAAGAAAGTATAGAGTAAGTTGCATGGTTGCGAAGTAAGTCGGGGGTCCTGTAAAATGTAATATGCCTACTCACCAGGAACTGTCGTATGAAAGGCTCGTAATTTTTCGAGACCCCGACGAAAGTTGGGGGACTCCTGTAGGAGTTTAAGTCGCAGCAACAGCATTGTCCATTACGGTTGCTGTACCTATCCCAATGAGGTTAGGTGTTCTGATTCCATCGACAACGGAAAAAAGAACGGCTTACGGGTTAAAGACAGAGGCTAAGTTACTATAATTAAAGGATAAACTTAACGGAACGAGAGAACCTCGAAAGAGAATGCTAAGGCTGTTGAGAGCCAATGTCTCTAATAGGTAGGAAATGACCTATGTATTCGAGGGGCAGCAGCCCGTAGTAGTCTGAGGTAGGGAAAACCCACCACATGGCGAAGGGGCATAGTCGTGAATAGAATGATGTAAAATGGTTCAATTGTTAAGGTAGCCGCTGAGCGAAACGAACTAACCATAGGAGGTGATGCCTATGGGGACAAAACTTAACAAGGTTCCCTCAACTGAGAAGGAACTCAACGAACTACTACAAGAGATTTATTCAACGGCAAAAAGTTGTTATGAATTAAGACAGGAATGTAACTTTACTGGAATACTTGAAATAGTAGCATCTGAACCTAACATTATCTCAGCAATTCATAAAATTAAAAGTAACAAAGGAAGTCACACTGCTGGTGTTGACGGAGAGGTTATTGATGATTGCTTGAACCTGAAATATGAAGAGGTTATCGAGTTAGTCAGAAAGAAATTATATGACTATCATTCCGATAAGGTGCGAAGAGTATGGATTCCAAAACCAGGCAAGTCCGAAAAAAGACCGCTTGGAATTCCCACAATATCGGACAGAATTGTGCAAGAATGCATAAGGCATGTGCTTGAACCAATCGCAGAAGGTCAGTTTTTTGAACACTCTTATGGATTCAGACCAATGAGGTCTGCTGACATGGCAGTGGCAAGAATCAAAAGACTTAACTTCACTGCGAAATGTTACTGGGTAGTCGAAGGCGACATTAAGGGCTTCTTTGATAACATTGACCACAATGTTATGATTGAAAGTCTGTGGCAAATCGGCATTCGTGATAAACGAATACTCAGCATCATCAAGCAAATGCTCAAAGCAGGAGTAATGGACGAATGCGAAACAAGTGAACTTGGAACACCGCAAGGTGGTATCATTTCACCACTGTTAGCAAACATCTATCTCAATCGATTCGACCGATTTATAACTGGGGACTTCGAGCGAAAGAAACTAAGAAGAACCTACTCCCGTAGCGATGGCAGATTACAGGCAATGCGAAAGCATAGCAAACTGAAAACTGCCTACTATGTCAGATATGCAGATGACTGGGTTATTTTAACGGATAACAAGGAAGATGCAGAAAGACTGAAATATAAAGCAAAGAGATATCTTCGTGATACACTCAAACTTGAACTTTCAGAAGAAAAGACATTGATAACAAACGTCACAAGTAGACCCATCAA
This sequence comes from Faecousia sp., assembly GCA_045586205.1. Taxonomy (GTDB): domain Bacteria; phylum Bacillota; class Clostridia; order Oscillospirales; family Oscillospiraceae; genus JAZOXB01. The sequence continues at coordinate 1,068 of JAZMZW010000166.1, read as the reverse complement.
GTTCTTGGGGGTTGAAATTAAGATGGATGTTAGAAACGGAAGAATGGTTAATAAGGTTTCTCCCGATATGGCAAGGTTTGACCGAAAGATGAAAGAACTTAGTCGTGAACTGTTTATGTTGCGAAAAACAGCAACATGGGACACAGAGAGACTAATTCAGAACATCACAAGAGTCAACTCCATCATCGTAGGACTAATGAACTATTACAGCATGTGCGACCAAATCAGTGTCGTGGTAAGGAAATATGCGTGGCTTCTCAAATACACAGCATATAAATCCTTAAAACGATACGGTGGTAAATGGATACGAGCAAACCAGGTTTCTAACCTTATAGGATTGCACAGTGGGCATCGAGCCCATATACCAGCAATTTCCTACAAAGGAATGTATATCGGAATTACGGATATCAACTTCGCAAAATGGGAAAATCCCAAATTGAAAAAAGAAGAAGAAAATCCGTTCACCCCCGAAGGTAGAGAACTCTACAACAAGAGGATGAGAAAAAGAGGACTTAGAGTTCGAGTGGATGAGGTAAACTCTTCTGAGCATGCCTTATACCCTAGAACAAGTAAAAGTCGCTTATATACTTTCGAATACTTTATGAACCGCCCGTATACATACAACCGTGATAAAGGTAAGTGCAAAATCTGTAATGGTTATGTCGAACCTAATGAAGTCCATGTTCATCATGTAGACCCGAAGTTGCCGTGGGACAAAGTGAATAAGGTTAAAAACCTAATCACCACCCACATCTACTGTCATCAATTAATTCACAACGACACAATGCCCGAGAATCTGTCAGAAGATACACTCGAAAAACTTGCGAAATACCGCAAGAAAGTAGAGTACACAAAAATCAATCAATCAAACGAAAGCCGTGCAACGACCTCCGACTTTCATATTTGTCATACTTAGATAAATACGAATTCAGGTTATAACCTTTAATAAGCAAACCACAAAATGTAGATTCTGTTTTCATTGAATCATCACTTTGATCATTGGATAATGCCTCTTTGTTGCTTGGTCGGAACACAACATCTACGGTTATGCTTACTAAAGGTTATAGC
>JAZMZW010000165.1:0-2940 GCA_045586205.1 Faecousia sp. | reverse complement strand
TCGAGGACAAGGCTACAAAGCAGCTCCGTATCTTGACTCCTGTTGAATGCGAAAGACTAAATGGTTTCCCGGATGATTGGACAAATACCGGAATGCCTGAACGCCAGCGTTATTTCATCATGGGCAATGCCCTGGTGGTCCCACTCATCACCAAGATGGGTTCCGAAATCATGAATATGACTTAACACAAAAGTGCGGTTCAATCTGAGCCGCACTTTTTTCTATCCTGTCTGCACATAATAATGATCACTTGTAAATGGTAAGATAAAGTATACCAATTTCGGCCACGGGAAGTATACCACCCTTCGCCATTAAAACTGGGCCACCTTTCGCCACAAAAGGGACCACCTTCGCCACGAAGTATACCACTTAATATCAGGCTCTTTCTCTGGTACAATGGCTGTATTCCAGAGGAAAGGCCGTGACGAAATGAAGGGGTATAACGTGTACAGCAAGGTTCATCAGATGCGGGAGGCAGGCTTTTCCCAGCGTGCCATCGCAAAGGCTTTGGGTATCAACCGCAAGACCGTAAAACGGTATTGGGACATGGATGTGGAGCAATACGAGCATAATGCCCGGAAGATCGTCCGCATCCGGAATCTGGATACTCACCGGGACCAGATCGTTTCCTGGCTTCGGGAATATCCGTCTCTTTCGGCAGCACAGGTCTGCGACTGGCTGAAAGAGCATTACAAAGAAGATCATGCCGAGAGGACTGTCTCCAGGTATGTAAAAGAACTCAGAGAGGAATATCATCTTCCCCGGCATCCCAATCCCAGAAGCTATGAGGCTGTAGCTGAGCTTCCAATGGGACAGCAGATGCAGGTGGATTTCGGCCAGACGACCCTCAAGAATGTAGATGGGACTTGGACAAAGGTTTATGCGGCCGTATTCCTGCTTTCTCATTCCAGATATAAATATGCTCAGTGCCAGAGCCGACCTTTCACTGCGGTGGATCTGGTAGCTGCCTGTCATAACTGTTTCCGCTACTGGGGCGGTATGCCCAGGGAAATGGTCTTTGACCAGGACAGTATCGTCTGTGTCAGCGAGAACAGCGGTGATATCATCTACACCTACGAATTTGAGAAGTTTCGTCAGGACTGCCGGATGGAGGTCTACCTCTGCCGGGGTGCAGATCCGGAAAGCAAGGGCAAGATCGAGAATACCGTCAAATTCATTAAGGGTAATTTCCTCAATAACCGCCTGTATGTGGATGACGAGATCCTGAACCGGTGCTGCCTGGACTGGCTGGAGCGCACCGGCAATGCCAAGGTGCATGGCACTACCAAGAAGGTTCCGTCTGAGGTATTCAAGGAAGAACGGGAACATCTCCGCCCTCTGGTCACCGTTGACCAGAATATGAATCCCTACATTCTCAGAACGGTCCGGAAGGACAACACCATTATCTACGACAGCAACCGCTATTCCGTCCCTCTGGGAACTTACAATACGAATCCCGAAGTGCAGTTGGAGATTGCAGATGGGAATCTGCGGATCCTCACGGTATTCGGAGATTTTCTCTGTGAACATCGAATCAGTACCGGCAGAGGCCATCTTGTCCAGAACAAGAGCCATCTCCGGGACAGAACCACGGCCCTTGACCAACTCCAGGACAGCCTGGATGAACAGCTGAACTACCGGGCAACGGAATTTCTGCAGCGGATCCGGGAGGAAAAGTCCCGGTATGCCAGGGACCAGTTCCGGTTGTTGCAGTCCCTCCTGGACCGATTCGGCAGGTCGCAGATGCTGGATGCCATTTCCTTCTGTATGGACAGCAATCTCTGCAGCGCCAATACGGTCAGAGATTATCTGGAACACCGGGCGGAGGAACAGGCAAAGGAACTGCCCTTTGTATATCCGTCGCAGATCTCGGTCAATGATCCCAAGTACCATATCACCACCCAGAAGCGACCTCTGGCTGTCTATGCAAAGGTGGGTGGTCAGGTATGACAACACCTTTGGAACGGGTACAGAATCTGCTGACAGACCTGCGGATGTCCCAGGTGGACTTTGATACGGTATTCGCCGGAAAGAATGATCTGACACCTCTGGAGGCTGTAGAACTGTTCCTTCTGGAGCAGCAGAGGTTGCGGATCGAGAAACAGAACTTCCTGCGCAGACGCCGGGCGGCGCTGCCAGCGGAAAAGACACTGCAGACCTTTGACTTTGGATTTCAGAAGAGCGTATCCAAGGAGCAAATGCTCCGACTGAGCGATATGACATGGGTGGAACAGGCTTATAACATTTGCTTTCTGGGTCCTCCCGGTGTAGGAAAGACCCATCTGGCCCTGTCTCTGGCGGTGAGAGGTCTAGACCTGGGATATACCGTGGCCTTTGAAACACTGGACAATCTCATGACGATTCTGAAGACAGTGGATATATCCAAGGCCAGCAAGCGCAGACTCAAGTATCTGCGCAAGGCAGCACTGGTTATTGTCGATGAGGTGGGCTTCATGCCGCTGACACCGACAGAGGCGAACCTGTTCTTTGGCTTCGTGTCCTCCATGTCGGAGAAGACATCGCTGATTATTACATCCAACAAAGGCTTTGATGAGTGGGCAGACTTTCTTGGAGATGCCACCATTACCACAGCGATCCTGGACCGCCTGATCCACCACTGTGAGATTATTAACATGACCGGCAACAGCTACCGCCTGGAGCACCACCGGTCTATTACAGGCTAACAACGCAAGACAGGTATACTTTGTGGCGAACGGACCCTTCCGGGCTGGCCTGAAGTGGTATACTTTCTGGCGAATTTTGGCTTATTTTACTTGACTGCTTACAATAGAATTCATCTTCTTTGAAATCAAGGGAAATTGGATATAGCTTTTTGCTTTTTCCGCAAATAATATCGTAGCGAAAGGTAAGCAACTGTGACCATGCAATTGCTGCAGTATATAGAAGATCCATTTTTATCTCTCCGTGGGGTTATATATG
>JAZMZW010000164.1:0-14773 GCA_045586205.1 Faecousia sp. | reverse complement strand
TGCTGTAGTTTATGCGGGAGATACCCCCGTTTCCGAAACCATGACTTACAGTGCAGATTCCTATGGCAACGGCAGAACAGGGGATCTCCTGACCCTTGTTCAAGCCATGATCGCCTACTCCGACTCCTGCAAAGCCTATTTCGCATAAGCATTTCATATCCCACAGGGGCTGTCTCATCGAAAAAGAGACAGCCCCTTTGCTATAATATTATGGGATCACTTGCCTGCGATGGAAAGCTCACTGATCAGTACACTGGGAGAACCGAAGGCGGTGATGCCGGTGGCCATAGGCAGTTCCAAATTGTTGCCCACTGCGCTGATCTTGCTCAGCAGGTCATAGAAGTTTCCTGCTACGGTGAAGGACTTCACATGGGTATCCTTCTTGCCGTCACGGATCAGATAACCTGCACTATGGAGGGAGAAATCTCCCGTCACAGCGTTGGCACCTGCATGGAGACCGCCAAGAGAATTGATATACACGCCGTTCCCTGCCTTTTCCAGAAGCTCTTCCTCGCTGAAGTCTCCGGCTTGCAGATACATGGTGAAGGGACGGATGCCCATAGAGGAATTATAATTCCTCTTGGAAGCATTGGCGGTACTTTCCTTCCCGGCAAGGGAAGCGGTTTTCAGATTGTACAGCAGAGTCTTCAGCTCGCCCTTTTCAATGAGCTTCTTGCAATAGGTGGGAGAGCCCTCTGCGTCAAAGGGTCTGGGCATGGGATTGTCCTTGTAGAAGGGATCGTCGATCAGGGTGACAGCGGGGGAGGCGATGATTTGCCCTTCCTTATCTGCCAGCTTGCTCAGACCCTTTTGTGCGGTTTCTGAGGAGAAAATCGGACTGAAGGTGGAAAGAAGGTCACTCATGGCCTCGGGATCAAAGACCACGGGACACAGACCGGTGGGAGGGGCTTCTCCGCCCAGCTTGGCAAGGGCGGTCTTTGTAGCCTTTTCGGAAAGTGCCTTGGAATCGGTGTCCTGCAATTTCCCAACCTTGATCCGGTAGTCGTTTTCCTTTTCTTCACCGTCGGACACAACGGAGCCTACCAAAACGGCCGCCATGTTGTTGCGGTAGCTCAGATCCAAGCCCTTGGAGTTGTAAATGGCAAGCTCTGCGGCAACGGATATACCACGGGTGGAGCAACCGTCTACCACTCTGGGATCGGAGGCATACAGCTCCTCCTGAGTATCCAGAACCTTTTGGATCAGTTCTTCCGTTGTGGGAAGTGCGTAGCTTTCTTGGGGGAGCTTTTCATAGCTCTGTCCCCCTGCAACCAGAAATACGGGATCTGCGGTTTCCAGAGCCAGAGCATTGTTATAGGCTGTGCGGACGATCCGCTGTGCCTGTTCTTCGTTTAGGGCTTCCGTAGCGGCATAGCCCATGCGACCCTGTGCAATACAGCGGAAGCACAGACCGCCCTCTACAGAGGCGGTGAACTGGTTGATTTCATGGCGGAAGGCACTGACAGAGGTGCTTTCCTCTGTTTGATAATAAATTTCATAGTCTGTGATACTCAGAGCCTCGGCCTCACGGATCACAGCTTCTTTAAATTCCTGATAAGTCATGACATTCCCTCCTTATCTGCCACCGACGGTGATGGAGGATACACGGATCAGAGGCTGACCCACATTGGTGGGAACAGAGCCACTGGAAGAACCGCACATGCCCTGTCCCATATCCAGATCGCTACCTACCATGTCGATGTTCATAATAACATCACTGCCCTTGCCAACAAGGCTTGCGCCACGGACAGGCTCGCAGATCTCACCGTTACGGACAAGATAGCCCTCACGGACACTGAAGTTAAATTCACCCGTCAGGGGATTGACAGAGCCACCACCCATATCCTTGGCATACAGACCGTATTCCATAGAGGCAATAATATCCTCGTTCCGATCTGTGCCGGGGGCAATGTAGGTGTTGGTCATACGGGAGGTGGGGGTATAGCTGTAGCTCTGACGGCGGGCATTGCCTGTGGAGGCCATGCCCATGCGTCTGCCGTTGAATTTGTCGATCATATAGGACTTGAGGATGCCGTTTTCGATGAGGACATTCTTCTGTGCGGGAGTGCCTTCATCGTCAATGTTGATAGAGCCCCAAGCATTGGGAATCGTGCCGTCATCAATGGCGGTGACCTTCTCATTGGCGATCTTCTGTCCCAGCTTGCCTGCGAACTGACTGCGTCCGTATGCCACTGCGGAAGCCTCCAGAGAGTGACCGCAGGCCTCATGGAAGATCACACCGCCGAAGCCGTTGTCAATGGCAACGGGCATGACTCCGGCGGGGCAGTAGCCGGCCTTGACCATGGTAACAGCCTGCTTGGCGGCACGGATGCCCACGGCTCGAACATTTCCAGCCCCATGCGTCTGCCGGGGTTGAAGCTACCGGTCTGGGTCTCTCCGTTCAGCTCTGCCACAGCCTGAATGGACAGACGGGTACGGATCTGACGGTCTTGGGTATAGATGCCTTCCGTATTGGCAATAAGGATATTGTGATCCACATCCAGCAGGGTGGCAGAAACCTGTGTAATGGCGGGGGAATAGTCCTTGGCGGCAAAATAGCCTTCCTTCAGGATGGTGATTTTTTCTCCGTTGCCTACACTGCCGGGGCAGATGACAATGGGATGGATGTCACCGAATCTCCGCTCCCGGAGAACGATGTCCATTTGGGCAGTGCCTTCGCCAAGTGCATCGGCGGCTTTTCGGGCACAACGGAGGAGACCCTCCTCACTCGTATCTACGGTTGTGGCCATGACACTGCGCAGGCCCTTGTATACACGGACTGCCGCACCGGCAATGACGGTGTCGTTGATGGTTTCCACCCGATCTGCGATCATATTAATGCTGTGACTCAGACTGTTCTGAGCAAAAATTTCTGCATAGTCTGCACCTGTGGACAAAGCACAGTGCAGGACCCGTTGACAGAGCTCTCGTTTGATCATAGAAAAACTCCTTGTAGTAATGGATTTCGGGGAGGAACTCAGGTCAGCAGAGCCTCTCCTGCCTTGAAAATGTCACCTGCGCCTACGGTGAGGATCAGGTCCCCCTCACGGGCAAGACTGCGCAACTGGGCAGTGACCTCGGGAAGGGTTTCGAAATACATGGCACCGGGGATCTCTGCGGCCAGATCCGCAGAGGAAATGCCGTACAAGTTCTGCTCTCTGGCGGCATAGATTTCTGCCAGCAGGAGCACATCGGCCTTTTTCAGCTCTTCTACAAACTCGGTAAACAGAGCCTTGGTACGGGAATAGGTGTGGGGCTGGAAGGCGAGGATCACTCGTTTGTAGCCACGGAGTCTGACGGACTCCAACAGAGAGTGGAGCTCGCTGGGATGGTGGGCATAGTCGTCATACACATCTGCTCCTTGGAAGACACCCTTTTTCTCCATGCGTCTGCCTGCTCCCGTGAAGCTTGCCAGACCACGGCGGACGGCCTCGCCCTCAACACCCATGACGTAGGCGGAAGCGGAGGCGGCCAGAGCGTTGTAAACATTATGCTTTCCGTTTACTGCCAGATCCACATGGCAGTAGAGCTTGCCCTTTGTCAGAATGTCAAAGGAGGAATAGTCCGGGGAAATATTCTCTGCCCGGAAGTCCCGACCCTGCTCCAGACCGAAGCTGAGATAGGGCAGACCCTCCAGAGCCTTAACGGTATTTTCGTCATCCCCGTTGGCAATGACATAGCCCGTTTGAGGCACGAGACAGGCAAAACGACGGAAGGAATTTTGCACATCCTCCAGATCCTTGAAGAAGTCAAGATGATCTGCCTCGATGTTGTTGATCACAGCCACTGTGGGGTAGAAATTCAGGAAGGAATTGCAGTATTCACAGCTTTCCATAATGATGGTTTCTCCCTGACCTACACGGTGACCTGCGCCAAGCAGGGGCAAAGCACCGCCAATCATGACGGTGGGATCTTTTTGTGCTTCCATAAAAATATGGGTAGCCATGGAAGATGTGGTGGTTTTTCCGTGAGTACCTGCAATGCACAGGGCGTTTTTGTATTCTCTCATAAGAACGCCCCAAGCCTGAGCACGCTCGAATACAGGGATACCTGCGGCACGGGCGGCGGCGATCTCCGGATTGTCGTTACGGGCGGCGGCAGTGCGGATGATGCAGTCTGCCCCTTGGATATTCTCAGCCCGATGGCCGATGTAAACGGTGATCCCCTTGGAGATCAACTCGTCCGTGGATACAGAGGAATTCATATCCGAGCCTGTGACCCACAGCCCCATGCCTCTGAGTACCAGACCCAAAGGACGCATGGAAACTCCGCCGATGCCTACCAGATGAATATGTTTTCCGGGAACCAAATAAGCCTCCGGTCTATGTTGTAAAGCCATAATCAAACCTCCGAAATTGAAGTACCTTATATTATACACGAGATCCGCAGAAAATACAAGAAGTTTCTTCCCCACCGACTCCGGCAAGTTGACAGTGGAAAGGGGACAGTGTCGGGGTGACGGATAATGAATTACGGAATGGACAATTGACAATGGAAAATTACCCCCATTCGCAAATTTCAGTTTATCGAGGAGTTTTAAACACGCTTCTGTAGGGGCGGACGACCCTGTCCGCCCGCTGTTGGCAGTCCCAATTTCGCATAAGAAATCGTAAGAATATGTAGGGCCGATCATTGATGGTTGATGCAGAAACTTGTATCCTTCTAAATTAGCTTCCTGGCTTGCAGGGTCTGAATGACCTTGTTGCGTTGATATACGGTTACCTTGTTGCCTCTGAATCACTGTGCCCCCTGCCGGGAGGCCTTACTTTCTTGTGTCGACAAGAAAGTAAGCAAAGAAGCGACCGGAGGAGAGGCGCTGACCGGTTTTTCTTTCGTTACCCTTTATAACATCGTTCCCTTCTACCCCGAAAAAAGCCACCCTCTCCTCCGGCCTCCTCTCCCGGCCTCCGTGTCGTTTCCCTGTTACATGTCGATGATCGGAAGCTTGTACTTCTATACTTACTGCCTACTCCCACGCAGTGGAGGAATATGATACAAGTCTACTCTCGACCATATCCGACTCGGCTGTTCCCTATTGACAGCTGTTATGTTCCGTTAGCCTGTGCCGGATCATATTCCGCCACGCCGTGGGTCTGCAACTTTTATTTGCCTTTGTCATACCTGTAAATTTCAGTTTATCTAACCGTTATCAAGTTAGCACAAGCCACTTGGCTCCCCCTTCGGGGGAGCTATCGCCGAAGGCGACTGAGAGGGCAGTAGGCAGTATAGTCAAGAACCGGGTTCCGAAGTAAGCACAAATTGCTACCTACTGTGCTTCGAGAAATAGCATCTTATCGTCACCCCCTACGACCCTCCCCGCCCTTCGGGCACCTCTCCCAAAGGGAGAGGCAAGTGGCTTGTGCTGATCGGCAAATAGTTCGATAAACTGAAATTTGCTTGTTTCATATCAAAGCGATCGCCGTAGGCGAAACATTCATACAGAAGGTATACCATTACAAAAAGGCACAGTGCCTCTTTGGGGGGAAGCACTGTGCCTTTTATTTGCAAAGGAGAATGGATTTTAGAAATTAAGCTTCGCAGTATGCAGCGGCGGTCTTTGCGGCCAGGCGAGCGTTGTTGAATACCAGCTGGATGTTGGATTCCAGGCTGTTGCCGCCGGTGAGCTCGGTGACTCTTGCCAGCAGGAAGGGAGTGGTCTCCTTGCCATGGATGCCCTTTTCCTCAGCTTCTGCCACAGCCTGATCGATGGCGGCGGAGATAACCTTGGAGTCCATGGAGTATTCTACGGGGATGGGGTTGGCAACCAGCATGCCACCGGGCAGGCCCATTTCGTTCTGAACCTTGAATGCCTTTGCGATCTCAGCGGGGCTGTCCATGCGGTAGTCAACGTTGAACTCGGAGTCACGGGTGAAGAATGCGGGAAGCTTCTCGGTCTCGTAGCCGATGACGGGAACACCGTGGGTCTCCAGATATTCCAGAGTCAGGCCCAGATCAAGGATGGACTTTGCACCTGCGCAGACGACCATAACGGGGGTCTGTGCCAGCTCTTCCAGGTCAGCGGAGATGTCCATGGTGGTCTCAGCACCGCGATGTACGCCACCGATACCGCCGGTTGCGAAAACTTTGATGCCTGCCATATGAGCGATCATCATGGTGGTGGTAACAGTGGTAGCGCCGTCTTCGCCACGAGCGCACAGAACTGCCAGGTCACGACGGGAAGCCTTTGCGATATCCAGACCCTTCTTGCCGAAGTACTCGATCTCTTCAGCGGTCAGACCGGCCTTCAGGCGGCCACCGATGACAGCGATGGTAGCGGGAACAGCGCCGTGCTCACGGACGATCTTCTCAACTGCCAGAGCGGTTTCGACGTTCTGGGGATAGGGCATACCATGGGAAATGATGGTGGATTCCAGAGCAACAACGGGCTTGCCGGCTGCCAGAGCTTCGGCGACTTCGGGCTTAATGTCCAGGTACTTGTTCAGCATGATGATTTCCTCCAAATAATTATATTAGTTAGTGTGTAAGCGATTACGCACAGCTTCGGCGCAGATCGCAGGGTTTATGGTTTCTTCGGACTCGATGGCCATTGCTGCCACAGCGGTGGCAGACTTTGCGGCGGTTTCCAGATCGCTTTCCTCCAGATAGGCCCATGCGAGGGCTGCCATGAAGGAATCTCCGGCGCCGGTTGCGTTGCGCATGGTGGCCTTGAAGCAGGGGACTTTGACCATTCTCTCACGGTCGGCGGCAAGAACTCCGTCTGTGCCAAGGGAGATGAAAACTCTCTCCATGCCCGTGTCGATGAGGGCTTGTGCGGCCTTGCGCAGGCTTTCTTCATCGGTGATGGAGATGCCGGTGAGAAGCTCCGCTTCCATTCTGTTGGGCTTAAAGGTGTGGAGCTTGCCCAGAATGTCCTTCAGCTTTGTAGCCTTGGCGGTGGAAACGGGATCTGCAAAGATCGGTGCGGTGCAACGCTCGGCAAGGAAGCGGATGCTTTCCTCAGGGATGTTGGTGTCAATGACTACCAGACGGGCGTTGTTGATTAGGTTCAGGTGATTGGACAGGTATGCGGGAGTGATCCGCTCACAGATCTCCATGTCGGACAGGGCCAGAGCCATATCTCCGTCCGCATCGTTGAGGAAGAGGTAGGTAGGCGTTGTGCCACCGGGGATCTGCAGGGCGTTGCTCACGTCGATACCCAGTTCCGTGCAGGAGCTTGCGATCTGCTGTCCGTAGATGTCGTCGCCGTATGCGGTGAGCATCCGTACGTCTACACCTAAAAGTCTCATGTTGTGGGCGATGTTTCTGCCCACACCACCCAGACTGGTGGTGACCTTTCCGGGGTTGGAGTCCTTGGCAACTAAGGGACAGAAGGAACGACCGCCGATGTCGATATTCACACCGCCGATCACTACAGCGTAGATACCGGAGCGCAGGACGTAGCCCTTGCCGGCGATGAAGCCCTTCTTCATCAGGTTGGAAATATGAACGGCAACGGAGGAACGGGTGATGCCCGCCTTCTCTGCCAGCTTGTCCTGAGAGATCATGGGATCCGCTTTGATCCATTCCAGGATCTGACGCTCTCTTTCGGTCATTTGCTTACCTCCCTTAACAATTGTTTGCTAAGCACATATTTATAGTACCATACAAATGCTTATTTGTCAAGAGCTTTTTTAAAAAATTTTTCCGTCTTGCCTTGGAGCATAAAAGAAGGTATAATAATACTGTTTCTTGATAAAATAGTTTGAAAACTATTTTATTGCAGGATGAATATCCTGCTTAGCCTTCGGCGGCAAGAACAGTATTACACGGCATTTCTTGGCGGCTTTGCCGCCATGCCGCTTACGGTTGGCATAATAAAACGGTTAATCCGTTTTATTAGAAATAAGTATAAGAGAAAATAGAACAAAGAAAAGAGGCAATTTTTATGGACCGATTTCAGGGCTTTTCCCCTCAAACCATTGATTTTCTATGGGGGATCCGCTTTAACAATAATCGCCCCTGGTTTACGGAGCATAAGCAGGAATACGAGACTTATTTGCTCAAGCCTATGAAGGCACTTGCCGCAGAGGTGGCACAGGATTTTGACGGCTCCGACGGGAGCAAGCTTCATTTGTCCCGTATTTATCGGGATATGCGTATGCATCCCACTACATTTTATAAGGAGAGCCTCTGGTTCTGCGTCCGCAGAGGGGGACAGTCCTGGCTGGAAAATCCCGGTCTGTGCTTCGAGGTACGGCCGGAGGGCTACCGCTTTGGCTTCCTCTTTATCCATCCCAAGGCGGCAACTATGGAGGCCTTCCGTATTAAGCTGAAGGATCACGGAGAGGAATTTCTCTCCATCGTTCGCAAGGCGGAGAAGGAAAGCGGTCTCAAGCTCACCGGGGACTCCTACGCCCGTCCCAAGGCCTGCGATGATCCCCGTTTAGCTCCCTATTTCTCTTTGAAAAATATGTTTGCCATGGCAGACTGTCCCCCGGACGAGGGTCTGTATTCCCCCGACCTTGCTCAAAAAGTCCGCAAGACACTCCTGGCATGGAAGCCCCTCTACGATTTCTGCATGGATCTGTGACAGATACATTCCATAACAGCAAGGAATTGTTAGTGAAGTTTTGCTCCTTTTGTGGCATCATAAGCCCACGGGATTTCCCGAACGAAGGGGGAGTGAACTATGGGAAAATTTTCAACACGACTGCTGTCCATGGTGCTTCTGCTGGGCTTGCTTCGGACTGTGGCAGGGGCGGCTGTGCCGGAGACCCTGATCCCCGGAGGCAATACCATCGGCTTGGAACTGCAACTGGACGGCGTCAGTGTGGTGGAGCTGGCTGAAGATCCGCCTGCCCGTGCGGGCTTGCGCTGTGGGGATCTGATCCGCTATGCGGACGGAAAGGAGATCTCCACGGTGGAGGATCTGACCTCTGCTGTAAAGCTTGCGGGAGGCAGACCCATCATCTTGACAATTTCAAGAAACGGGGAGGAACGGGATATCCGTCTGTCCCCCATTGCCGCAGAAACGGGCTGGAGACTGGGGATCTATGTCCGTGACCATCTGGACGGTATCGGCACAGTCACCTATTATGAACAGGAAGACGGTACCTTCGGGGCTCTGGGACACGGAGTCAGCGGAGGGGAGCAGGGCGCTTTGCTCCCTCTCAGGGGAGGTAAGGTGCTGACCTCGGAGGTGGCATCCGTCACACGGGGAAAGGTAGGCACACCCGGAGCCTTGCAGGGGGCTGTCTGTAGCAAGGAAAGCTGTGGGCAGGTACTGCGGAACACCTCCCGTGGGATATTCGGGACAATGACACCTGTGGAAAATACACCCATTCCCGTGGCGGAGTCTTCACAGGTGCATACAGGCCCTGCACAGATCCGTTCCACCGTCCACGGGCAGGAGGTGCGGAGTTATTCCATCCGCATCCAACAGATCTACAACACGGAGGAGCATGACCGCAATCTACTGATCAAGGTCACAGATCCTGCTCTCCTGGAAGCCACCGGTGGCATCGTCCAAGGCATGTCCGGCAGTCCCATCATCCAAGACGGCAAGCTCATCGGTGCCGTCACCCATGTCCTCATCGACGACCCTACCCAAGGCTACGGCATCTTCATCGAGAACATGCTTGATGCGGCGGCATAAAAAATTTGACAGGGGCATTTGCCCCTGTCAGCTATTTACTTTTTCAATGCACCGATGAAGCCTGGCGGATCGAAAACGCCGATCTCCTAACTGCGGAAGATTTGAATGTAGACTACTCATTCATACGAGCCGATGTGTACATCTTTGATACCAAAGGCCACCGGGCCTATGTCCGCACCCACGAGAGCGATTGCGGACCGTATTTCTTCCGAAATGATTAGAAATGCTACAGATAAAGCAAAGGACTTGTATGAGCATAGACACGAACAACTTTCAGCTTGTCAGCCTGTTGTAGCACAAGCTTTCAGACTTTTTTTGTAGGGACGCCCCGGGAGGGACGTCCCTACGGCAGGATTGGCAAGCTGTTCCATAAATCAGGAAGTGTAGATACACAACGATCTATGTGATCCGTGCTCACCGGTCGTAGGACAAGCCGGTCTCGCTGCGGCTCGGTCAGGACACGGCTATGACAGTCCACCGGACTGTCATTCACTTCCGTGTCCTCCGCTTCGCTACCCCGGCTTGCCGGTGCAGGAACCGAAAACTTGTACCGCAGGTCGTTCTCATGTTGGAACTACCCGCTTTGTGCTGTGTTGGAAGCCACACAAGTCTACCGCTTCGCGGACGGCAAGCTGAGGGCAGCTTGCCCTACGGTTAATATGTGCGCTTATACGCCATTTATCCGTCCCTGTAGCGCCTTCGTCAACCATCAATGATGGATGATGCAGGAGCTATCAGTGATGTGAAGTATTATTTTCGCAGGTAGGGGCTTTCAAGTTCGTGCCTTCCTCTGATGAGGAAGGTGCCGAAGGCGAAAGGAGAGAAAACGGGACAGGGGACGGTCTCTGTCTTGGTTTCAAAAGTTCGATTTATTCTTGCAAATTAGATAATTCTGTCGTTAGTGCGTTGTTACGGCTAAAACCTGATCCCCTCGCAGAGATCGGAATTTAGCGAGGAATGTATTGACATAGCTGCACGAATGTGTTAGAATATAAACATCAAAAATAAAAGGAGGAAATCACAATGAAACGTTTCTTATCCCTCTTATTGACCCTGGCTCTCCTGTGCAGTCTGTGTACGGCCTTTGCCATGGGGGCTCCCACGAACTTGGCAGAGTCTCTTGCACAGCGGGCACTTGCTACCGTTGCGGAAGAGGAGCTTCCCATGCTGAAGCTTGCAAGCCGTGAGGCCGTGGAGACCGGAGTGGAAAAGTCCGCCACCAGACGTAATGCGCCCGGCTTCCTTTGCCTTGCTCCTCTGGTACAGACTCCCTCTGCAGTCAGGGGAGAAGTTTTGTATCTGCGCAATCTTCTGTACTGCAACGACAATGCCAATGAATATTTCTTCGTAGCCATCTATCCCAAGGGCTCCGATATGGAAGAAGAGCCCCTTGCTTACTATGCCGAGCAGATTCCGGAGGAAGACTGCATAGAGGAATTGGTTCTGGAATGGGATGGCTATGCAGAAACCGGCTACAGCGATTTTACCGTGGTCTATTTTACCGTTTTGTATAGCGGGGATCAGGCATATATCCAAGAGGATACCCTGATTGAGTTTAACGCAAAGATTTTTGACACCCCTCAGCCTGCTACCGGTCTGACTCTGCGAGAATCCCGTACCGGGGGAGATTTCTTCAGCGGAACGATCCTGAACAAGATCTGCATTGAGTTAGAGAGTGTTGATTATTTTGCAGTAAATGCCACGCCCGATCAGTGCACTACTCAATCTGATCTGAAGCTTTCCTACGATGATGCCTATTTGTATGCTTACGATGTCCAAGGCTTGCTGGAGATCAGCGGGCTTGACATCGGCTGGACTACTCTGACCATGTCCATTGACCAAGCCAAGGTGAGCATCCCCGTAGAGATCTGTGTGGGTTCTACCGGTCACAGCGTGAAGACCGAGGTTCTTTCTCAGCCCACCGAGGACAGCAACGGCGTGACCCGTTACACCTGCGAGCTTTGCGGTGCCATGCGGGAAGAGCGTACTTGGCTCAGCCCCCGTGTATTCGACACCTTTACGGATATTTCCGAGAAAGACTGGTTCTGCAGTGCTGTACAGTTCGCTGTGGATCGGGGGCTGTTTAACGGTGTGGCAAAGGATCGCTTCGCTCCCAATGATGTGATGACCCGTACTATGCTGGTGACCGTTCTCTACCGCTACAGCGGAGAAAGTGTTGCCTATGAACCCGTGTTTGAAGATGTGCCCAAGGGGATCTGGTATTCCGAAGCTGTCACCTGGGCAGCAAAAAACGAGATCGTCAACGGTATGGGCAAGGGCAAATTTGCTCCCGACGGCACCATTACCAGAGAACAGCTTGCGACCATCCTCTACCGCTACGCCAACAAACTGGGGGCAGATACCTCCAAGAGAGACAGTCTGGATTTCCCCGACCTTGACAAGCTCAGCTCTTGGGCAAAGGACGGCGTGCAGTGGGCAGTTGCTGAAGGTCTGATCCAAGGCAGCAGCGTCGGCGGTGTGGTACAGCTCCTTCCCGATCAGGGTGCAACCAGAGCACAGGTGGCAACCATCCTCATGCGCTTTGTTCGGAATATCAAGGTACCCGAAGCTTCCGCATAAAATTCCCCTTGGGTACCCGATACACAGCATGATACCGCTTGAAGCGTGACCCCCCAATGAGCCCACGGGGACTGTGACGAATGTGACATCCTGAAGGCTTTGTTTTCCCGATCCTGCTGTTCCGCGAAAGAACAGCAGGATCTTTTCAGGACAGGGGACGGTTCTCTGTCTTGGTTTTAAAAGTTTGGTTTATTCTCGTAAATTAGACAATTCTGCCGTTTTGAAAACAAAAAGGTTAGACAGGACACAGAACATCCCCTGTTTTTTAAGAGTAATAAAAGCAATAAGGAACAGCGGTCCTTACCTATGAAGAATACTGTTACGAGCAGAACTCTTATATCTCTACGATAACTACAAGGGAGGCGAATAGAATTTGCGGATATCTCACTTTGGTACTGCTCTTTTCTTTGCAGTTTTTGGTATAATAGAACTATTGCTGGGAATATGGGATAAGTTTGATGGCATGCTATCTGTGAAGGTGTTTATTGTATTTTGTGCGGTAATCAATTTTGTGTTTGCTTTTGTATATGGGAAATATTATTTTTTTGATACAGATGGTATTCAACATAGATTGTTAGGAATTTGTTATCGTAGGACTATGTGGAACGAAATAAAAGATATCATGCTTGTGTATCAACAGACAGGGGAGAGAGGTCGTCCCAAAACCCTAATGTTTACAACAAAAGATGCTCCCATATATAGACCGGACGCAAGTGGCTACATCAAAGATAAAGGATTCTACAGCGATTGGATATGCGGTAAACTCTTTTCGATACGTCTTGACGAAAAAAAAGAGGGTGGTAAAATTTTGGGGTACATAGAAAAATACTATGGCCAGTTAAATTACAATTTCTTTGATTCGTCTAAACATTAACATGCAGGACAGGGGTAGTTTGCGCTTTTTTAGCCCTCACTTTTTAAGAGGGTTCACGCAAACCGTCCCCTGTCCTGTTAGGATTATACCACTGTTTACTCAAAAAAGTCAATAATATTTAATCAAAAAGTGATTAAGTTTTTACCACTCTGATGAGGAAGGCAGAATCCTTTACAAAGCACTCAAGCAGCTTTACGAACAGGGGTAATTACAAAAAAGGAAGGGGCTGTCACAGTGGTATAAGGATTTGGCTGGGAACAATTTTGCCTCTTTCGAAAAGTTTTTTGTTGTGGTATAATTACGAATATATCTATGGAGTAAGGGAGATGGGGGCTATGGAGCATAAGAAGGTGTTTGATGCACATACCCATACTTTGAGCAACAAAGAGGAGCTTAAGAACTCCACGGGGTGTGGATGCTTTTATTGTCTGTGGATCTTTTTCCCTCAAGAGATCACCGAATGGATCCCGGACAAGGGCGGGGAAACCGCTCTTTGTCCCTACTGCGGAGTCGATTCCGTAATGGGTGACAGCTCCGGCTACCCCGTAACGGAAGAATTTTTGAGCAAAATGAAGGCATATTGGTTCTGAGAACGCTTATATCAAAGATGGAAAGGTCGTGGGTCATATGGATCAACTGTTAAAACAAATCGTAGAAGATTGCAGGGAATACACTTCCTTGGGAAAGGTTGCGACTTATATTCCTCAGTTGGCGGTTGCAGATCCCGAGAAGGTGGGGCTTTATGTGGTTTCTCATACAGGGGAAGGCTACTGTGCGGGGGACTGCTATGACAGATTCACCATGCAGAGTATCATTAAGCCCGTGATTTTGCTTCTGGCACTTATGGACAGCGGTGCGGACAAGGTTCGTGCTTTGGTAGGTGTGGAGGCTACGGGAAAGCCCTTTGATGCCTTCAACTACAGCGACCAAGCCCTGACGGGAGCCCATATTAACCCCATGATCAACACCGGCGCCATTGCGCTGTGTACCCTGATTCATGGGGCAAACTATGAAGAACGCTTCACACGCCTTTTAGAGCTTACCCGAACCTTGGCAGGCACTCGTGAGCCGGAAGTGGATCAAGCGGTATACCTGTCGGAGAAAGCAACGGGAAGCAAGAACCGCGCCTTGGTCTATATGCTCAAGGCCTACGGCATGATCGACGATCCTGCGGAGGAGCTTCTGGACTGCTACTTTAAGGCCTGCTCCATTCTGGTCAGCTGTGAGGAGCTGGCACACATCGCCAATGTTTTTGCCCACCACGGCACAGATCCCCATACGGGGAAGGAACTGTTCCCCAAGGAATATGCCAGATATGTCAATGCCACCCTTGCCACCTGTGGCATGTATGACGGCTCCGGGGAATTTGCCCTCCATGTGGGTTTCCCTGCAAAGAGCGGTGTAGGCGGTGGCATCATGGGCGTGATCCCCAACAAAATGGGCATTGCCGCCTTCGCCCCTGCCTTGGACAAGCGTGGCAACAGCGTAGCCGGTGTCCGCATGCTCTCCCAACTGAGCCAAGCTTTAGATTTGAGTATTTATTAAAAAAGAAAAACAGCCTGTTTTGATCTGTGGTATGATCCCCCTAAAATAGACTTTGGATATTTCCATTGTCTACCTTAGTGAAGTGTACCCCATGTCAAGGACAATTTTGAATTTTAGGGGGTGCAACCCCCAAGATTTATGATATCATGTACATGCTTTCCCGCCACGGAGGATAGTGC
>JAZMZW010000163.1:0-21610 GCA_045586205.1 Faecousia sp. | reverse complement strand
AATGAACATGCTGGCAAGAGACGGTCTTGCAGATGAATTCAAGACCCTGTTGGTGGATATGCTGAACTACGGCGCTGCCGCACAGATCTGGTCCGATTACAACAATACGGAAGCAAATCTGGCAAATGCACAGCTCACCGAGGCTCAGCAGGCCTATGCAACCACCACTGTTCTCGAACTGACTAACCACACCGACAAGGGCATGACCGGTACGGATTATCCCGCAAACATCTATGGTCTGACCCTAACCCTCCGTGACAGCGTCAGCATCAACTTCTATGCCAAGCTTCCGGAGGATGCGGACTACAAAAAGGTTGGTCTCCGTGTGACCTATACCGACTCCATGGGCATCCAACAGACTGTAGACATGCCTGCTGTTCTTTCCGAAGAACTGAGCAACCAGGACGGTATCTACGGTATGAAGGCCGCCTTCAATGAGCTCACCGCTTCCGATATGCGCTGTGTCCTCAATGCATGGCTCACCTATGACGGAGCCCTGTACAGCAATATGGTCACCTACAGCATCGAGAGCTATGCCGCAAGCCAGACCTCCAGAGAAGGCTGTGACAAGAATCTGTACAATCTCCTCATGGCAATGATGCGCTACGGCGACTCTACCAATGCTTACTTCCTGAGCACTATGTCCGGGAATTAACTCCTGATTTCTGAGGAGTCTTAGGATCTGAACTAAGGGAAGCCTCGGGGCAGTCCCTCTGTCCCGAAGCTCCCATGATCCTAAATCAAAATTATGATGTTATAACACAAATCGAACGAGAGAAAGGATACTCCTATGAAGAAACTTTATGTGAAACCTACTCTTTATATGGAAAGATTTGCCCTGACTCAGAGTTTAACCTCCTGCGGTATCCATATCGGACACGCAGACCAGCAATGTGTTCTGACTGACGATGATGCTCCCTTTGAAATGAAGGACTATGCATTGGAAGGTTGGTTCCTCGGAGGCTGTTCTGAGTACTGGGTGGGAACAGACGGTACGGATGGTTTTTGCTACCATACCCTTGCCAATATTGTTTTTTCATCCTGAGCAACAGTAAAAATTTCCATTCCGGATCCCTCAAGGAGCTTGGTCTCCTTGGGGGATCTTCGTTTTTTTTTACAAAGATAGGGAATTTCCAAAATCTAAGACTTTATTTCCGTCTTGTTTTTTGATATAATGATAAAAAACCTGTACACCCGTCCTGCTTTAAGGACGAAGGAGGCTGTTTTATGTATCAGATCCTGCAATGGAATCCACAATTAGAGCCCTACGCTTCTTATATCTATAGCCGTATGGATCGATATAGGGAAACCAAGGCGCGCATCCTTTCGAAGGGACAGAGCCTGTATGACTTTGCCAATGCCCACCAATATTACGGCATCCATCATGAGAAGGGACGCTGGATCTATCGGGAATGGGCCCCTGCCGCTCATCGCCTGTCTCTCATGGGAGAGTTTAACCACTGGAATCCAAACAGCCACCCTCTGCGCCGACTGGATCACGGCAATTGGGAGCTGATTCTGGAAGGGGATAATGCCCTCTGGGAAGGCTGTAAGATCAAGACTGTGGTAGACAGTGTCCGGGGACGATCGGAGCATATTCCCCTGTACGCCCGTCGTGTGGTACAAGATCCCAAGAATTTCACCTTTACCTGTGAGGTGGTGGATAATCACAAACTGTTCCCGTGGACAGATCGGGACTTCCGGGCTCAAGAGCCCTTGCTGATTTATGAGGCCCATGTAGGCATGGCACAGGAGGAAGGACGGGTGGGTACTTATCGGGAATTTGCGGATCTCACCCTTTCCAAAATTCAGCAGGCAGGCTATACCGCCATCCAGCTTATGGCCATAATGGAGCATCCCTATTACGGCTCTTTCGGATACCAGGTGTCTAATTTTTATGCCGCCTCCTCCTGGTTCGGAACAGGGGAGGATCTGAAATATCTTGTGAATAAGGCCCATGATATGGGCATCCGTGTTCTTCTGGATCTTGTCCATTCCCATGCGGTGAAGAATACCGCAGAGGGTATCAATTGCTTTGACGGCACCACATGGCAGTTTTTCCACGGGGGAGAAAAGGGAGATCATCCCGCATGGGGAACAAAGTGCTTCGATTACGGAAAGACGGAAGTTCTCCACTTCCTCCTCAGCAACTTGAAATTCTGGATGGAAGAATATCACTTTGACGGCTTCCGTTTTGACGGTGTGACTTCCATGCTTTACCACGATCACGGTCTCGGAACTTCCTTTGACCATGACGGCAAATATTTTTCTCCCAACACCCATGCTGAGGCCATTACCTATCTTCAGCTTGCCAATGAACTGATCCGTCAAGTCAACCCTAAGGCTCTGGCTGTTGTATTTGTTATGTCCGGCATGCCGGGAATGTGCCTTCCCATTGCACAGGGAGGCATTGGCTTTGACTACCGTCTGGGTATGGGACTGCCGGATCTTTGGATCCGCACCTTGAAGGAAAAGACCGACGAACAGTGGGACGTTTTTGACCTCTGGCGTGAAATGTGCCTCCGCAGACCCGGAGAGAATACGGTGGCATATGTTGAGAGTCACGATCAGGCACTGGTGGGGGATAAGACACTCATGTTCCGTTTGGCAGACTCAGCAATGTATACGGAAATGTGCAAGGATTGTCACAGTCCTGTCATTGACCGTGCGGTGGCACTGCATAAGATGATCCGTCTCCTGACCCTCGGCGCGGGAGGAGAGGCCTATTTGAATTTCATGGGCAATGAATTCGGACATCCGGAATGGATCGACTTTCCCAGAGAGGGGAACAATTGGAGCTTCCACTACTGTCGCCGTCAGTGGAGTTTGATGGAAAATCCCGATCTGAAATATCACTGGCTGAATGCCTTTGACCGCAATATGATCGTCATGACCAAGGAAGCCTGTCTCTTTGATCAGCGTATGGGAGACCTTCTTCTGTGCCACAGGGAACATCAGCTTCTGGCATTTTACCGTAAGGGTCGTGTCTTTGCCTTTAATTTCCACGGAGAACGCTCTGCGGAGAATGTCTATATTCCCGTTCCCGAGCCGGGAGAATATACACTTTGTCTTTCTACGGATTCCGGTCAATTCGGCGGTTGGGATCGCATTGCAGATATGAAGTATCCCACTCAGTATGTGGACGGTAAGAATTATCTTGTTTTGTACCTTCCTGCCCGTACAGCCGCCGTTTTCCAAGAGCGAGTGATCTATCCGCCTGCGGAGAAAGGAATAAAGCCCCCTGCAAAGGGAAGAAAAAAGAGAACAACTGCAAAGAAAGTATAAGAAAAGGATCTCCCTGCTGAAATGGGGAGATCCTTTTGTGTTATAAAATTCAGGGGAGCTGATCCAGTACCTCCTGCAAGGAGAGACTATGCTCCTTGGAAAGCTCTGCCAGATCCTCGAACTCATATTTCCTATGCTCCGATCCGTAGCCGTAGGAGTATTTTCTTCTGACTGTTCCCAAGGGGCTGTCTACTTTTTCCACTATGCGATCCAGTATATGGCGAATGAGGCTCTGCTCCCGGATACCCAAGGTAGTGGTGTGGCGGAACATCAATGCAACCAGCTTTTCCTTATCCTCCTCCTTGCATAAGACGGACAAGAGTGTAGCGGGGCGGTTTTTCTTCATGCCGATGGCTGTGGTGTATACATCCAAAGCACCTTCCTCCATGAGAAGCTGTGTAGCAAAGGACAAATGCTCCGGACTCATATCATCCAGGTTGCACGATAGCTCCACCACGGTTTCTTTGGTATCTTCCTCTTGGGCGAGGATGGCACGGACGCAGTTTGCAGCGGGGAAGTCCTTTTTGCCCATGCCGTAACCGATGCCTAAAGGAGTCAGAGGAGGCATGGGGCAGAACTTGTCCACAAAGTGCTTCAGCAGTGCCGCCCCTGTGGGAGTGCACAGCTCACTTTGGATACTGCCACCGTAAATAGGAATGCCTTTCAGAATTTCCGCCGTTGCAGGAGCAGGGACGGGAAGTAAGCCATGGGCACACTTTACCTGACCGCTACCAACATGGATGGGAGAGGCATAGATCCTTTGAGGAGCTAATTTGTGGATCAGCATACACACGGCGGTAATGTCTGTAAGGGCGTCCAGACTTCCAACCTCATGGAAATGGATCTGAGAAATAGGAACACCGTGGACTTTGCTCTCGGCTTCTGCCAGTAGCTCGTACACCTCAAGGATATCCTTTGCCACTTCCGGAGATACGGGAAGGTGTTGGATCCTGTGATAGATCTCATGAAGATCTCCGTGACTGTGATGCTCATGGCTATGGCAAAAATCGTGATGATGGTGATGTTCGTGAAGCTCCTCGTCTTCCTCCCCATCATGGACAGTGACAGAAAAGTGACTGCCCTTGATCCCGCATTTGACGGAAGGGGAGATGCTGACCTTCACGCCGGGGATATTCAGCCCTTCCAGCTCCTGCAAAAATCCCCGGGGATCGGGGAGTAGCTCAGTTAAGGCGGCTACCAGCATATCTCCCGCCGCACCCATAGAACAATCGAAATACAGACTTCTCATTTCTTTTCCTCCATATGATTGATCATGGCGGCCAGATAACCCGCACCGAAGCCGTTGTCGATGTTTACCACACCTACACCGCTGGCGCAGGAGTTGAGCATGGACAGTAGAGCCGCAAGACCTCCAAAGGCCGCACCGTAACCCACACTTGTGGGAACGGCAATAATGGGACAGTCTGCAAGTCCTCCGATGACACTGGCAAGGGCTCCTTCCATACCTGCAATAGCAATGATCACGGAGGCAGACATGATCTGCTCCATATGGGACAGCAGACGGTGGATGCCGGAAACACCAACGTCATACAGTCGCAGAACTTCATTTCCCAGAACCTCTGCCGTCAGTGCCGCTTCCTCGGCCACGGGAATGTCGCTTGTGCCCCCGGTCATGACCAGAATTTTTCCCAAGCCGGAAGGCTGAGGCATATTTCCGATAATACCGATTTTTGGCAGCTTGTGATATTGCAGGGGAAGCTCCTCTTGGATCTGCAGAGCAGAGGCCTCTTCCAGTCTGGTGATGAGAATGGTAGCCTGTTTATTTTCCAGCATGTTTTTAGCAATGCCAACGATCTGTTCCGGGGTCTTTCCCCCACCGTATATCACCTCGGCGGCACCTTGCCGAACCTTTCTGTGGTGATCTACTTTTGCATAACCCAGATCCTCAAAGGGCTGGAGCTTGAGCATTTGCACAGCATCGTCTACAGATACCGTGCCCTCCTTCACTTGTTGAAGGATCTCCTTGATCTCGTTCATGGTCTAACCTCCAAATGGGGGGATACTTGTGGATATAAGGCCTTGAGCTTATTCAGGATCTCTTCCTCGTGGGAATAGTACAGATGGAACTGCTCCTGTCGTAGCTCGAGCTGTGCTTTGCGGTCTTTCATCCGCACACGGAAATCAAGGAAGCCCAGAGAACTGAGGAAGCCTTCTGCTTCCTCGGTAGTGCGTAACTTCTCTGTTGTGATCTCTTCACCTGTAGGGATTCTGGTGGCAAGACAGGCGTAGGCAGGCTTGTTATGGGTGAATAATCCGGCCTCTAAACTGCCTCTGCGGATCATGGCTTTTCCGTATCCCAGTTCACGGAGGGGGGAGCGGATCTCAAGCTCTCGGAGAGCTTGGAAGCCCGGACGGTCCGATACTTGATCGTCTGCGTTCGTGCCGTCTGCCAGCAGGGAAAATCCGTCCCTCTCAGCCTCCTGTAAAATTGTAACGAGGATACGTTTTTTACAATAATAGCATCGGTTTTTCGGGTTACTGCGGATCTTCTCGCAGGAAAGCTGACTTAGGGAAAGGACGGTCAGAGGAACGTTGCAAAATTCTGCGATCTTCTTTGCATCTTCCAGCTCAAAACTTGGCTGAAACTCAGTTTTTACATAGTAAGCACGAACATTCTCGGCATATTTAGAGGCAAGATATAACAAATAAGCAGAATCCGTTCCACCGGAAAATGCAATCGCTAACTCCGGAATTTCACGGAAATAGGCCTGTGCATCCACAAAATCCCTCCTTTCTGTTCTATGACACATATTCTATCAGCCACAGCGGGATTTGTCAACCGATAGACTGTTGGAAGTCATAAGAAGCACTTGTTTTTTTAGCCTGTTTTTATGTACAAATTCGGGAAATATTCGTTGACATCTTATGTACATCTGTGGTATACTTTGTAGTGTATGCTAGTGTATTACGTCCGAAAGTAGGTGGTTTTTTATGGGCGAGAAAACTAACGAGTCAAATGGCGTATTTGAGCTGGATCTCAAACGCATTGCAGACCGTCTGCTTCAGCGCCTGTGGCTGATCGTGGGGGTATCGATCCTCGGTGCGATTTTAGCCTTTGTAATTACATATTATTTCATCACTCCCATGTACAAGTCATCTGCTATGTTCTATGTGAACAACAGTGAGCTGTCCATCGGAGATACGACCTTGGGCATCACTTCCGGTGATATCAATGCCTCCAAGAGTCTGGTTGACTCCTATATTGTTATTCTCAAGGCACGTACGACCTTGACGGATATCATAGACTATACAGGTTTGTCCATGACTCCGGCACAGCTACGGGATATGATCTCCGCCGCACCTGTGAATTCAACGGAAATTTTTGAAGTGGTTGTTACCAGCCCTGATCCTTACGAAGCAGAACGGATCGCCAGTGCAATCGTTCACCTGCTTCCCAACCGTATTTCCGACATCCTTCAGGGAAGCTCTGCACGTGTGGTCGATACTGCTGTAGTAGCCACCACCCCCAGCTCACCTAATTTCACCAAGAATGTCATCATGGGCTTTATTCTGGCTATGTTGGGGGCTGTAGTGGTCATTGTTCTCAGACTGCTGTTTGACACAGTGATCCGTACAGAGGAGATGGTGACTACCATTACCCGCTATCCGGTTCTTGCTTCCGTACCGAATATGCTCAATCCCTCCAAGGGGAAGTATTACAGCTATGAACGGAAAAAGGCCGATAAGAGCAACAGCGCAGCCAAGCGCAAGGATGCTCTGCTGGGTGAAGAAGTCAGCTTCGTTGCATCGGAAGCCTACAAGCTCCTGCGTACCAAGTTGCAGTTCTCCTTCACCGATGAAGGCGGTGCAAGAGTTCTCGGTCTTTCCAGTGCTATGGCAGGTGAAGGTAAGAGCTTGACTGCTGTCAATCTTGCCTATTCTCTTTCTCAGCTGAACAAGAAGGTCATCCTTATTGACTGCGATATGCGCCGACCCACCTTGGCAGAGAAAATGAAGCTCCGCAAGACTCCCGGCCTTTCCAATTGGCTCACCGGTCAGGAGAATATTACAGAGCTGTTGCAGAAATGCATTCTCAATGAGTCTAAGGGTAGCTTTGACGTCATTACCGCAGGCCAGACCCCGCCTAACCCCGTTGAGCTTCTCAGCTCCGAAAAGATGGCAAAGACCCTTCAACTTCTGCGTAAGACCTATGATTACATCCTTCTGGACCTTCCCCCTGTGGGTGAGGTCAGTGACGCTTTGGCAGTAGCAAATCAGGTAGACGGCATGCTTCTGGTGGTTCGTCAGGACTACTGCAATCGCGGAGCTTTGATGGCTACCGTGGGTCAGTTCGAGTTCATCGAGTCCAAGATCCTTGGCGTTGTCTACAACTTTGCTTCCGACTCCATTGGCGCTTACAGCTACAAGAAGTATTACAAGCCCTACACACACCACCATTACGATCCCAAGAATAACAGCAATCAAAATCCTTCTTCCAAGAGCGGAGAGCAGTAAGCCTGTATTCTCTTCCGCACCCGAAATTCTGTAAACTATTTTTAATGGAGATGATATTATGAAACGCATTATTTCCCTGATCACTGTAATTGCATTCTGTATGTCCCTGCTGTTCTGTGTTGCTTCCGCTGCGGATTTTGTTCCCAGCATCGGCGACAAGGATCATCCCGAGATCATTCCCGAACCCGATGGCTCCATTGCGCAGATCGTGGACACCGACGACACTGTCATTGATGTTGTTGGTAGCGACTGCCTGATCATCACCCCTGTTTCCGAGGCTGACACCTCCGCACAGATTCCTACCGATGCAAAGCAGGAGCTTCTGGATGTCTATGATCAGCTTGTCAAGGGCGAGATGACTCTGCCCTACGACGATTCTGTCGATCCCGATGACATGGTGATCCGTGATCTGTTTGACCTGAGCTTCCTTTGCGATGAGCATCCCGAAATGCTTGACAATGGCGGCAAGCTCCGTGTGAACTTTGATCTGGGTGTACAGGCCGGTGATACCGTCATTTGCATGGTATATGTGGACGGTCAGTGGGTCCCTGTTGAACTGTTCAACAACGGCGACGGCTCTGTGACCTGTCTGTTTACTGACGTTTGCCCTGTAGTCTTTGCTGTCAAGCAGTCTGAGACTCCTCCCGATACCGGTGACCATCTTGGCGGTTCTGTGGCTCTGTGGATCAGCCTCATGGTTCTCAGCGCAGGCGCAATCGTGGCCTTTGCTGTGGTATTCGGTAAGAAGAACCTGAAGGAAAACTGATTTTCCTTTGATGTTATGATCCTATCAGAAAGGTGAGCCGCTCAATGAGACCCAGACCCAGATTTCCTATGTTCTACATTGTGCTGATCCTCTTGATCGTGGGAGTCTTCATTTTCAGCACCGTCAAGCTGCTGGAAACTACTGTTCTTAATCCTACGGTTTCCGTCAGTGAACCAAAGTCCAAGACCTTGGTTCGGGGGGATAAGGAATATTTTCCCCGTCAGGATATGACTGTGATCCTTCTCGTTGGTACAGATGTGGAAGGTAAGGTGCAGAGCAGTGGCTCATATAACAACAAGGCTTCTGCGGATATGGTCAACCTTCTGATCTTTGACGAGAGTGAGAAGGAATTTTCCGTTCTTAGCCTCAACCGTGATACCATGATGGAAATTCCTGTACTTGGCATCAACGGCAAATATGCCGGCAGTGTTACTGCCCAGCTTGCCACCAGCCATAACTACGGCTCCGGTTTGGCAGACAGCTGTGAGAACACCAAACAAGCTGTTTCCGATTTCTTCTACGGCTTATCCATTGATTATTATTTCTCCATGACCATGGACGGCATCGGTATCCTGAATGATGGCGTCGGGGGAGTGGAGGTCACTGTGACCGATGACTTCTCTGCTGTCACGGAGGATCTGCCTCAGGGTGAAACCATCCTTCTCCGCGGAGATCAGGCTTACACCTATGTCCGTAGCCGTATGAATGTAGGCTCCCAGCTGAATCTTTCCCGTATGGATCGGCAGAAGCAGTACATGGAGGGCTTTGTTACTTCTCTGAAGTCAAGTCTTTCCGGCGATCCTAGCTTTTTTACCGATCTGTGGGCAGAGCTGTCCGAGTATGTCGTTACAGACTGTACTCCCGTTGTCATGAACCAGCTTGCTACCGCTTATAAGGATTACAGCTTCGCAGGTTGCATCACACCTGAGGGTGAGAATCGACTGGGAGATCGTTATTATGAATTTTATCCCGACACCCAAGCGCTGGATGATCTGATTTTGGATCTGTTCTATCGGGAGAAATAAAGGAGAATGTAAATTCTCCGTGCAAGTACGAGGTTAATAGAAATTATGCTGAAACTACAAACCCTGATCGTTACCACCGGACAGCGGGATCATAGTCTGCTGGAGCAGATGAATATTCAGACCGAAGCTATTGTGGGCAATCAGTGTGATCGCACGGAATATGAAGAGTTCCTCTTCAAGGATCAGCGTGTACGCTGGTTTTCCATGTCCGACAAAGGCGTGGGCTTGAATCGTAATACTGTTTTCATGCACAGTGATGCTGACATCTGCATCCTCTGTGATGATGATATGATCTTCTATGACGGCTATGCCAAAGTGGTGGAACAGTGGTTTGAAAAATACCCTGAGGCAGATATGCTCCTCTTCAATTTGGACGAGGTTGTTCCCATGCGTGAGAAGAACCACAAGGTCGTTCGGGTCAATCAGCGCACTTACGGCAAATACGGCGCTGCCAGAATTGCTTTCCGTCGGAAAAGCGTCCTCATGTCCGGTGTGTATTTCCATATGATGTTCGGTGGAGGAGCGCCTTTCAGCTGCGGTGAAGACAGTATTTTCTTGCAGAACTGTCTTTCTGCCGGATTGCATATTCTTGGCATTCCCGTTGCCATTGCAGAACTTCAAAATGATCGGGAATCCACATGGTTCACCGGCTATCATGACAAGTTCTTCTTTGATAAAGGTGTACTTTTTGGTCATCTCTACGGCAAGAAGGGAAAGCTTCTGGCTTTGTACCACTGTCTAAAGCACCGCAAGGGTATGTATCGCGAGAGCGACTGGAGAAAGGGTTACCGTAATATGTGTCGCGGTATTCAGGAATGTACTTCTCTGGGTAAGAATTCCTCCCGTAAATCATGAATTCCGGGACAGGGGAGTACTTGAGTAGATAGAAAGAGGAAGTCTTAGGCTTCCCTCTATAAAGGATATATCATGTATAGAAAATTTATGAAACGCACTCTGGATATTGTATTTTCCATCCTGCTTCTGTGCATTTTGATCCTGCCCATGGCAATGATTGCCCTTATGGTCAAGCTGGATTCCAAAGGGCCCGCACTCTTCCGTCAGGAACGCATCGGCAAGGATGGAAAGACCTTCCACATGTATAAATTCCGCAGTATGTGCCTCAATGCGGAGCATACAGGCTCCGGCGTATACTCCGGTAAGGGAGACAGTCGTGTCACCCGTGTGGGAAAGATCCTCCGTGCAACCAGCTTGGATGAGCTTCCTCAGTTTTTCAATATTCTTCTTGGGCATATGAGTTTCATAGGCCCCAGACCTCCTCTGACCTATCATCCCTGGCCTCTGGAGGAATATACCGATCTTCAGCGCAGAATGTTTGAAGTCCGCCCCGGCATTACCGGTTGGGCACAGGTTAACGGACGTAAGGGTGTAGAGTGGAACAAGCGTATCGCTATGAATGTGTGGTATGTGGATCATCAGTCCTTTGTTCTGGATGTGAAGATCGTGTTTTTGACCTTCTTCAAGGTTCTTTCCAACGCGGATAATGAGAACACGGATGCAACTGCCCCCGTGTCCAATAATGCAAATGAGGAGAGCGGTGTGAAGTGATCCACCGCAGTTGATCATGTCTCTGAAGCTTATGTACATCACCAATCGCGAAGAGATCGCCACCATTGCGGAAAGCGCAGGTGTGGATCGGATCTTCGTGGATATGGAGTATGTTGGGAAATCCGACAGACAGGGTGGCATGGACACAGTCCAGAGCCGTCACACAATTGAAGATGTCAGACGGATCCGCAACGCAGTACATAAGGCGCAGTTACTGGTTCGTGTGAACCCCATCCATCAAGCCTCCGACCTGTATCAAGGCTCGGAAGGGGAGATCAACGATGTGATTTCCGCAGGTGCGGACATTATCATGTTACCGTACTTTAAGACCGTGGAGGAGGTACAGCACTTCCTGAAAATTGTGGACGGACGTGTTCCGGTGTGCCTTCTGGTGGAAACACCCGAGGCCGTTGCATGTATGGATGAGATCCTTGACCTCCCGGGGATCGATGAAGTCCTTGTAGGTCTCAACGATCTGAGCCTCGGCTATGGCAAGAAATTTATGTTCGAACTTCTCGCTGACGGCACGGTGGAGGCATTGTGTCAGAAATTTGCCCAAGCAAACATTCCCTACGGCTTCGGTGGCATCGCTTCTATGGGAAAAGGCTTGCTTCCTTCCGAATATGTGATCAAGGAGCATTACCGTCTTGGTTCTACCTGTGCCATTCTTTCTCGCAGTTTCTGCGATGTACGCAAGCTGGTAGACCTGCACCAGGCCGAAGAAATTTTCAAAAAGGGCATCGTTGCCATCCGTGACTACGAAGAATTATGCCGTTTGACTCCGGATACCTACGAGGCCAACCGGGAAACCGTGAAATTCCTTGTTGCTAAGATCGCGCAGGATGTTTAACAGTTGCGATCCCTCAGGAGTTATTATATTCTTTGCAGCCCTTGCAAATACGGAAATTGGTCGGTGTGAGTATTTCATCTATCCGACCTATTACCATATTTTGACTTACTTTTATCTTTTATTATTTTAAAAGGAAACTACAGGAAAAGAAAGTGAATGTATGAATCTTTTGATCACCGGAGCATGGAATACACCTCCTAATATTTCCCTTTTGCTTCGGGAAATGGGATATACCCTTTTCTTTATGCAGGATGAATTGGGGGACTTACCTTGCGAGCCCGGAATGATCCATGGGATCGTTTGTAACGGTCTGTTTTTACATCATTCTGTGGATTTGTTTCCCAATCTCAAGTTTGTACAGCTAACCAGCGCAGGCTATGACCGTGTGCCTATGGAAATCTTGTCGGAAAGAGGAATTCGGGTCTTCAATGCCCGTGGAGTTTACGATATTCCCATGGCAGAGTTTGCTCTTTGCGGTGTCCTGCAGTTATATAAAAACAGTGCTTTTTTCCTCCGCAACCGACAGGAGCATACATGGCTCAAGTATCGTGACATACCGGAATTGGAAGGGAAGACCGTTTGCATTGTAGGATGCGGTAGTGTCGGCACCACCTGCGCACGGAAGTTCCATGGAATGGACTGTAGAGTTCTGGGTGTGGATGTATATCCCGTAGAACACCCTGCCATAGAAAGAGTTTATCCTTTTTCTCAGCTTACGGAGGCTCTTTCTCAAGGTGATATTGTAATCCTCACAGTGCCTCTCTTGCCGGAAACCAAACATCTCATGGACTCCAAGGCTTTTGCGGTCATGAAGCAGGGGGCTGTACTTGTGAATATTTCCAGAGGGGCAGTGGTAGATACCTCCGCTTTGATCTCCGCTCTGGAGGGCAAATTACTCGGTGCGGTATTGGATGTTTTTGAATCTGAACCACTACCAAAGGAAAGTCCTCTCTGGGATATGGAGCAAGTGATACTTACCCCCCATAACAGCTTCGTCGGAGAGGGGAATGCCACTCGTTTATCCTCTCTGATTTTGAAGAATGTACAACAGTACAGCCTATATTTTTCTCGTTTTAGGAGACGATCATCATGTCTGATTCCGTAAAGGATGTATTGCTAATTACAAATTACTATCATTTCGAGTGTGAAAAGGTCAGTACAAGATATCGTTCTTTTGCAGATCATTTGAGTGGTGCATATTCCCTTGAAGTGGTAACCTCTACGTTCTGGCATTTGAATAAAAAACAACGAATTGTTGAGAATCTGAATTTGGATTCTCTTCCCTATAAAACCACTCTGATTTTTGAACCCGGCTATAAGCGTAATATCGGACTCAAGCGTATTCACAGCTATACCCGCTTCGGAAAGAATGTTTCCAAGTATCTCCGGCAGAGAAAGAAGCCTGATGTGATCATACTTTCCGTCCCATCCTTAGCAGTGGCGGATTTTGTGACCCAATATGCACGGAAGCACCGGATCCCCTTAATTCTTGACATTCAAGATCTGTGGCCGGAAGCCTTTAAAATGGCCATTGATATCCCCGTTCTTTCGGATATTTTGTTTTATCCCATGAAGCGACAGGCAGAGCGGATCTACAGCAGAGCCGATACCATTATGGCTGTCTCGGATACCTATGTTTCCCACGGCAAGAAATTCAACCCAAGGGCAAATGGCTTGAGTATCTATATCGGTACAGATCCCAAACTCATTGAGTCTTCCAAATGCTCTGTGGAGATTATAAAGCCACGGGGGGAATTTTGGGTCACCTATGTAGGCGCATTGGGACATAGCTATGATATTAAGTCCGTACTCCGCGGACTGAAGCTCCTCAAGGATAAGGGCTATTCCGATATTGTCTTCAAGGTCATCGGCTCCGGTGTCTTGCAGGAGGAATTTTTCACCCTCGCTGAGGAACTGGGACTTCCTTGTGATTTCACAGGTCAGCTGGATTACGGCACTATGATGGCTTACTTACAGCTTTCCGATGTTGCCGTAAATCCCATTGTGGCAAAGTCTGTTTCTACGATCATCAATAAGGTTTCCGACTACGCCGCCGCCGGCCTCCCGGTGATCAATAGCCAGAACAGCGTGGAATACCGCAGGCTTCTGGAGGATTATCGTGCAGGCATCAATGTCAAATGTGGCGATCCCTCCGAAATTGCAACTGCTATTGAGAAGCTGTATCTGGATCAGCAATTGCGAGAAACCATGCACCACAACGCAAGCCGAATGTTCACAGAGAAGTTTGACCGCTCGGTCAATTATCCCAAGTTGGTTGCAGAGGTTGCAGGCTATCTCCGCTGATTTTCGGCAGGATGTATTATAAATTGGGAGAAGGTACTATGAAGGTATTGATCATAAGTCATAATCCCATTACGGATTATAATAATATGGGCAAGACCATGCTGTCCTTGTTCCATGTATTTGAGCAAGGGGAGCTTTGTCAGTTTTACATTTATCCGACTTTGCCCAACATTCCCAAATGTAACAGCTACTATCGGGTGACGGATAAGGAAATGCTCAAAGCTCTGTGCTTAAAGCCCGTAGGCAGACAGATCCTTTCTACGGATATCAAAGCCGACAACCGCTTGTATGAAGCGCAGGAAGACAGCAAATTATACAAAGATAAAGAGAAATTAAAAGAGATCAAGCTAATTGCTCGGAATATGATCTGGCTTTTCGGTCATTGGCATTCCAAACGCTTTTCCTGTTGGATGGAACAGGAAAAGCCTGATGTGATTTTTGCCACAGCGGGGCAGTCCTCTTTTTTCTATAAAGTCATCCTGAAGATCGCAAAAGCTTATAACATTCCTCTTATAAGCTATGTGTGTGATGATTTCTACTTCAGTTCGGAAAAACTGGATCGAAACCTTTTGGAAAGAATTTATTATAAAACCTTGCGAAAGAGGATCCGCTCTGTCATGGATGCCTCTTCACGGGTTCTTACCATATGTGACAAAATGTCCGTAGATTACGGACAAGCCTTTGGGAAACGGACGGATACCCTGTTTACCGGAGCCATTCCCACGGGAACAAGGGAGCCTTTGGATCACAGAGATCCCGTACTTCGATACTTCGGGAATCTGAAGCTAAACCGCTCCCTTTCTCTCCGACAGATTGCAGATGCCTTAGATACCGTGAACGGGAAATACGGCATGGACTATAAGCTGGAGATTTACACCGGTGATACTCCACCCACAGAGCTTGCACAGCACCCGGCTGTAGCGGTAAAGGGCTTTGTATCCGGCGCAGAGGTCAAGGCACTGACGGCAAGGGCCTCCTTGCTGATCCATACGGAGTCCTTCCAAGAACGGGATATTGACCGTGTCCGCTATTCCGTATCTACCAAAATTGCGGAAAGTCTTTTGTCCGGCACACCTTTGCTTGCCTTCGGTAGCAAGGAAATTGCCTCCATAGAACATCTAGTGGGCAATGGATGTGCCTTTGTTTGCACAGATCCCGCAGAACTGGCAGATAGCATGCACCGTGCCTTATCCGATGGGGAAGCCCGACAGAGGATCGTGAGCAATGCCTTGAAGACTGCAAGGGACTGTCATGATATTGTAGATAACAGCCGTAAGCTAAAGAACATTTTCAAAGAAGTTTTACAGAACGATCCTTCCGCATAAGATCCCTTAATTTAGATCCTGCGGTATGATCCATGGGGGAATCAATGAATCAACTGCAACAGATTGAATTTGACTTATTAAAAGCATTCATAGATGTTTGTGGGAAACTGGGCTTGCGGTATTATCTTGTTTGCGGTACTGCTTTGGGCGCTGTGAAATACGGGGGGTTCATCCCATGGGATGACGATGTGGATGTGGCCCTTTGCAGGGAAGACTACCGTATTTTCTGCGAAAAAGCACAAGCTTATTTACCTGAGGGCGTGTTTCTTCAAACCTTTGAAACAGACCCCCAATATCCCTGCATTTTCGCAAAACTGAGAAATTCCAAAACCACCTATATTGAAAAAAGCTGTCAAAACATCTCCATGAATCATGGCGTGTATATTGATATCTTCCCCTTAGACGGTTACCCCCGATCCGGAGCGGCTCAGAAGAAATTGGAGAGAAGAAAGTTTCTTTATAAACTGCTGATTTCCTCCGTTTTCGAAGGGGAGTGCAGCAGTAAAATAAAACTGCTAAGAAAGTGCTTCAGGGCATTCGGTGTCCATAAGCGAACAGCTAAAATCTTATCCGGGTATGAGGCCATGATCTCATCCCATGCCGTTGCGGAGTCTTCCGTTCTGTGTAATCATGGCAATTGGCAGGGAAAGCTGGATTACTCGCCCAAGGAAGAACTGGGGCAGGGGATCACCGTGGAATTTGAAGGCATTCCCGTTATCGTCCCGGAGAATTACGATACTTATCTTACCCGAAAGTATGGAAATTGGCAGGAAGATCCTCCTATACAAGAACAAATCGGCCATCATTTCTATACCATTATGGATTTACAGAAAGCCTATACGGAGTATGTAGATCCCTGAACTGTGTTATCTAATCTTTTGGATAGATATAAAACTATAAGCAGAAAGGAGCGAAGATAAATCCCTAAAAGCGGTTTTTGCATCTTGGTGGACAGACTCTTCGACCTATCCATTAAGTACCACACAAAGTCGAAGGAAAAATGAAAAGGAGTTTGATTATGAAGCAGACATTCAAACGCGGTGTATCACTTGTACTTGCATTTGTCATGGTCTTGGGAATCTTTGGAATGATCCCCTTCAGTGCAAAGGCAAATGATTACACTCTCAACAGTACCACCAGTACTGATGGTTACTACAATCTGATCTCCAAGAAGGATTGGGACATTGCTCCCGGTATCACTGAGTCCGAAATCGTCCTGAACAACGATGACGGCACCAGAAGACAGGTTCTGTTTGTTATGGAAGCTGACCTGAACAATGAATATGTTAAGGTCACCCACAGCTACACAGGCATGATCCCCCAGTACGGTAGCTATACTACCGGCGTTATGTCCAAGCAGGCTGCATGGGCAGAGGCAAACGGCTATGGCAACATTGTCGGCGCTATGAACACCTGCCTCAGCTGGTATACCGGCTATTCTCCCGACCGCGTTGGCGAGCCTCTGGGCTTCATGATGCTGGACGCTGAGATCGTATTCGACCCCGGTAACTGCGGTTACAACTACGGCAATGTGGGCTTCCCCTCTGTTGTTGTTATTAACAAGGACTTCGACGAGAACGGCAACCCCAGACCGGCCTATATCCCCAAGGTCGAGATGCCTCAGATCCGCACCGCCGCCGATCTGGACGGTTGGGAAGATCAGGTCATTCCTTGCTCCAGCGGTTACATTGTCAAGGACGGTGTCAACCAGTACAAACCCAACCACAGCGATGATGCTCCCCGTTCCGTTGTTGGTATTAAGCCCGATGGCTCCGTAGTCATCATGCTGAACGACGGCCGTCAGTCTCCCTACTCCGTAGGTATGTCTATGTACGAGCTGGCAGAAGTCATGCTGGATCTGGGCTGCTCCTTTGCTGTTAACTGCGACGGTGGCGGTTCTTCCACCTACCTGTCCCAGCGTCCCGGCGAAGAGCTGAAGGTCAACAACTCTCCCTCCGACGGCTCCGAGCGTCCCACTACTTCCGGTATTTTCTTCATCTCCACCGCTCCCTCCGACGGCGAATTCTACAAGGCTCACATCTCCACCGAGAACGGCTATTACACTCCCGGCTCCAGCATTCAGTTCAATGCTATCGGCACCGACATGGTCGGCAACGAGGCTGAGATCCCCGCTGATGCTCAGTGGATCTTGACCGATCCCACTATGGGCGAGATCGACAACAAGGGTCTCTTTGTTTCCAATGGCAAGGAAGGCGAAGTTGTTGCACAGATCATCTACAACGGCAAGGTAGCAGGCGAAGCCTCTATCAACATTGTTACCCCCGATATCCGCTTCAAGAATGACACCATCGTCATCGGCTACGGTGACAGCACTGCCATTCCCATCGAAGTTACCACCAACGAAGGTCGTAATGAGGTCACCTACAAGGAAGGCGACATTGTTTACACTCTGTCCGATGCAAACCTCGGCACCATTGTCGGCGACACCTTTACTGCTTGTGACGAAAGCACCGGCCTCGCAGGCGGTGTTCTGACTGCAGTACTCTTGGGTCAAACCGATAAGGCCATTACTGCCGAGATCCGTTTCGGCAAGGCTTCCGAGATCGTCTATGACTTTGAAGATACTGAGTTCATCTTTGACGCAGATCCCGAAGTCGCTCCCGCAGAAGGCGAACCCTACGGTTGGGCTATTATGGATATCCGTAAGGCAGGTCATCTGCAGTACCGTTACTATAGCAAGAAGAATTATACTCCTCTCGGCTATGACATTCCTGCCAAGCTGTACCGTGTAGACGAGTCTAACGGTCTGGTCAGAAACGGCGACGGCGCTATGGGTGTCGACATCAAGTGGACTAATATCACTGCTTCCTGCCATGGCCAGATGCAGATCATTCTTCCCGAAGCTATCGATCTGACCGACGCTACCAGCGTTGGTATGTGGCTGTACATTCCTTCCGAGATCAGCATCCACACCATGCAGGTCAAGGCTAACTTCTTCCCCGTCGGTGGCGGTTCCGGCATTGCCGTTACGCATAAGTTCACCGATATTATGGCACAGAACCCCGGTGTGGATAACGGCGGTTGGTACTATGTATCCTGGCCTGTCCAGGATAACTACGGTTCTGTCTCTCATTTCGAACTGAACTCCCACTACACCGCAGGCGAAGGCAACTATAACTACTATCAGAATGTTACCTATTACATCGACGATATTACCGTCGACTATTCCGATGCAACCATCGACCGTGAGAATCCCTACTTCACCAGCATGACCATTGCTGATGAGTACACCAACGGTGAGGAAATTCAGGGTCAGACCATCAACACCAACACCATCGACCTTATGGCTCAGGCTTACGAGAATACCAAGAAGGTCAATGCTACCGGCTTGAACCGTAATTCTGTTAAGCTGTATGTTGACGGCGTTCTCAGCGATGCTGATGTTCAGATCTCTGTTGCAGGCACTATCGGTGTTTCCGATCTGTATCTGAATGACGGCGCTCATACCCTCATGATGGAAATCAGCGATAATCAGGGCAATGTGGGCACTATCGTCCGCAAGCTGGTTGTCAATACCGAGAAGAGCGCAGTCCGTCTGGAAGTTCCTGCAGGCGACAAGCTGGCTACCGGCTCTGTTTTCTGGGTAGATCTGGTTGCCGATGATCTGGCATCCATTGATTCCGTGACCACCACTGTTACCCTTGACTATGTCAACGAATGGGAACTGGATTACATGGAAGTCGCTAACGGCTTCGAAGCTGAGTACTACATTGATAAGAATCACAATGCAGTTATCACCTTCACCCGTACCGGCACCGAGATCGCTGATACCGACGTTTTGGCTAAGCTGCCTATCCGTATTTGGATGGCAAGAGGTTGGATGGACGACAGCGGCATCCGTGGACAGTATATCTCCAACGATCCTGCAAAGCAGGATAAGTACCATATCTTGACTCCCCATGCTATGTGGTACTCCGACGGCGTTTATGACTACAGACTGGTAGTTGGCGCCGAGGCAGGTGTTGTCAATTATGTTGACGGCAGCTCCATTACTTTCTCCGCTCTGAATACTGTTATCAGCACGGAGATGAACCGCTACTACACCAATACCAACAAGCAGAACAAGTGGTCCTTCCACATTTGCGTCCCCGGCGAAGCTCAGAGCAAGGCTGCTACCTGCACTGAGTCCGGCTATGAAAACCGCGTATACTGCGTCGGCTGTGCTTGCGGTACTGTTGAGAATCTGGGTTACGAGTGTGACAACCACGCAGGTTGCGGCTCTCCCATTGAATGGGGTACTACCATCCCCGCTCTGGGTCACACCTTTGAGATCATTGATGGCAAGCTGGCTTGCGTCAACGGCGGCGAGCTGTTCACCGGTATCTTCACCGATGGCAAGACCTATGTAGACGGTGTCCCCATGGCTGACGGCTGGAATGCAGAAGGAACTGCTTACTATGTTGACGGTGTTGCCCTCACCGGCTCTCACTTCATCGACGGCGCAATGTACACCTTTGACGACAAGGGCGTATATCTGCCCGACTACCTGTATGAAGGCTTCTATGAGACTGCCGATGGCAAGACCATGTACTTCATCAACAACAGCTACATTACCGGTCTGAACAGACTGAACGACAATTACTACAACTTCGACAGCAACGGCTATGCATGGGAAGGCGTTTACGAACTTTGCGGTTACTCCTGCACCTTCGAAAAGGGCGTATTCGTAAAGGACGAGACCGTTACTCTGGCAGGTCTGTGCGGTGACAATGTTGTATATGTCATGCTTGCCGACGGTCGCATGATCCTTGAGGGCGAAGGTCCTACCTTCGACTTCAGCAACGTCGGTCTGATTCCCTGGTATGACTGGAGCATCAGAAGCACCATTACCTCCATCTTTGTAGATAAGGACATCACCACCATCGGCTCCCGTCTGTTCTACAATCTGGACCATGTTACCTCCGTTACCTTCGAAGAAGGCAGTAAGCTGAGATCCATCAAGGCTTACGCAATGGGCCTCATGGTCAACCTGAAGGAACTGACCCTGCCTGAAGGCATTGTCAACCTCTACGGCTACTCCTTCATGAAGACCTACTACCTCAAGGATCTGTATGTTCCCGAGACTGTTACCATGATCGGCGCAACTGCCTTCAACGAGGTCAAGGATCTTACCATGACCGTTATCGAAGGCTCCTATGCTGAGGAGTTTGCTCAGAGCAAGGGCATCAAGTATGTCTCCATCGTTCCCGTTGTTCCCGAGCTGAAGCAGGGCATCGTTGTGGACGAGGACGGCGAGATCCGTTATTACATCGATGATGTTGCTCAGTATGCAGGTCTTGTTCAGGATGAGGACGGCAACTACTACTACTTCGGTAGCAACAAGAAGGCCAAGAGAGACTGCTACTATGGCATTTCCAAGACCAACGGCTTGCTTCCCGCAGGCGGTTACTGGTTCGACAAGGACGGCAAGCTCCTGTTCAAGGATCCCAACATGAAGCAGGGTATCGTCCTGGATGATGACGGCGAGATCCGTTACTACATCGACGGTGTTGCTCAGTACGCCGGTTTGGTTCAGGATGCCGACGGCAACTACTACTACTTCGGTAGCAACAACAGAGCCAAGAGAGACTGCTACTACGGCATCTCCAAGACCAACGGCTTGCTTCCCGCAGGCGGTTACTGGTTCGACAAGGACGGCAAACTGCTGTTCAAGAACCCCAACCTGAAGCAGGGCATCGTGAAGGATGATGACGGCGAGATTCGTTACTACATCGACGGTGTTGCACAGTATGCAGGTCTGGTTTTGGGCGAAGACGGCTTCTACTACTACTTCGGTAGCAACAAGAAGGCCAAGAGAGATTGCTACTACGGCATCTCCAAGACCAATGACCTCCTGCCCGCAGGCGGTTACTGGTTCGACAAGGACGGCAAGCTGCTGTTCAAGAACCCCAACCTGAAGCAGGGCA
This sequence comes from Faecousia sp., assembly GCA_045586205.1. Classification (GTDB taxonomy): domain Bacteria; phylum Bacillota; class Clostridia; order Oscillospirales; family Oscillospiraceae; genus JAZOXB01. The sequence goes on along the minus strand of JAZMZW010000163.1, from coordinate 86 downwards.
TCATTGTTGATGATGATGGGGAGATCCGTTACTACATTGAAGTCGGATCGTAGCCATGTCGTTCTGTGAGCCAAGGAGTTGAATTA
>JAZMZW010000162.1:0-5258 GCA_045586205.1 Faecousia sp. | reverse complement strand
ACATTGTTTTTTGGCAATTCAAGTTTATCTAACTGGCGCGGGAGCGCCCAAGGCTCCCTTGTGTAAGGGGCCCCGAGGGGGACAGCACGGGAGTGTGTGGCAGTCCGGTGGACTGTCCTTCACTCCCGTGGTGTCGCTTCGCTTACCCTCATCAAAGGGAACCGCAAATTCGAAGGTTCCTACCGTTAGTCTCGACCTTTGCAATATCGAAAGTTCCTATGGCGGGCGGACAGAGTCGTCCGCCCCTACGAGATGTGCGTACATTCGGGCGGACAGAGTCGTCCGCACCCTACGTTTTGCATCGCCAAACAGGCCCACAAACCGAAATTGGCATTTCAAATCCTTCACCCCGGGCGATACTTCAATGATTCATACTTATTTCTAATAAAACGGATTGACCGTTTTATTATGCCGCTTATCAGCGGCATGGCGGCAAGGCCGCCACGATATGCCGTGTAATACTGTTTCTTCCGCCTAAGGCGGTGCAGGATATTTATCCTGCGATAAAATGGTTTTCAAACCATTTTATCAAGAAACAGTATCATCATTCATTTATCAATATTCATCATTCATTAGAAAACAAAGCTCCCCGGAGCCGTGGGAAACCACAGTTCCGGGGAAATGTTGAATAAAGGATCCTACCTTAGCCCACGCTGACGGTGCTTGCCCAGGCTTCGATCTTTTCCGAGTATTTCTGTGCATTTGTGGAATCCGTAGCAAAGGTGACGGTCCAGAATGCCTCATCAGACTTGAAAATATAAGCCTGATAAAAATACTCCACCCCTTCAGCACTATCGGTATAGGACAGGAATGCACCGTCCTCACGGAGCTTCAGGGTATCTTCCAATTCATGATACTCGATCATCAGTTCCCCGTATTCCTCTACACTCAGTTCCTCCAAGCCCTCATAGTCTGCAAAGCCTTCCTTCAAAACCATGACAGCCACATTCAAAGAGTCGTAGCAAACCTCGAAGCCCTCGTACTCGGTCTCACGGAAGCCATTGGTCAGGGTGATGGATAATTCTCCGTGGGTGAACACTTTATCCTTATTTGCGCCGGTGAAGACATCCTCCGAAAGGAACTTGACGATCAAGGCCACGGCGATGAAAGCCACCACATAAAGGATAAATAAATTATGCCCTTTCTTCTCTGTTTTGGCATGATGCTCCAAGGCTTCCGGGCCGGTGTTGTTGCTGAAGCGGAAGACATTCCCACGAGTGAGCTGTGCGGTAAAAGACCCACTGACAGTCACAGGCTCCGTGCCGGCTTCCAACTGATACAGGTCACTGCAATACTCCTTGGACAGCTTGTCCGCAATGGCAAAGATCTTGCAACGGGTGTCGGGTACTTCAAATTCCGCAGAAGCCCCGTTCTTCACCTTGCCCAACAAACGGCAAGGAACACCGGCAATGGTCAGATCAGGTTCATAGGGATCTTCCACATAGAGCTTCACCTTGCCCACTGAGCCAACAAAGCTCTTCATACGGTGAAATGTTAATTTACGCATATACTTTCCTCTTTCTACGAGCTACTTCCCTTTCCCAAGGGAGAAAAAGGAAGCTAAGGTCGCCCCCAGCTTCCCTTATTAAAAATTACAGATGAACCTTGGTACCGGATTCGCCACGGACAGCCTTGCCTGCGTTCTCGAGAGAAGCAATGATGGCTTCGCCACCGGTCTGTGCGAAGGAAATGGCAGCCTTGACCTTGGGGAGCATGGAGCCGGGAGCGAAGTGGCCCTCGGTGCAGTACTGCTCAGCCTGTGCAATGGTCATTTCTTCCAGACTTTCCTGATTGGGCTTGCCCCAGTTGATGGCAACACGGTCAACAGCAGTGAGGATGACCAGAGCATCTGCCTTCACTAGCTCAGCCAGCTTTGCGGATGCGAAATCCTTGTCGATCACTGCAGGAGTGCCGTAGAGCTTGCCCTCTCTGCGGACAACGGGGATGCCGCCGCCACCGACGGTGATGACTACGCAACCGCTGTCAATGAGAGCGGAAACAGTGTTCTTCTCGATAACGTCAATGGGCTTGGGGGAAGGAACCACCTGACGGTAGCCACGGCCTGCGTCTTCTACCATGGTGTAGCCCTTCTCAGCGGCAATGCGCTCTGCGGTTTCCTTATCATAGAAGGAGCCGATGGGCTTGGTGGGGTTCTTGAAAGCGGGGTCATTTTCGTCAACCAGAACCTGAGTCACAACGGTAGCAACATCCTTGGCAATGCCACGGGCTGCCAGCTCGTTGCCGATAGCATTCTGCAGATGGTAGCCGATGTAGCCCTGGCTCATAGCACCGCATTCGGGGAAGGGCATGTCGGACTTAATGGCCTTTGCCTCTGCGGCAGTGCCCATGCCCAGATTGATCATACCGACCTGGGGGCCGTTGCCGTGGGCAATGACAACCTCGTTGCCCTCTTGGATGAGGTCAACAATGGGCTTTGCAGTCTCAGTCACAAGCTGAAGCTGCTCATAAGGAGTGTTACCCAGAGCGTTGCCGCCCAGAGCAATAACGATTCTCTTAGACATTTTCATTACCTCTTATTAAATAATAGATATTGGTCTATGGTCCAATGCCATCCGAATTACACCCGGCATCCGCAATATATGGGAAATTCAATCCATCCGTTGCACGCACTTCTCACAGGGGCGGACGACCCCGATATTTTAGTGAAGAATGAATGATGAATCATGAAGAATGAATCATTGCGGTATCACCTGTGGTGATGGATTTGAATTATGGATCCGAGGACGATAGTCAGTTCCGATTTATCGGACTGTTTATCGTATTGTATCTGTAGGGGCAGATCGGTGGCTTGTTCCCGGACGGACATCTCTGTCCGTCCGAATGTACGCACATCTCGTAGGGGCGGACGACTCTGTCCGCCCGAAAGCTACGATGAAGTACCGTTACTTTCGGATGTGACGGAATCTAATTTTGCGACTGCCACGGGCGGACAGGGTCGTCCGCCCCTACAAATAAGATGGCATTGATTTGATGAACAGGGTGGGAGCCGGAACTCCCACCCTGCTGTAAGCGGAGTAATATGAGATCCTAAACAGATCCCTTTGGAGCTGTAGGAGCGGCCGTCATGCCGTACATAGGGAAAGTATCCCCACATGGGCGGTATGTAAGAGAGCTTCTACCGCTCCGAAAAATCAGAACATCTTGCGAGCGTTGTCAGCTGCGTCCAGAGCCATGAGAGCCTTGACGGGATCCTTGACCTGAGCCATGAAGATCATTGCAGCGATGACATAGGGCTTGTAGGAAGCCTGCTTGTAGAGAGGAACAATGTAGCGGTCGAAAACGGAGTTGTCAACTTCGCCTTCTTCACAGCTCAGGCCGGTGATGTCGGCGGGCAGGCAGTGCAGGTACAGAGCCTTGCCGTCCTTGGTCAGGGACATCATTTCCTCGGTGCAAGCCCAATCCTTATGCTCGGCGTTCTGAGCCAGGAGCTTCTTCTCCAGCTCGTCGATGCCCTTCTGGTCGCCCTTGGAGTACAGAGCGGTACGCTCTTCCATAGCCTTGAAAGGAGCCCAGGACTTGGGATATACGATGTCGGCATCCTTGAATGCTTCCTTCATATCGTTGGTCTTGGTGAACTTGGAGCCATACTTCTCGCAGTTCTTACGAGCGATCTCTTCGACCTCGGGCATAACTTCGTAGCCTTCGGGATGAGCCAGGCAGACGTCCATGCCGAAACGGGTGAACAGGCCGATAACGCCCTGGGGAACGGACAGGGGCTTGCCGTAGGAGGGAGAATATGCCCAAGTCATAGCGACCTTCTTGCCCTTCAGGTTCTCAACACCACCGAAGTAGTGGATAACATGGAGCATATCGGACATGCACTGGGTGGGATGGTCTACGTCGCACTGCAGGTTGACCAGAGTGGGTCTCTGCTCCAGGATGCCGTCACGGTAGCCGTCTTCCAGAGCGTCCATGAAGGTCTTCATGTACTCGTGGCCCTGACGGATGTACATATCGTCACGGATGCCGATAACGTCAGCCATGAAGGAAACCATGTTAGCGGTCTCACGAACGGTTTCGCCATGAGCGATCTGGGACTTCTTCTCGTCCAGAACCTGCTCTTCCAAACCCAGCAGGTTGCAGGCGGAAGCGAAGGAGAAACGGGTACGGGTGGAGTTGTCACGGAACAGGGAGATGCCCAGACCGGAGTTGAAGATCTTGGTGGACTTGTTGCGCTCGCGGAGATCGCGGAGAGCATCGGCCACGGTGAAGATAGCATCGATCTCATCGTCGGTCTTGTCCCAAGTCCAGTAGAAGTCGGTCTTGTACATGTTGTTGATACGCAGGGTCTCAAGATGTCTTGCAAGTTCTACAGTTTTGCTCATTTTCATAGACTCCTTTATAAATATATTTTACTTAATGTCGTTGCCGGTGAGTTCCTGACGGAATTCAGCCTCGGTGATCTTGTTCTCGGGCTTGTACAGGCCGGGAACTGCTGCGTACAGAGCTGCGCAAACAACCAGATCCTGCTTCCAGTTGATCTCGTTGGGAGCGTGAGCCTGAGACTCGGCACCGGGGCCAAAGCCTACGCAGGGGATGCCATAGCGACCCTGGATGGAAACGCCGTTGGTGGAGAAGGTCCACTTGTCGGTCAGAGGACGGCCTTCGCGCTTTGCTCTTGCAGTCTCATCGACCCACAGACGCTCGGTGCCCCACAGACCGTGGTGAGCATCCACCAGAGCCTGAACGTGAGCGGCATTTTCCTTGTTGATCCAGGTGGGGAAGAAGCACTCGGTCTCGTAAACGTGGCCGTTCCATGCGGGACGGTCGTACATGTACATGGAAACCTTAACATCATCTGCATACTTCTTGCAAGCGGGCAGATCCTCGATCTCCTTCAGGCAGGACTTGTAGGTCTCGCCTGCGGTCATACGGCGGTCGATGGAGATAGCACAGCTATCGGCAACGGCGCAGCGGGAGGGAGAGGTGTAGAAGATCTGAGAAGTGGTGCAGGTGCCACGGCCCAGGAAACGTGCATCTTCATAGTGGTCGGGATTATACTTGGGATCCAGCATCTTAACAAGGCCCTTGATCTCCTTGTCGTCAGCTGCGTCGTTCTCGTTGAGGTCACGGACGTTCAGGAGGATCTCAGCCATCTTGTGGATAGCGTTGTCGCCGCGCTCGGGAGCGGAACCATGGCAGGAAACGCCACGGACATCAACACGGATCTTCATTCTGCCACGGTGGCCGCGATAGATACCGCCGTCGGTGGGCTCGGTCGAAATGACGAACTCGAT
>JAZMZW010000161.1:0-17557 GCA_045586205.1 Faecousia sp. | reverse complement strand
TACCACCTTGGTTTGGTGTGTCTTTTTTTAGGGGGATTTTCGTTTTTTATGCACAAAAACCTAACAATCTGTGCATAACTCGCTCGTGGCGAGCCACCGCAGGACAGCCTCCGAAAATTTTATTTTGAGACAGCCCCTTTTTTTATGTAAGTTTATAATCTATCAGGGCAGGTCGATACACTTGGGTACGGAAACTTCCTTCTTGGTCTTGGCGATCAGACCGATGACACCCAGAGCGGCAAATACCAGACCCATGGCGACATTCTTGATGATCACTGCACGAACCTCAGGCTCTTCCATAATGATCTGGATCAGGAAATCCAGACCCTCACGGAAGGTAAGGGAATAACCGTATTCCGCAAGCTCTTGGAACAGGCCGATGAGTTCGCTGCCGAAGTTACCCAGAAGCACACCGAAAATCACAGCAAGGATCAGAATGAAGATCTTACCGGGGCCTTTCTTGCCACGGGCAAGGTTATAGCCCTTTTCTGCCAGAATGCCGATCAGCAAGCCAATGAGGGAGGACACATAACCGGCGATCATCAGCAGTGCCCATGCCACAGCACCGATAGTAGCACCCACAAGGGCACCCACTGCACCGGAGAGATAGCTACCTTCCTTGCGGACTTCCTCTGCACCCTGACGGAGATCCTCACTAAGCTTCTGTCCGCAGGCTTCATGTACATAAATAGCGATGCCGTTGACCAACTTCCACTTGCCGTCTACCAGTTGCATTCCGCATTCCGTGCAAACATCTCCCTTGGTAGCCCCGGCCTCTTCCAGCATGGGTGCAAACCAAGGCATGAAGGCTTCAATGCGCTTCATGGTGCCCACTGTATCCTGGAACACAACATGGATAGCATCCTCATATACATTCACAGATGCCACACGGTATTCCTTCTGCATTTCCTTGCTGAGCTGTGCCATTTTCTCCTGGAATGCATATCTGGCATTAGACTCCGGGAAACGAGTGGAGAACACAACAGTCTTAATGCCTGCGCCGTCCGTCATAGTCACACAGAAGCCACGATAAAAGCCATAGACAACTCCCTGAGCTACCTTCAAGCCCTCAGCCTCTGCAAATTTGCGTAATCCGCTACCGATCATAATGATCGCCTCCTTTTTCTGTATGGTCTCTTTATACCACATTTTTCGACCAATGTCAACAGATAATTTCTAATCTATCTGTCATGGAAAATGGGAGATATCACGGATCAACTTTCCTCTACCGGCAGGCAGGACTTAAGTAATGTCTGCTGAATAAGTCGCCCTTGCGACTTATTGTTTGCAGACTTTATACACTGTGTTTTTTTCCACCGAGTATCTTTATACTCGGTGGAAAGGTGTAAGGATTTTTGCGGCAAAACCGCAAAAATCCTTACACTTGAACAACGCATAACAGTCCTGAAAGCCTTGGCTTTCAAGGACATTTGCGTTGTTCAGTACACATTAAGTACCGCGGATCTGCATTTGGAGCTTGCCTTCTTGGCTTCTACTCCAGGCAACCATGTAGAAGCCCTGTGGGCAGTCCTGCAAGCGTTTGCACTCCTCCAAGGCACGGGGAGAAAGGGAATAGAAGTCCGTAAAGGGCTTTGCTCCCTCCTGCGCCATAGCCATGCGAGCGCCGTAGATCCGATAGATCTCCGTGATCAAGGAGGCATAGGGATCCTCTGCGAAGTGTCGAGTCAGACCGTCCTCTTTTAAGATAGCTTGGGTCTTCTGCCAATCCGTCAGATGGGAAGCTTCCAGCACTTCCCTGTTAGCCTCTACAAAGTCAAAGTAAAGGCGGATCTTATCCTCACGAGGATATTTCTCCAAATAGTACCGGTAGACCAGAGGTTGTCCCTCCAGAACATCCAAGAACAGGGGGAGATATCGGAGTTTTTCCCGCAACTCCGTATGATACTCATTAAAATACATAAACAGTCGGGGGTGCTTGGCGAAAAGCTCCCGGCTCTCCTGAACACCCAGAGCGCCGGTCATATCGCAGATCTCCTCCGTAGGAACAAGTTCCTCCTTGTACTGCTCGAACAAGGCCGTTCCCGGAAGGAAGGCGCAACGGTGCATCTGTACGGTGATCTTGCCCATAAGGATCAGCTTTGCCGCCAGGTCCAAGGTGTAGGAAATATCCTCCTCTGTTTCTTCCGGGAAGCCGTAAATAAAGGAAGCGGTGATCTTGATCCCCTTGTCATGGGTGTAGTCCAGAAGCTCTTGGATGCCCTCCAGTTTGAGATTTTTGTTCACCAGCTTCTGCATACGGGGAGAGCCGGTCTCGATGCCGAAGTAAATGTGGAGCAAGCCCGCATCCTTCATGGTGTCGATCAGTTCCTTGTCCACACAGTCCAAGCGGGCGCTACAGCTCCATGTAGCACGGAAGGGCAATTCCTTAATAAGACGGCAGGTTTCCGCTACCAGCTTCTTATTCATGGTGAACATATCATGCTGAAACACGAAGTGCCGTACACCGAAGAGCTTGTTGTAATGTTGCAGTTCCTCCACGATCCTTGCGGGGCTTTTCAGGCGATATTTTCTGCCCCAGAAGGTCTTGGTGCTACAGAAGGTACAACCAAAGGGACAACCGCGACCCACATCAATGGGGAAGGCGATTTTGGGATCTATACAGGCATCCTCCGGAAAAATGGAATAGTCCAAAAAAGGAATGGTATCCAGATCCTCCACCAAGGCAGGTCTGGGATTGACACAAACCTGTCCGTCCTTGCGGTAGACCAAGCCCGGTACACTCAGATCTGCCTGCCCCTGCAAAATAGAGGAGAACAGGGGGTAAACCGTAGTTTCACCCTCTCCACAGCAGATGTAGTCGATGTAGGGGATCTCTTCCATAGTTTCCCTTGCGATAATGTCCCCCTGAGGACCGCCGAAGATGACGGTGCAGTTCAGACGCTTCTTGGCTTCCTCTGCCATAGCCAGCATAATGTGATAGCAATCACTGCGGGTGTAGAAGGAGAGGATCTTGGGCTGTTTGTCGCAAATCAGCTCCATGCCACGGGCAAAGAAAGCGGGATAATCCGACTGATCCCCAAAGGCAGAGAAGGACAAAATGTGGGATTCGATCCCCTTCTGCCGCAGAATAGTGGCAAGGAGCAGAGGACCGACGGATTCCTTCAGAATATTTTGTTCCCCCGTGGGGGTAATAAACAGAATATCTCTCATAAACTTAACCTCGTTTGCTGAGAATAGTGCGTTTTTCTCGTTATCTAAACCATTATACCGAAAAAGCCCCGGAAAGTAAAGAGCAATCTCTCAGGATCTCACCTTCATTTAGAGGGATGCACGATTTTGAAAATCCCTGCCCTAAACTGTAGTTTTCCTATTTCCAAAAGAACCTGCATCGCCGAGCAATGATCGGCGCTATGTAGGCATAGGGTAGTTACATTCGAATCACAATGCACAAGAGTTTCACCCATCCATTCTCTGCGGCAACTATCCACTGTCAACTGTCAACTTTCAACTTAGACTCATTGCCCATTACAAAATCGTCTAAGCCCGGTTCAGGCCTCCGGCTGTTTCTTGTGGGATACCAGCCATTGCAGGAGGTCGGTGCGTTCGTATGCCCAGTGCCAGCAGTCGTGACCCACACCATGGAGGATCACACATTCGGGATTGCCACCGGCGGCCTTGACGGCATCCACCATTTCCAAGGTAGCGTTGACATAGACCGTATCATCCGCATCGCCGTGGTAGGCACGGATGGGCAGATCCGCCAGTCTCCATGCACGCCAGTAAGTACCGCCACCGCAAAGAGGTGCAATGGCTTGGAAAGCCCCCGTATAGCTCATGGCGATCTCCCAAGTGGCATAACCTCCCATGCTCATGCCGGTGACGGCAACATAGGAGGAGTCCACTCCTTCTTCATGGTCACGGATGAGGCAAACCAACTCCATGAGCTCATGGATCACGGTGTTCCAAATCACGTCCTTACTTTCCAACTGGGGAGCAAGGATGACTGCACGGATGGGCAAACCTTCGTTGAGGTACTTAGGGATACCCATAACACGGAGGATCTCCAAATCACTGCCCCGTTCCCCTGCGCCATGGAGGGAAACCACCAGAGGAAGCTTCTCCCCCTCTTGGAGATCTGCGGGCTTTGCCAAAATATATCTTAAGGTAAAATCCTTCTTGGTTTGAGATTCAAAAAGCTTATATTCCTGTTTGTATTGGATCATGATTCTTTCTCCTTTATGCAGTGTATTTGTCAAGCAGCCGTCCCAGTTCTTCCACCTGTTCCTCTGTGGTCCCCCAGCTTGCGGCAAGACGAACGACCATACGGTCTTGTCCGATGTTTTCCCAATGGGTGAATCGCAGTTCATGAGAAAGAGCCCCTGCCTGCGCCTCTGTCAGGATCACAAAAACCTGATTGGTAACAGTAGGCTTGTACAGCTCATAGCCTCGGGACAGGAAGCAGTCACGGATTTTCCGAGCCATTTGCACACCGTGGGCACCAAGTTTCAGATACAAGTCATCTGTAAACAGGGTATCAAATTGGATACCGATAAGCCGTCCCTTTGCCAGCATAGCTCCGCGCTGTTTGACCTTGGTCAGGAAGTGCCCGGGACTTTTCCGAGGGAATACCAATGCCTCACCGCACAAAGCTCCCACCTTGGTACCGCCGATGTAGAAAGCATCGCAAAGCTCTGCAAGGACAGGCAAAGTCACGTCACTGTCTTCCGCACCCAAAGCGTAGCCCAGACGGGCTCCGTCCAGATACAGCTTCAGATCATATTTGTCACAGATTTCCCGAATTTCTCTCAGCTCGGAAGCGGTGTAGAGAGTGCCGTATTCCGTAGGATGAGACAGGTATACCATACCGGGGAACACCAGATGATCTATGCTCTCGTCGGCATAGAAGACTTCCAGCCATGCAGTCAAATCTTTCCCGCAGATTTTTCCATTCTCCTGAGGCAGTTCCAGAACCTTATGTCCGGAATACTCAATAGCTCCCGCTTCATGACACGCAATATGTCCGGTCTTGGCAGAAAGCACTCCTTCATGGGAATCCAGCATGGTGCTGATGACCAACTGATTGGTCTGGGTGCCACCGCTAATGAAAAACACCTCGGCCTCCGGGCAGTCACAGGCACTGCGGATCCGTCTTTCTGCGGAGGCACTGTAGAGATCCGCACCGTAGCCCGGCTGTGCCTCATAATTTGTCCGTGCAAAGGCTTGTAAAATTTTCTCATGGCAACCTTGGTTATAATCACATTCAAAAGAAAGCATGGTATCTCCTCATTTCTTCTTTTCAATCACTTTGTACAAGGTCATTATATCCTTTATTCCGCAGAAATGCAACATCGTTTTTGGAAAGAGATCCCTCCGAGGCATAAACCCTCGGAGGGATCGGTGTTTCTATGGGTTTACGGTCAGTTGACGATCTTGCAATGACTGCCGGTAGTATCTTTGCTCACCACGATCTTGCTTGGGATAGCCTCAGAAAGTGCCTCCACATGAGAAATGATCCCAACCATGCCGGATCTGCCACGGATGAATTCCAGAACATCCATAGCTTCCTGAATGCAATTCTTGTCCAAGGTGCCAAAGCCTTCGTCAACAAACATAGCTTCCATACGGACTCCATGTCCCTGTGCCTGTACCACAGAGGACAGGGCAATTGCCAAACACAGAGAAACAAGGAATTTCTCACCACCGGAAAGGGTTTTGGCCTTTCGTACTTCTGCGTTTCCGCTTGTGTATACATCCAATTCCAGACCCTTCTGTTTGTTTTTTCCACTTGCATCTCTGGCTCGAACCAGGCGGTACCGCCCACCGCAAACCTTCTGTAATATTTCATTGGCTTGGGCTGTAACCGCAGACAGCATAACACCGAGAACATACCGTTGCAAGCCGATACCATTGGAGCCTGATATTCCCATAATCATTTGGGAAAATCTCTTCATTTTCTGTGCATACTGCTCTGCCAGGGCATACTTTTCCTCTTCTGCCTGCAACTCGGAAATGGTTCCGCTGATTTTTTCCATCTCCTGTATCCCGGTATTATAGGCAATATCCAAATCTCTGTATCGCTTTTGGGCATCCGTTTTGGCTTCTTCCAGCTGTTGAATGTGGGGACGGATTTTATCCGAAAGATGCTCCTGCTGTTCCTTGTGCTCCATGGAAGCTATTTCCAGATCATGGTGGAAGGTGGCAAGCTCCGTATTCCTCCGATCCCTTTCCTCCGGATCCATCACGGCTTCCAAGAATCCGGCGTCATCTTCAAATCCGTTCTCCTTGCGTACCTGTTCCCAGTGCTTCCGGGCAGCTCCGTAATCATTCTCTGCGCCTGCAAGGGCAACCTCGGCTTCCTTCCGTTCTACCTCAGCTGCGGCACAAAGGCCGGTTTCTCTGCCAAGCTGATCATATAAAGTTCTTCCGTTGGTATCATATACCCGGATCTTCTTCTGCAAGTCTGTAATCTTCTGTTCCAGCGTCTTGCTATCGGGGATCCCGGGGATGCACCGTCTTTCAATGGCCAGATAGTCGGCTTCCACCTTGGTTTTATCATGTTCGGCCTGAGTCAATGCATTTTCCGCTTCCTTCAGCACATTCTCAGCCTTGGAGCAGGCGGCTCTGCGGGAGGATTCCGAGTCTATGGCTTCCTTAAATTCCTCATTGACCCGATCAAACTCTGTGGCGGAAATATGTTCTTCCGTTTTCTTTGCAGGTTGGGGATGGGTGGTGTTGCCACAAACAGGGCAGGGGGAATTTTCTTCCAAAGATTTTGCCAGCTCGTAGCCGATCCCCTCAAAATACAGCTTCTGCACCCGTTCCTGTTGCTCCCGCTTCTCTGCCAATGCAACAAGGGATGCATCCCACAGCTCCTTTTTCTTCCCCACCGCCAGAGCCGCAGCAGTTCTCTCCTTCTCCGCCCTGTTCCGTTTCTCTTCCGCAGATGCGAGTTCCTTCTGCTTCTCGGGAAGAAGACCGTAAACCTCTCGCAGCCCTTCCATATTCGCACAAGATTTTCTGTATTCTTCGTAGGTATCCTTCTCGATTTCGTGGTTCTTCAGTGCTGTTTGCGTCTTCTGAAGCTGTTTCTCTCTTTCGGCAAGTTTTTTCTCCACAGCAAGGTATTCTTCGGACTTTTTGTCCCGTTTCTCCAATATATCCCGATAATTTCTGTAGTCCCTGTGAATCCGCTCTGCCTGCTTCCCCCGCCGGAGAATTTGCTCCTTTTCTGCAAAGGCATCCTGCTGCGCTTCCAATTCCTCCAGACGCTTCTTCCGTGCATCTAAGACAGAGAAAGACTGCACCAAAGGTCCCGCATCTTTCCATTCCTGTTCCTTTATTTCGTACAGTTTTTTTGCCGCTGTGAGATTGTCCTTTGTTTTCTCATTTTCTTCCTGCAAGGTTTCTGCCTTTTGTGACAGTTCTTCCGTAGAAGCACAACCGTATGCTTTCAACCGGGCATCTATGCATTTTCGCATAGTATCCACTGCTTCGGACTTATGCTTTGCCCGCTCCTTCAGCCTCGTTCCCACTTGCTCCCATCTCTTCGTTTGGAAGAGAGCGGCGAGAATGGGTTCTTTATCCTTGGACGAGGATGTGAGCAGGGTTTCAAACTTTCCCTGTGGCAAGAGAATCACTTGAGTAAACTGCTTGCTGTCTAATCCTACGAGCTGTTCTGCCGTCTTGGTGAGGAAGGTTGCCGTAGCCTTCACATCCGCAACGGGAACAAATTCTCCGTCTATCATATGTTGGCAGGAGCATTCCTCTTTATAATCAATTTCGCTTTCTCCGCTGAGCTCCTTGGCAGATTTGCCGGGTTTTTTGGGGATAATAGAACGGGAAAAGAGATAGCGTTTGCCTTTTGTTTCGAAAACAAATTCCACGAAGGTACTTTTGTCCCCGGGGGCTTGCTTGTTGCGCAGTTCCTTCACTCCCCCACGATCCTCTCCACTGGACTTCCCGTACAGGGCACAACAGATCGCATCAAGGATCGTGGTTTTACCTGCTCCCGTATCACCGCAAATGAGGAAGATCCCATTATTCTCCAATAGAGTAAAATCGATCTCCTGTTTTTCCATATAGGAGCCGAAATATGCGAAACTAACAGAAACCGGCCTCATTCCACAGTCCCCTCCTCTCGGTCGCAGTCTTCCAGTGCTTCTCTGAATTCTTGAATATGTTCTTCCGTGATCTCGAATCCCTCATAGCATTCTTCTATAAATTTGATCATCATTTCCACTTCATCAAAGGCCCGGACATCCTCCAGGGTCAGGGTGTAATCCCCCTCCTGTCCCTCGACCTGTTTCCCCTTCAGCTCCATCATATAGGGGAACTGCTCCTGCATCTCTCCCAAAAGTGCCGGGCCTGCATATCTGTCCGTCACCTCTATACGGAGGTACAGCTCCCGCAGATCCTCCCGTTGCATCAGCTCCTCATAGGTTCCTGTCACCGTCTTACGGTCGCGGAACTGTGGAATGGTAATAAAGCGCTGTTCCATGGTGTCCGTATCGATCAGCACCACGCCTTTTTCTTGACCTTCTTCCGTGCCGAAGGAATATTTCACCGGACTACCGCTGTATCGGATATGTTCCGCAATGACCTGAGGCTTATGGATATGTCCGAGAGCCACATAGTCAAAGCCCTCAAATATATCCTTGGAAATCGCCGCAGCAGTGCCCACTTTGGCAGCTCGATCGGATTCCGACAATTCCGCATCCACGATATAGGCATGGCTGAGGATAATATTCCGTCGATCCCCGGGCATCCCCTCACGGAGCCGATCACACAAAAAGCGAGTTCCCTCTTCCACAGTGCGGATCCGTTCTTTTTCCTCCGGGAACAGGGCTGTCACATGATCCCGCAGGAAGTAAGGCAGGGCATAAACCGCTACCTTCCCACCGTCCAGCAAAATGGGATCCATTCCACGCTTCAGGTCTCCCACTACGTACATATTGGATTTTTCCAGAAGCTCATGATAGGAGGACAGACGAGATGCCCCGTCATGATTACCCGCAATGACGATGAAGGTCACGCCAAGCTCTTGGCACAAAGTCGTAACCACCCGGTTAAACATATGGATCGCCTCTGCATTGCTCACTACCGTATCATAAACATCCCCCGCACACAGAACTGCATCTACCTTCTCCCTACGGATCAGGTCATATAATTGTTCAAAGAAAAATTCCTGACATTCCCGATAGTCTCCCAAAGGAGAGCTTCTGCCCAGATGCCAATCAGAGGTATGGATCAATTTCATGGTAATTCCTCCTTAAAGTAGGGTAAATTCATTATAAATTCCTTTGCGGCGGATACGGCTTCCGGTGGCGAGATCAGGCGCATTTTGTCTCCGTATTGGAAGAGCCAGCCGAAAAAGGTAGGGCTGATCTGTACCGGTACCGTCGCATGGCAAAGTCCCCCGGGCATCCGTTGGATGGGGGTCATCTCCCCAAAACGGTCATATACAGACTCCGATAATTCCGGTGGGAACTGCAGGGTCACAAATTTTTCCTCTCCTGCATACATTTTGAAGGTACGGGCAACATAATTTACGGTTTCCTTTCTCCGTGCTTTTGCCTCCGGCGAAATAAGTTTCTCTTCCACAGTCACAGCTTCCATACGATCCACACGGAATATCCGAAGGCTTTCTCGATCTGCCACCTGAGCCGTCAGGTAATATCTTCCCTCTGTCAACACCAGACCGATGGGCTCAACCTGAAGTCGTGCCCCCTCGTCCACATAGACTCTTTCCCGCTTGTCATTCAAGTGGAAATAGCAGAAGGATATCTGTCGATCCTCGGACAAGGCAGTATCTATGGTATCCACGTTGTAATAGATCTGCTCATTGCTCCGCTTGCGTCCATTGTAGCAGATGCAATTCCTGTGCAACAGCTTTGCCTTATGCTTTCCGGCAAGGGAAGAAATTCTTGCAGACAGTTCTGCAGTCTTCTTTTCCGTAACAAAATTAGAACCCTGAACCGCATCTATCAAGATCCGCAGCTCCGGAACGGAAAACTTCCGGTCCGCTACATAGTAGCCCTTTTCATGTCCACAGTGGACGGTCATGACCTCAAAGCCCCATTTATTCAGATCCGCAATATCCCGGGTAAGGGTTCGACGGTCGCAGGGGATCCGTGCCTCTTGCAGGAGTGCCAGAATCTCATGGGTAAGGATGGGATTCTCCTCGTCGCTCTCCCGACTGAGGATCTCCCACAGGTATAACAATTTGATCTTTTGTGCTCCTGTATTCCCCATAAAGCACCTCTTTCGGATATAGTGCTTTCATTATATCACACTCTTTTCCAATTGAAAAGGGCTCAAGTGTCACATTATTGTGACACTTGAATCTTGAAACGCTATCCTAACTTGACAATTTACAAATCTATACTATACTGGTATTAAGATATGGGAGTTAACTCTCATAGCGGTTTACAGAAAGAAAATATTTAGAGGAGGAATTCATTATGAAAAAAGCACTACGCAAAATCCTGGTCGCCCTTTTGATCCTATCCCTTTTGGCATCCAATTTTGTCTTGGCCGCTAGCTATCCCTTGGTATTCCTGGACATGAGCTATGGCACCAAAATCCCCACCAACACAGTTTACCCCTTTGTTTTTACCATTTTCCCAGAATATAAAAACGAGATCATCCACATTAACTTCTACACCGAAGACGGCCTGCGTGTAGCATACTGTGATTATCAGTTCTACAACTCCAGCAGTGCAAGTTTCGAATTCACTTGCACTTTGGACACAACAGGGTATTCCGGAAATTACATTGTGGAATACTATATGTCCTTCTACACCTATTACGCATGGCATGATGCACCTTCCAAGCACACCAGCAAGTTCACTGTAGTGACACCCTGTGCAAACAATGCCCATAGCTACGATGCCGGAGTCATCACCACCACTCCCACCTGCGCCCAGACAGGTGTCAAAACCTTCACCTGCACTAAGTGCGGTGCGACCAAGACTGAGTCTTTGCCTGTCAGTGGACATACTTGGGACACAGGCAGAGTCCAGACCTCCGCAACCTGCACCTCTGCGGGTACTATGAAATTCACCTGCACCACCTGCAGCACAACCAGAACCGAGACCATACCTGCCACCGGACACACCTGGGGCCCCGGTAGCGTACAGTACCCCGCATCTTGCACCTCAGCAGGTACTATGCTGTTCACCTGTACCTCCTGCTACCAGACTCGTCAGGAAACCATTCCTATGACCGCACATATTTGGGACAACGGTGTAGTAATCCTTGAGCCCACATGGAATCAGGACGGTACCATTCTGTATACCTGCACACTCTGTAGCACAACAAAAACACGGGCCTTGGGTTGCAGTGATCCTGCCGCTTGTCCCACATCCCACTTCACCGATGTTCCCGGCATTTCCGACTGGGCACACAAGGGTATTGATTATGTCGTCAGTCATGGTCTGTTCAACGGCACCGGTGCTACCACCTTCTCTCCTGAGCTGACCATGACCAGGGCCATGCTGGTAACCGTCATGTACCGCAGTGCCGGCTCCCCCACTGTGGAGTCCGTTGTAGGCTTCAGTGATGTTCCTTTCGGAATGTACTATACCGATGCAGTGGCATGGGCAGCAGAAAACGGCGTAGTCAACGGCATGGGTAACAATCTTTTCGCTCCTGATGGTACTATCACCAGAGAGCAGATGGCTACCATTCTGTTCCGCTATGCAAACTCCAACGGCATGGACACCTCCGCCCGTTCCGATTTCAATAACTTTACCGACGGAGCTACTGTCAGCGGCTATGCCGTAGAGGCCATGAGCTGGGCAGTTGCTACGGGCCTGATCAACGGTTCCGGTGGCAAGCTCATGCCCCGGGACGGTGCCACTCGTGCACAGGTAGCAACCATCCTTATGCGCTTCTTCCAGAATCCGGCCATTGCTTGATTGGAAGGGACGCACACACAACATAGACTCCCATGCTCCCCCGCATAGAGTCCTATAAATCCCAAAGGGCTGTAGCAAAGCAACCTGCTACAGCCCTTATCATTGGAATACCAACAGTTTTATATCTTGACAGGAGAATCATTTCCAATATAATTATAGTCAGAACACCCATTGTTCACATTCCAAAACCGGATAATCCCGAAAAAGAGGTATAGAGTCATAGGTTCCTACGGAAATATGCTTTTACTTACGGGTTCCATACGAGATAGAATCAGAAGAAAGATAGAGGACAAGAAATGATTGATCTGAAAATGGCTCATTTGCGAAAGCTATTTGATGAAAACACCTTAAATCGAGGGATTGATTGCTACAAAAAGGGTCAGGTCCTTAATCTTAGGGAAACTGTTGAGGACGGTATGGCTACCGTAAAGTGCCAGGTGATCGGAGCCGCCCTGTCTGAGGTGGTTTTTTGTGAGACCGCACCCGGACAGCTCTCCGGAAGCTGTTCCTGCTACCAATTTTCTAAAGGTACCCATTGCAAGCATCTGGTTGCAGCTATGGTCGCCTATGTCCGTGAACATTCGGAAGAGGAAGAAAAAATACAATCCGACAAATATGTTACAAATGTCCTTGACAGCTATTTACAGCAGGTTGATCCTCCCAAACCTCCCCTTGTTCCCGTCCGATTGGTTCCCACCCTTACTTGCGGCTACCGACAGGGATATCCTTCTATAACGCTCCGTGTGGGGCAGGATAAGCTTTATGTAGTCAAGGATATTCAAAAATTTGTAGAAAGTGTCCGCAAGGGAGAAACCGTAGCATTGGGAAAGAACTATTCCTTGAACCACAGCATCGGGCAGTTTGACGAAACCTCTGCAGAGTTGATCCGTATTCTCATGAATGAATATTCCACTGCCTATGAGGGTGGGTGGAGACCATGGGGAAGCAGTTATCATTATTCCAATTACCATAAAAATGAGATCATTCTAAAGGGAGATGCTTTTGACCGTTTCTTCCATTTGATGGAGGGGGAAAGGGATTATGATGGGCGCCGATTTATTGCGGAAGATCCCCGGGTTACTGTGGAATTGCAGAAAGAAAACAGTTATGCGCAAATAAGTATTACCATGGACGAAAGCTACACCGCCTTCGGAGACCATCGATATCTTTATATGTGCGGTCCAAACCATCTACTGCGTTGCAGTGATGCCTTCCGCACACAGGTATATCCTTTATTAAAAAACGGGCATCCGATTATGAAAATAGCCTACGAAGATATCCCTACCTTTTGCGGTTGTGTCGTCCCCAAAATTGAAGGACATGTAGAGCTGAAGGATCCGGATGATCTCATTCGGGATCATTTGCCGGAGGATTGCGAAGCCTGCTTCTATTTTGATATGGAGGATGATTTACTCACTCTGCGCATCGGCTTCCGCTATGATGAGAAGGAGATCGCCGGAGGGACAGCCGTTTCCTCGACCCCCGATATCCGTAGAAATATACGTAGGGAACAGCAGGCACATATGTTGGCACAGAGCTACCTTGATACAGCGTATGATGCTTTCTTTCTGGAAGATCGAGACAGGATCTACACCTTCCTGACAGAGCACCTGGATCGGTTCCGAGAGGAAGGAGAGGTTTACATTTCAGAGAGCCTACGGGGAAAAAGAGTTTCATCCATACAACCTACCGTAGGAATCTCTTTGTCCGATGGCATGTTGACCATGGATCTGAATACGGGAGACTTTCCTCCTCAGGAGTTAGAAGCCCTGTATCAGAGTATGCTGAAACGAAAGAAGTATCATCAATTAGAAGATGGTCGCTATCTTCCCTTGGATGGAAGCGCCTACGAAAAGCTGGCGGAAATGGCACATATGCTACAGCTTTCCTCCAAGGATCTGGGCAAGGGCGAGCTGAAGGTACCTGCCTTTAGAGCACTGTATTTAGACAGCCTTCTGGGGAAGGACGAGAGCCTCCGAGTTACGAGAGACAGACAATTCCGCGCATTGATCCGAAATTTCAAAGCAGTAGAGGAAAGCGACTATTCCGTTCCTCCTGCTTTGGAGTCGGTGCTTCGTCCTTACCAGCAGACCGGCTTCCGTTGGCTGAAAACACTGGAAAGCTGTGGTCTTGGCGGAATTCTTGCGGATGAAATGGGTTTGGGCAAGACGGTTCAGGCCATCAGCTTCTTGGCCAGCCTGAAACGAGAGGAGGTTAAATCTCCCTCCTTGATCATCTGTCCCACATCCTTGATCCTGAATTGGGGAGAAGAATTTGAGAAATTTGCGCCGGGGCTGAACATTGCAATGATCTTCGGTACTGCCTCGGAACGAAGGACCTTGATTTCCCAAAACGAGCAACGGGATGTTTGGATCACCTCCTATGAGCTTCTGCGACAGGATATCTCTCAGTATGAGAATTTGGAATTTTATGCCTGCATTTTAGATGAGGCACAGCACATAAAGAATCAATCCACTCTGATCTCGAAAGCAGTGAAGACCATAAATTGCCGTCAACGTTTTGTTCTGACGGGTACGCCTATTGAAAACCGTCTCAGTGAGCTCTGGAATTTGTTCGATTTTCTCATGCCCGGATATCTGTTCTCCCACAGAGCATTTGTGGAAAAATTGGAGAAGCCTATTATTAAAAGTAAAAACAAAAAGGCCTCCGAACAACTACGCAAGCTGGTACAGCCCTTCCTTCTGCGACGCTTGAAGCAGGATGTATTGAAGGAGCTACCACCGAAAATCGAACATATCCATCGGATCCCCCTTGGTGAAACGGAAAAGAAAACCTATTTCAGTGCAGTCCATGCCCTTAAAAACTCTCTCGGAGATACGGGAAAGCTACAAATTCTGGCAGGCTTAACTCAATTACGCAGGATCTGCTGTGATCCCAATCTGACCTTTGAGAATTATACGGGGGAAACGGCGAAGCTGGATGCCTGCATAGAGCTGTGCGAGGAAATGGTATCCAACGGACATCAGATCCTGCTGTTTTCTCAATTTACCTCCATGCTGGACATTCTTCGTTCCCGCTTGGATGCCATAGAAATTTCCAGCTACACCCTCCAAGGCTCCACCTCTAAGGAGGAAAGAGCCACCTTGGTGAAGAAATTCAATCAAGGCGGGGCACGGGTGTTTCTGATTTCCTTGAAGGCAGGGGGAACCGGCTTGAACCTCACTGCCGCAGATGTGGTGATCCACTACGACCCCTGGTGGAATCAGGCAGCCCAAAATCAGGCAACCGACCGTGCACACCGCATTGGTCAGAACGCCTGTGTCCATGTATACAAGCTGATCGCACAGGACACCATTGAGGAAAAGATCCTTGATCTGCAGGAACGAAAGGCTGCTTTGTTGAATGTAGTATCCGAGGACAATGAAGGCGGAATCCTGAATATGTCCAAGGAAGAGCTGTTACAGCTTTTGGAAATATAACGCAGAATACAATTAAAATTTTCATAAGACCTCTCTTGCCATGTATGATAGCAAGAGAGGTCTTGTTGCTCCGTTCGTATTCCGTGGGCAATCCGTGTATTCGCATATCATAGCGTGAATTATACGGAACAGGAAACTTATACTAAGTTCCAACAAAAAGCAGACAGCAAACCGCATTTGCGAAAACTCGCAGGGGCAGACGACCCTACACAGTAAAGAACAGATCGTGATATAAACTGTCTTGTTTTAGTCGAAACGTTGATAAAAACATGGTCACAGACGAAAGGCAGACGGCAGGAAGTGCAAACACCCTCACAGTAGTCATGACCCCCCTGTACCACTTCACGCATCTCAACAGTATTCCCGGAAAACATGTCCGTGAATGTTTTTCTTGTCCTGATCCCAAATTCTCTGACCCACGGAATTGTTCCATGAGGTGATCAGAGGAGTGATCACAATAAATTCCTTCTCCTCGAAGCCTACCATTTCCTTCATGTCGGAAATGTTTGGGCACCACTGATGCAAGGCCCCATAGAAGGTGGACGGATCGGTGCTGTGAAACTCTCCCAACTGATAGTAGGTAAAGGACTTGTCATAATAATTGGGATTTCCGTTCCAAGATCCTGTATATTCGCCAAAGGCAAAGATCTTAGACCCGGTATCACAGAACAGATAGGTCAGACCTTGGGAGGGACTTTGGAGCATATTGGACAGGAGCATGCCCGACCAATTTCCCCTACCGCTCCACTCAATGACCCAAGGCACGTCGTGGTACAGGTGTACCTCCCGTTCTAAGCTGTAACGGGCATTTTTTAAAGATCTCTCTGTAACGGAACCGCTAAGCAAAGTCAGAGGATTGGCTGTATTTCCCTCCCCCTCCCTTGACACCAAGACGTTATTTTCCATTTCCCAGAGACAAACGTACAGGTCATAGGCAGAAGCCTCTCCTGTCTCTGTTGCTCACACGGCAAGAGCCAAGGACAGCAACATACTTAGGATCACAGCCAATGCCATGATCCCAACAAAAATTCGTTTCATACGCACTCTTCTTTCCATTCAAAAGGAGTCTGCTCTCACAGTTCCTTTTTTTCGATCTATCATCGGCAACATGAAGCAGAGCTGTAGGACTTGCTACAGCTCTGCCTGAATGAATGAATTTATGAAGCTTCGGCGGGCATTTCCTTGCCGAGGCGCTTGTACATAGTCTTCTTGACGGCGCGGATGATGTTCTCGTAGCCGGTGCAACGGCACAGGTGGCCGGACAGGAGCTTGCGGAGCTCTGCGTCGGTGTATTCCTTGCCACTTTCCAAGATCTCGATGGAGCTCATGATGAAGCCGGGAGTGCAGAAACCGCACTGGATGGCGGCCTCGTCAATGAAGGCCTGCTGGATATCTGCCAGCTCGCCGTTGGGGCCCAGGAGGCTTTCCAAGGTGCGGATCTTCTTGCCGTTTGCCCAAACTGCCAGATAGATGCAGGAGTTGAAGGCTTCCCCGTCAATGAGGACGGTGCATGCACCGCATTCGCCAACTTCACAGCCCTTCTTGACGGAAGTCATGCGGAAGTCGTTACGGAGCATATCTGTCAGGCTGGCACGGACGTCAACCATCTGCTCCACGTCCTTGCCGTTGAGGTTATATCTCACAAGCTTGTACTGGTTTCCCATTACAGAACACCTCCTGCTCGTTTTACGGATTCCACGATGCAACGCTTTGCAGACTCTACTGCAACATGCTGGCGCAGAGCCTTGGATGCTCTCCAGGAATCACGGGGGTTAATGTCTTCCAGAACCATCTGTGCAAAGGCCTCGATATTCTCCATGGTGACTTCCTTGCCGTTGATGAATTCTTCGGCACGGGGTGCGCGCATGGGGATGGGGCCTGCAACACCGTAGGCAACACGGACACGGTCAAAGGTCTTCTTGTCCTCGGACAGGCGGACGTTGACGGAACAGCCGTTGGTGGCAATGTCCAGAGCATTTCTCATGGCGTACTTGATGTAGTAGCCGTAGGTATTCTCGTAGCTTGCCTTGGGGATCAGAATAGCAGTCTGGATCTCACCTTCCCGAATGTCCACTACCTTGGCCTTCAGGTAGAAGTCCTTAATAGGAACACGGCGGATACCGTTGGGGCCGGTAAGTTCCACGATGGCCTCCCATGCGTGGAGGGTGGATGCGGATTCGGCGGAGGTAACACCGTTGCAAGTCGGAGGCCAAGCGGTCTTAGGAAGACAACTTAGTA
>JAZMZW010000160.1:0-17206 GCA_045586205.1 Faecousia sp. | reverse complement strand
CTTCGCGACAGCTTCCTCGTCAGAGGAAGCCTCTAATTGGGGAGTCCCTGCTTTTGGGAGGGAGGTTTGTGACGGGTGGGGGTTATTCTTCGGGGGCGGTGGGGGTGCGGAAGGTGAAGAAGCGTTGGCCGAGGTAGTTGGTGGCGACGAAGGTACACATGCCGGCGATCATGGAGAGGTTCTCTTGGATCCATTGGCTTTGGCCGGAGAGAAGCTCTATGCACAGATTCCCCACCAAAGTATAGGCGATGAAATAGCACACGGCAATGTTCAGTGCAAAGCGAAGGATCACAGCACGATCCTTGCCCTTGTATTGGAAGGTGAAGTGCTTATTGAGGAAATAGCTCATAATGCTTGCCAGCACCGTGGAAATACCGCTGGACAGGGTCAATGCACCCTTACTGCCCACGGCGAAGGTTTCCCATGGAACAAGGTTCAGAAGGAGAAAGCTCAAGCCGTTCCCTACCAGAGTATTGAGGATTCCCACTAAGAGGAATTTCCACATTTTTTCATCGAATAGGCTACGTAATTTCTGTTTCATGTTGTTCCCTCCTTTGTCCAGCAGGTGGTGATATTGCCTTGGCTATCGACGGAAAAGATCTCCTTGCCGTCGGTACTGCGGAAGGACAGGATCAAGGTCAGATCCTTAAGTCCAAAGGTGCTTTCCACATCGGCTTGGATGGTTGCCGCCTGTGAGAGGTAGCTCTCAGGAGACAGGTCATCGGTAAAGACTGCCCCGCCTACCAGACAGGCCTCTTCATAGCTCAGGGACATGGAACGGATGGCTGTGAGGGTATCCCCTTCCAGCTCAGCTCCCTCAAAGCCCCACTCGGTAATCATGAAGGATTCCAGCCTTTCAACATTGACGGTAGTGGCATCGGTGCTTTGTCCCTGTGATTTACCGTAGAGGACAACAAAGGATTTGAGAATAAAAAAGCTACCCACAAGGAGCAGTAGTAAGATCCCGATTATAAGTAGGGTCATGGTTTTTTTCATAGTATCACTTCCTTGTGTATTATTGTACCTCTCTTTTGGTAAAATGTCAATGGAGGGGAATTTTTCGATTTATATTGATATCAGTCAATTTTCCAATTATTTTCTCTTGACAATCTTTCCAGATAATGGTATAATGCTGAACGCTGTATGAAATATGCAATTCCAAAGGAGTTTTGTCCATGTTAGATAAATATCTGCTCTATATGGTTTTTATTAATATTCTGACCTTTGCACTGATGTGGGTGGATAAGAGACGTGCCATCCGCGGCAAATGGCGCATTCCCGAATTTACTCTGTTGGGATGCTGTGCTTTGGGCGGATGCTACTTCGGCTTCCTTGCCATGCATTTCCTCCACCACAAGACCCATCATTGGCAGTTTGCCATCGGTATTCCCGTAATGATGGTGATCCATACCTTTATCGGTATTTTCATGGTGGAACGATATTTATAATGTAAAAAACAAGATCTCCCCTACGGACCGGACCGTGAGGGAGATCTTTTTTGCATTTTATTTGGGCCACGAGCCTTGAGCATGGCGTTTGAGGGCCTCAAAGCTCTCCCGACTGAGGACATGCTCCACACGGCAGGCATCCTCTGAGGCGATCTTGGGATCAACTCCCAAGGTCACCAGCCAGTTGGTGATCAGCTGATGCCGTTCAAAAATTTCCTCTGCGATCTCCAGCCCCGGAGGCAGAAGGGTGATATATCCCCCTGCATCCACGGAGATCAGTTCCCGTTCCCGTAAATTCCGCATGGCAATGGAAACACTGGGTTTGGAAAATTCCAGTTCGTTGGCAATGTCGATGGAGCGCACCTGCCCATTGCGCTTGCTGAGGATCAGGATAGTTTCCAGATAATTTTCCGCAGATTCACAGATCTTCATAGTAGCCTCCAAGCTTTAACGGATGAAGTTGGTACGCAGACGGGGTTCTTCCTTGGGGAAGGTGATCCCGGCTTCCTTACCGGCTTGGATGCACTTGAGAAGCCATGCCATATTTTCTCCAAGGGTACGCATGGTCTGGAGACCTTCCGCATCCTGCAGAGCTTCCTCGGGAGTATTGCCGTGGATCTGATTCCAATACTGGGAGGAAACGATGGGCATGGAGTTAATGGAGAAATACTTATTCAGGCGGTCAAAGCCTGCGCTTGCTCCCCCGCGACGGCAGGAAACAACAGCGGCGGCGGGCTTGCCCTTCAGCTTGCCGGCGGCAGAGTAGAACAGTCTGTCCAAAAATGCCGTGGACTGAGCGCTGGGACCTGCATAGTAAATGGGCGCACCGACGATGATGCCGTCAAATTCCTCCAAACGGGCGGCAAGGCTGTTGACCTGATCGTCAAAGATACAGGGAGAGCCGTCCTTGCACTTGCCACAGGCAATACAGCCCGCCACAGGCTGAGTGCCTACTTGAACAAGTTCGGTTTCAATATTGTGCTTGGCAAGGGTCTTTGCGATTTCCTGCAGGGCGGTATAGGTGCAGCCCTTGGCATGGGGGCTGCCGTTAAACAAAAGAACTTTCATTGTGATGCTCCTTTTTTCATAAATCGTATGTCCTGTCCGGCGAATTTCAGCGCATGGAATGTACCCTGAATACGGGAAGCGATCTGGGGAGAATATCTCTGTTCCAGATTGATATCGGACATATTGGTGGAAATGATGGTGGCCTTGTTTTCCATCATACGGGTATTGATCACATGATAGAGAGCGGAAATGGTAAAGGCTGTGGTCATTTCCGATCCCAGATCGTCAATGATCAGCAGATCACAGGTCAGGTACTTCCGCGAAAGGCCACGAGCTTCCTCTGTTCCCTGATTGAACTTTTCCGCTTCAAAATCTCCGAAAAGGCGAATGGCGGTCTCATAGACCACGCTGTAGCCACGGTCTGCCACAGCTCTGGCAATACAGGCCGAAAGGAAGGTCTTTCCCAAGCCCGTAGGCCCTACGAAAAGCAGACTGCCACAATCGGGGGTGAAATTCTGGGCATACTTCCGGCAGAAAACCAAATTGGCCTGCATCAAACGGCGAGGACTGACTCCAAGGGTAGGGTCAACCTCATTGGAGTAGTATTCCAAACGGAAGGTCTCAAAGCTTTCCCGTCCGCTTCCCAGAAGGGATGTCAGCTCCTTTTTCTGCTCCTGACGGCAAAGCTCCCGCAGGCAGGAACACATATTGGAGCCTACATAGCCACGGCCTTCACAGGTGGTGCAGATAGGAGTATCGTAATCGATCTCCTCGGACTCCAATATCCATTCCCGTTCTCTCTGAAGGGCAAGGTTCTCCCCACGGATCCGGGCAATGGCCTCAGAGGGGTCTTCCCCACGGCGGAGGGTGGTGACAATGAGCTTGGTCATGGTAAGGCGAAGCTGTTTTTCGATTTCCTTCAAGCGGGGGTAGCGCTCATAGGCCAGGTTGCGGTTCTGTTCATTCTCCCGTTCCCGTTCCCGTCTGGCTTCTTCCAGTCGGGCTCTGGCACGGGCAAGGATCTGTTCACTGTAAGCCATGGCTTCAGACCTCCTCTAAAACTCTCAGGATACCTTCCCGTTCCATAGGGGTCAGGGTGGTCTGAGAATGTTTCTGGTACATGCTGTTGCGATCCTTGGGATTTGCCTTTTGCGGGGCTTTGGGTGCGCTGTCGTTCTCCGCTATGTCACGGAGGGTATGGAGCTTTTTCTGATCCCAGGATTTCAAAATAGAATTCATATACGGCCACTTGAGGCCACCTGTGTTGACACAGGTTTTTTCATAAGCAAAGGCGATCACATCATCGGGGAAGCCCATGGTGATCCAATCTGTCAGGTACTGCTCCTCGGTCTGGGTCAGTCGGCGGTCACGGATCTGCATCATGTCCCTCAAATGATGGATACGGGTATGAATCTGCAGCTGTCCCTGCATATAGCTGATGGCAGACTCAAGGGTGTCAATATTGGCATCTGCCCAGCGGTAGGCTTCCTTTTCCACCGTACGCATGGTGGGGGCGCGGACTCCCCTTCTGCGGTTGCGTTCCACACAGTAGGAGATCAGCAAGGCCGCAACCTCTACGGGCATGCGGAGATAATCCACAAAGGACAGGAGGGTCTTCAATTCTTCTGTGGAAAGGGTACGACCCAGACGGCACTGTGCCTCCCCTACCAGCTTCTGGAACTCTCCCTTGCGACCGGTCATGGCCCGGTGGAGATCCTGCTCCGTATAGGTGGGGCGTTCCGGCTCCGGAAGGGTGGGTTTTTCTGTCTGTTGCCACAGACCCAGTCCACGGAGGCAGTCGGAGGCAGAGCGAATCTGCTGTGCACCCAGACAGAGAGTGTCCATTGCCAGCTCCAGAGGTTCTCCCGACTTACGGTATAAATATAAGCTCACTGCGGCGGGACAGCCACAGGAGAATAAAATGCGAAGTTCTTCTTTGCTTAAGGTCACTGCTTCCATGCGCTTCTCCTCTATGTATCAAGAAACCATTCTTTCAAACTTAGTCTAACATTCAAAGTATATCATATTTTATCCTTGACAGCAAGAAGGAAGGCGGAGAGAAAAAGTGAGAATTTCCGACAGGATTTTTGGAGCGTATCTATATCTTGTGTCAGGATGGGTCAGGTAAGCACAAAGCCACCGTTGACGGGAAGGTTCTGCCCCGTAACAAAGTCAGCTTCCGCTAAGTACAGCAGGGCTTTGGCAATATCTTCCGGCTTGCCGTTGCGTCCGATGGGGGTTTCCTCCGCAAGAGAGTCAATTGTCTCCTGAGAGATCCCTGCCAGCATATCCGTCAGGATCACTCCGGGTGACACCGCATTGACACGAATGCCGGAGGGTCCAAGCTCCTGAGCCAGAGCCTTGGTCAGGGCAAGGACTGCACCCTTGGTGGCGGAGTAAGCTACCTCACAGGAAGCACCCACCTGTCCCCACATGGAGGAAATATTCACAATGCATCCGTCCTTCTTTGCAAGCATGGCAGGCAGGACAGCATTGACGCAATGATAAATGCCCTTCACATTTACCGCAAAGATCCGATCCCATTGCCCGGAGGTGATCTGAGAGATCAGGCCGTATTGACAGATGCCGGCATTGTTAATAAGGATATCCACGGGAGGGAGGCTTGCGATTGCCTGCTTCACCCCTTCCCCGTCTGCCACATCACAGCAAAGGGCGGTAGCACCGGTTTTTTCCGCAACTGCTTTTGCGGCTTCATGGTGTTTTTCGTAGAGGAAGGATACCTTGTAGCCCTTTTGGGCAAAAAGCTCCACAGTAGCGGCACCGATGCCTCGGCTACCGCCGGTAATAAGAACATGTTTCATGGAATATACCAGCCTTTTGTAGTTATAATCTGAAATATCATCGCCGGTGATAGATTTGAGAGGCCAATTTCGATTTGTCGCTCCCTTCGGTCGCACAAATCGGAATAATGAAGAATGAATGATGAAGGATGAATAATGAATAATTTCAGTGTCGGCTACGCCGAAAATTTAAAAAATGGGTGTAATTCCCATGGCGAAGCCATTATTTTAAATCCATCCCGAAGGGATACCACAATTATTCATTATTCAATATTCATTATTCATTCAAATTCCAAATCGCTCAACAGAGCGATAAACAGGAATTTGCCGTGGGGATCATTGGCAATTCCAGCTGAGATTCATAGTAAAACAGACGCAGAACTACTGCGTCTGTCAGGAATGTAAAATTGGGATCAGCGACGGCGGGTCTTACTGCGACGCTCGTAAAGACCGCATCCGGAGATCTTACTGTCGGAGTCGGACATGAATTGCTTCAGTTTTTCTTCAAAGCTCAAAGGGGCTTCGGGAGCTTTGGTCTTGGGTGCTTCCTGACGGGGAGGCCGATTCCCGTTGTCACGGAAGGGACGGTTGTTCCCCTGAGCTTGGGGACGCTCCTCCGCACGCTTGATAGAAAGAGAGATCTTCCCTGCCTCGTCAATGCTCAGAACCTTGACCTTCACGGTCTGACCCTGGGTCAGGTGCCGGGTAATATCACTGACATAGGCATTGGCTACCTCGGAAATGTGTACCATGCCCGTTTGATTCTCAGGCAGGTTGATGAATGCGCCGAATTTTGTGATGCTCTTAACTGTTCCTTCCAGGAGTGTTCCGACTTTCAGCTCCATATATTGCTTATGCTCCTCCAATATCGTCTTCGGAATCGATGTAGACCACTTCGTTGTCGTATACCCAGTGCAGGCGTTCTCTTGCAAGCTGTTCTGTGGAGCTGTCCGTGCCGATGGCATCAATGCGATCTTCGATGGTGGCATTCTGTTGTTCCATACGGCTCAGCTCACTGCGGAGCTCCTCAGTCTGCCGACGCTCTGAGCGAAGACTGGACTGCACAGCAGTGATCCCCGTAAGGCTAAGGAGGATCAGCCCAAGCAAAACATATAAAGTTATCCGTGAGGACTTGACTTTAAACACGCAAGCTTCCTCCCTTCCCTATTTGTCGTTCTTTTATTGTAACCGATTTTTCCCTTTTTGAAAAGAGCTTTTTCGAAAAAAAATGACTTTTTTCACATATTTTTTTCAAAATCCACCGGACGGGGCGGAAAATGAAGGCAAAAATCCTGTATATTTTTCCAAGGATTGCCAGAAAGACCTTGCTGAGAGTCTTTTTCCACAGGAAGAAGCCCAGTAAGAGTCCCGGCACATAGAATACGGGAAAGCTCCCTTCCCCCGAATAGAGGAACAGGCAGAAGTTCCCAAAGAGCAGGCACAGGCAGAACAGCAGATCCAGAGTATGGCGGAGCAAGCCCCTTCCCTTGGAATTCAGCAGGTCATACACTGCTCCCTGCACAAAGCCCATAGAGATACAGCAAAGAAATTCCCGTCCTTGGGACAGAGGGTCTGTGAGCCTCACGAGAAGAGCCTCTTGAAAAAGCCCTGATTGCTCCGTGCTTCCTCATAGGAGATGCTGTCGATGGAGCCTTGGATGCTGACCTGTCCCCCGTCTACGGAAAGTGCCTGTAGCTTCAGCTTCTCTCCCCTGACGATCAGCAGTCCACGTACGGTACTGAGGACAATGACGGTCTCGTCAAAGCTTTCTACCTCCCGTACTCCCGACAGGCTCAAGCGGGCGCGGTCTGCCAGACGGAGTTCATGGGCTTGTTGGATATCCTTTTCCATAAATAAATCCCTCCCCCGTATATATACGCAGGGAAGGGATTTTTATGCCTTAAACACGGTCGGGATGATAGAAGGACTTGTCCAGTACCTCGGATAGCTCCACCAGTGTGCTGTCTCGACCGCCGTAAATGTCCATCTCCACACGGGGAGAGACACTGACCAGACGGGTGGGACGGGGAATGGTCATAATGGTGGTCAGACCCTTGCCGGAGGAGTCCGTGGAGCAAATGAAGGTGCCGTTGTGAGCACGGGCGATCTCACGGATGAAGATATGCCCCAATTGAAGCTCTCTGCTGGTATTGAGGGTATTGCCCATTTGATCATCCAAGTAGAAATACTGAGAGGCATCAATGTCATTATCCTTGAAGCAGAACATGGCTCTGTCCTTGGTACAGCCCACGGTAAGGACGATGGTGCCACCCTTAGGGGTATGGCGCAGGGAGTTCAGGAGGGTGATATACAGGGCGCGGCGAACCAGAATCACATCCATATACATGATGCAATCCTTGTCCGCAAACTCAATGCGGAAGTCCCAGCCTGCCTTGCGGACAATGTCCAGCACTCTGTCCTCAAAGGCCTCTGTAAAGAAGCGCAGGGAAATGGCGGACTTGTTAAAGAACAGATCGTTCTCCATGATCTTACCGATGTCACGGGATTGGAGGATCAGGCGTTGGATGCGGTAACTGCATCGGTTCAGGGAGCTGGCTTCGGGAGGGTAGTCTTCACATTCCTCAGCAATAAAGTCCATGATCCCTTCTATTGCCACCAGAAGCTCCTGAGACACACTGCCCATGCCACGAACCATCTCCAAAATAGCGGGGGGCATATCCCGATTGGGATCTTTCCGTTCCCGAAGAACAACCATGACCACCTCGGAGAAGCGCTTGGCCTTGGCATGGAACAGCATGCCGTCAACCATAAGCTCCAAAGCAACAGGGTTGTCTTCCTTCAGGTTGGTAAGCAACTCCATATGATCCTGAAAAATATTCACTTTGGGAACGCCCCCGGGGAACAAATGCTGTGCGGCACTGTTCATCCAGAAGACGGAAAAGCGGTTCATGAGAAACACGGGCTGTTCCATGATATCCAGCATTGCGTAGGTGGTCTGATCCATAACATTCTCCTATTTCGGGATCTCAGGGGAGCTTTTGCATGTCCCCATAACTCGGAATTTGTCGAATTTATATCTTTATTTTACAGTATTTTTTCTCAAAGCACAAGACCCGAATTGAAAAATACCTGAATTTTCCGAAAAAAATTTGCTTGGAATGTATTTTTATGCTTGTCAACAGAGGAACAATAGAGTATAATATATAAACGATTGTATAAACTGCGGTAGAATTGATTTTTTACCGTGAATCTCAGCCCTCAAGGAGGAGCGCTATGAAGCATTGCATTATCCCCCGCGATTACAAGAATCCCCTGTCCGTGTATGAAACACAATGCGCCATTGAATTCATCAAACACAATTTCCAGAAGAGCCTGTGCAGAGCATTGAATCTGCTCCGTGTTTCGGCTCCCCTGTTTGTTGAGGATCACTCCGGTCTGAACGACGACCTGAACGGTTACGAAAGGGCTGTTTCCTTCGATGTTCCCTCTGTGGGCTCCAATGCACAGGTGGTTCATTCTCTGGCGAAGTGGAAGCGTTTTGCTTTGGCTCGTTACGACTTCCCCATCGGTCGGGGTCTGGTGACGGATATGAACGCTATCCGCCGTGACGAGACTGTGGACAATGTCCACTCCGTCTATGTTGACCAGTGGGACTGGGAAAAGGTCATCACCAAGGAAGAACGCTGTATCGACTACCTGAAGAATGTTGTCCAGCGGATCGTCAATGCCATCTATGTCACCAGCGAGACTCTGAAGATCGAGTATCCTCAGATCCGTGTGAATATCCCCAGAGAGGTGCTGTTCATCACCACTCAGGAATTGGAGGATATGTTCCCCGATCTCACCGACTCCCATGCCAAGGAGGATGCCCTCCACCGCATGCACAAGGATAAGGCTATTTTCCTCATGCAGATCGGCGGTAAGCTCCGCTCCGGCAGACCCCATGACGGCAGAGCCCCCGACTACGATGACTGGAGTCTCAACGGCGACATCCTGTTCTGGAACGAGGCTTTGGATCGCTCCTTTGAGATCTCCTCCATGGGTATCCGTGTTGATCCGGAAACTCTGGATAAGCAGTTGACCCTGTCCGGCAAGGATAATCGCCGTGAGCTTCCCTTCCACAAGGCTCTGCTGAACAATGAGCTTCCCTTGACCATAGGCGGAGGCATCGGCCAGTCCCGTCTGTGCATGCTCCTGATCGGTTGCTGTCACATCGGCGAGGTCCAGTCCGGTATTTGGGATCCCACGACCCACGAGCTGTGCAAGGATGCCGGAGTCATGCTCCTATAATTTCTGCCGGCTTTTGATTTTTATACTATTTTATTTCATATAGAGAGGATCGTTATTATGGAACTCATCACCATGCGTGAATTATTCAAGAACACTCAGGCCTATGTAGGCAAGACCATCGAGGTCGGCGGCTGGGTGCGCTCTATCCGTGCTTCCAAGACCTTCGGCTTCATCGTCCTGTCCGACGGCACCTTCTTCACTCCCCTGCAGGTCGTTTATAACGACAACATGGAAAACTTTGCAGAGATCTCCAAGACCAATGTTGGCGCCGCCCTCATTGTCAAGGGTACTCTGGTAGAAACCCCCGAGGCAAAGCAGCCCTTCGAGCTGCAGGCTGAGACCGTTACCGTTGAGGGTGCATCCTCCGGTGACTTCCCCATGCAGAAGAAGCGCCACACCCTGGAGTTCCTCCGTACCATGACCCATCTGCGTCCCCGTACCAACACCTTCCAGGCTGTGTTCCGTGTTCGTAGTCTGGCAGCATTCGCCATCCACCGGTTCTTCCAGGAGAGAGGCTTTGTCTACGTCCACACTCCCCTGATCACCGGTGCCGACTGCGAAGGCGCAGGGGAAATGTTCCGTGTCACCACTATGGATCCCGAGAATCCTCCCCGTACAGAGGACGGACAGATCGACTACAGCAAGGACTTCTTCGGCAAGCCCACCAACCTGACTGTTTCCGGTCAGCTTAACGGTGAGACCTATGCCATGGCTTTCCGCAACATCTACACCTTCGGTCCTACCTTCCGTGCCGAGAATTCCAACACCACCCGTCATGCCGCTGAATTCTGGATGATCGAGCCGGAGATCGCTTTCGCAGACCTGTCCGACGATATGCGTATGGCAGAGGACATGATCAAGTATATCATTGCCTATGTTCTGGAAAACGCTCCCGAAGAGATGCAGTTCTTCAACAGCTTCGTAGACAAGGGTCTGCTGGAGAGACTGAACCATGTCATGAATTCCGACTTCGGTCATATCACCTACACCGACGCTATCAAGCTTCTGGAAGAGCATAACGACCAGTTCGAATTCCCCGTACACTGGGGCAGTGACCTGCAGACCGAGCATGAGCGTTACCTCACCGAGGTGCTGTTCAAGCGTCCCGTTTTCGTCACCGATTACCCCAAGGAGATCAAGGCCTTCTACATGAAGCTCAATGAAGACGGCAAGACCGTCGCCGCTATGGACTGCCTTGTTCCCGGCATCAGCGAGTTCATCGGCGGTAGCCAGCGTGAGGACAACTACGAAGTTCTGAAGGCTCGTATGGAAGAGCTGGGTCTGAAGCCCGAGGATTACGATTTCTATCTGGATCTGAGAAAGTACGGCTCTACCCGTCACGCAGGCTTCGGTCTGGGCTTCGAGCGTTGCGTCATGTACCTCACCGGCATGGCCAACATCCGTGACGTTGTCCCCTTCCCCAGAACCGTCAACAACTGCGAGCTGTAATTCCACAAGAATATATCACACACGCCCCGACGATTCCCTTCGTCGGGGCGTGCTTTCTCTTCTGCTTATCCCTTCGAGGCAATTTTGCCCTAATATCCTATTTTCCTCAAGAATAAACATTGAAATACAAAGAAGTATGTGCTATACTTTTTAGAACAATTCCAAAAATGTGAGGAAGTCACTTATCTCAAGGAACCCCAAAGCTCTTGTCTAAGCTCTCGCCGAAAAACCTTTGTCATGGACAACCACCGGACTCACAGGATCACAGCCTATGCACAGGAGAAAAGCACCTCTGCCTTTATGCTGTTTAGCACTGCCCTGGCTACCTATATGAGCCGTGTGAGGAGGAATGCGGAAGCCTTCTATCTTGGCACGGCAGTACTCAATCGCAGTGGCATCAAAGAGCTCAATACCGTAGGTATGTTTGTAAATACCGCCCCCATGTTAATGGAGATCGATTCCAACAAAAGCTTTGGGGAAACTCTGTCCACAGTACAAGAAAGGGCCTTTTCCGTATTTCGCCATCAGAAATTTAACTACGGAGAGGTGCTTTCTGCCATCCGCAAGGAGTTTAACTTCACGGAAAAGCTCTACGATGTGCTGATCAGTTATCAAAATGCCACCATCGGAGCAGAAAATGTAGAAACTACCTGGTATCACTCCGGAGAACAGGGAGAAAGCCTGCAGATCCATATTGATGACCGTGATCGGGAGGGCATTTTCCGTATTCATTATGATTATCAAACTCAAAAATTCACAGAGGAAGACATAGACAGGCTTCACCTGCATCTGTGTAATTTGCTCTTTGACGGCATCGGGCAGGAGGACAAAAAGCTATGTGATCTGGAGCTTCTTTCCAAGGAAGAAGCAAAGAAACTACTGTGTGAATTCAATCATACCCAAACGGAGTATCCCAAGTACAAGTGTATCCACCGCTTGTTTGAGGAACAGGTTGCCAAAGCCCCCAACAAAATCGCACTGATCGCCTGTGACAAAACCCTGAGTTACAAAGAGCTGAACGAGAGAGCCAACCGCATTGCCCACAGGCTTATGGAGCTTGGGGTCGGTGTGGGAGATCTCGTTGCCTTTGAACTGCCGAGAACCGGTGACTTGTTTGCTGTGATGCTTGGCATCCTCAAGGCAGGTGGGGCTTATCTGCCCATTGATCCCGAGTATCCCAGGGACAGAATTTCCTATATGCTGTCAGACAGTCACAGCAAGCTTTGCATTACCGAAGAAACCCTTCCCTCCCTGCTGAGCTGTCAAAAAACAGAGAATCCGGCAATACAGGTGGATAGCACAAATCTCTGTTACTGCATATACACCTCCGGCTCCACAGGACAACCCAAGGGTACACTATTGACCCATAGAAATGTGGTCAACTATGTGGATGACAACGGCTTTAATGTCTATCACAAAATCGTCAAGCCCCATTACAAACGGATCGTATCCGTCACTACCGTGGGATTTGACATCTTTGTCACAGAAAGTCTTTTGCCACTGACCAAGGGCATTGAAATTGTGTTTGCTAATGAGGAACAGGCAAAGTTCCAAGGCAAGCTAAATGCACTGTTACAGAGCTATCCCGTTGATGTTTTACAAACAACACCCACCAAAATGAAGACTTTCATAGCCGACGGGGAGCAGACCGCATATCTGCAAGATCTAAAGGCCATTGTTCTCGGTGGGGAGGCTCTGGATCAGGCTCTGGCAGAAAAGCTTTCTCACATAACAGATGCAAAGCTATTTAATATATACGGTCCTACGGAAACTACTGTATGGTCTACCCTTACAGAAGTCAAAAAGGGAGAAAGTATCCACATCGGCAAGCCCATTGCCAATACACAGATCTATATTGTGGACAAGTATATGAAGGCGGTTCCCATAGGTGTGACCGGTGAGCTTTGCATCGCCGGAGACGGTGTAGGGAGAGGTTATTTGGGCAGACCGGAATTGACCGTAGAAAGGTTTGCAAATAATCCCTTTGGCCCCGGTAAGCTCTACAAAACCGGTGATCTTGCCTATTGGCAGGAGGACGGAACCATTGCATATGTTGGTCGTAACGACTTCCAGGTGAAGATCCGTGGACTGCGCATTGAGCTTGGAGAGATCGAAAACGCTCTCTGTGCTATAGAAGGGATCTCACAGGCTGTTGTGGTGGTTCGGAAAAACACGGAGGGCAGACAGCTGATCTGCGGTTTTTACACAGGTGCGAAGCTTGATACCAAGGAGATCCGTAAGTCCTTGGAAAAGAAACTGCCCAAATATATGCTGCCCCACCTTTATGCCCGGCTTCCCGCCATGCCCTTGACCGGTAGCGGTAAGATCAACCGAAAGGCCTTGCCTGAAATTGACCTTGCCATGATTGGCAAGGACATGGAGTATGTTGCCCCTAAAACACCTATGGAAAAAACCCTCTGCCATCTGATGGAGGAGGTTCTGGGTATGAGCTCAGTGGGCACCCGGGAGGACTTCTTTGACTTGGGCGGTGATAGCCTGAAGGCCATTGAATTTGTCACAAAGGCACATACGGAAGGGATCTATTTCACTTTACAGAATGTCTTCGACTATCCAAGCGTTGCAGAGCTGTGTGATTCCATGGGAACGAACCGCAAGACCGGGGTTTCCTTTGAGGATACCGATTTCACAGCACATCATCGTATGCTGGAAAACAATACCCTCCAACACATCACAGTTCCGGAGAAATGCCCTGTGGGTAACATTCTTCTCAGCGGTGCAACGGGGTATCTGGGCATCCATATCCTTGGAGATTTCCTGGAGCATGACCATGGCATAGCCTATTGCTTGGTCAGAGGAAAGGACAAAGCCCACAGCACAAAACGCTTGCAAGAGCTCCTGGATTTCTACTTCGGCAATAAGTATGCTCATACAGATCGGATCGAGGTTATCTGTGCCGACCTGCAACAAGAGGAATTCGGATTGGCAGAGGAAGAATACCGCAGGCTGATAAACAGCACAGACACGGTGGTCAACTGCGCCGCAAGCGTGAAGCATTACGGTTCTTACCAATATTTCTACGAGTCAAATGTGGAAAGCGTCAAGGGTCTGATCCGTTTCTGTAAGGAAGCCAAGGCAAAGCTGATTCATACCTCCACCATCAGTGTTTCCGGCAACAGCTTTGCAGACGATTTTACAGGTACCCAAAGCCAAGAGGTCATGCATTTTTACGAAAAGGATCTGTACATCGGTCAGCCATTGGAGAATGTGTATGCCCATAGTAAGTTTGAAGGAGAAAAGCTCGTCATTGAAGCCATGTGCGAAGGCTTACCCGCTAACATTATGCGAATGGGCAACCTGACAAACCGTGTCAGTGACGGACAATTCCAGAAAAATCACGAGTCCAACGCCTTCCTGAAAAGACTGCGTGCAGTGCTGGAGCTGGGGGTCGTGCCGGATTATTTGATGCCCCTATATGTGGAATTTACCCCCGTTGACGAAGCCGCTCACGGTGTCATGACCATCACCCGTCATTTCCACAGGTCACAAAATGTGTTCCATATGAATAGTCACAAGGTGGTATATATGGATCAGCTTCTGAACCTGCTCCATACTCTGGAGCTGAAGCTGAAAACCGTCAGTGGCAGGGAGTTTACCGAAGCCTTACGGCGTACAGCCGGGGACGCAGGTACGCCGGGTATCTTTGAAACCTTTATTAACGATATGGACGAAAATGATCAGCTCAACTACGAGAGCAATATCCGTTTCGAAAACGGTTTTACAGTGGAATATTTGAAAAAGCTGGGCTTTGAATGGTCGGATATCGGCATAGACTATTTGGAAAAATATCTACGATATTTCAGAAAGATAGGGTACTTACAATGAACAGATTCAAGCCTTATGATTTATACTCTCACCCGAAAATGAATACTCTAAAGGAGCTCCTGTACTACTGTGCCGAAAAGCATGGTTCCAAAACTGCCTTTGCATATCAGAAGCGTAAAACTACCATTGAAGTGAGCTTTACCCGGTTCCTTGCCCATGTGGAGTTTCTTGGTACATACTTGTTCTCGCAGGGGCATCGGGGCTGTCATATTGCTGTCTTCGGTGAAAACAGCTATCAGTGGATCTTGACCCATTTTGCCGTCACTTGCGGTGGGAATGTCATTGTGCCCATTGACAAGGATCTGGAGGGGGACAATGTATCTGAGTTACTGAGGGACAGTGACTGCTCGGTCCTTGTTTATTCCGACACCTATGAGGATATTGTCCGTGAGGTGCAAGAAAAAATCCCCGCTCTGACCTATATCAACATGAAAGAAC
Source organism: Faecousia sp. (assembly GCA_045586205.1). Classification (GTDB taxonomy): domain Bacteria; phylum Bacillota; class Clostridia; order Oscillospirales; family Oscillospiraceae; genus JAZOXB01. Next base: position 1,968 of record JAZMZW010000160.1, on the reverse strand, counting down.
TTGAGGGTTATATAGAGGCAGGTCGGGAATTGATCGCACAGGGACAGCGGGATTATATAGATGCGGTGGTGGGAAAAGAGGATTTGGCATCCATCGTTTTCACCTCCGGCACGACGGGGAAAAGCAAGGGTGTTATGCTCAGTCACGGGAATTTTGCCGCAGACTCTTGCAGTGCCTGCTGTCATGTATCCGTCAGCGGGAGCTCAATTTTGCTCCTGCCTCTGCATCATACCTTCGGTCTGGTAGCGGCGGTGTTTTCCGAAATGATGTACGGCTACCCTATCTATATCAACAGTAGCTATAAAAGACTTTTGCAGGATTTCCAAAACGGAAAGCCCCAAAACTTTTTTGCGGTTCCCTTGGTTGCGGAAACCTTATATAAAAGCATTTGGACTACAGCCCGTAAGCAGAACAAGGACAAGGCCCTGAAATTCCTTGTTCGGATCAGCAATATCTTACGCAAGGTTGACATCGATTTGCGGAAAACCCTCTTTAAATCCGTCATCGAGGCCTTCGGGGGTAAGCTTGAGCAGATCGTATGCGGCGGTGCCCCACTCAGTGAGGAGCTTGTGAATAATTTTGACTCCTTCGGCATCACCGTGCTGAACGGCTACGGCATAACGGAATGTTCCCCTATTGTTGCGGTAAATCGGAATAAGTGCAATGTTGTGGGAAGTGTGGGACTGCCCCTCCCTTGTAATCAGGTGAAGATCGCAGAGGACGGAGAGATCCTTGTAAAGGGCGAGAATGTGATGCGGGGCTATTACCGTAATAAGGCGGAAAGCGATAATGTCCTTGTAGACGGTTGGTTCAAAACCGGAGATATGGGACGAATCGATCAATACGGTGCCTTGCATATTACCGGCCGGATCAAAAATCTGATCATCCTCGGTAACGGCGAAAATATCCCTGCGGAAGCAATTGAACAGGAGCTTTATACCCTTGACTATGTACACGAATGCATCGCCTACGGCAAGGATAACATGATCGTGGTAGAGTTTTATCTTGACCCGGAATTCCCCCAAGGCCGGGAACAGATCCATACAGATATACAAAGGATCAATCAGCATCTGCCACTGAGTCGGAATATTGGCAAAATTGTCATACGAGATGCGGAATTCCCCAAAACCACCACAAATAAAATCAAACGAAATTACGGAGGCTAATATGATCAACAAACTGAAAGAAATCATCTGCGAGCATACGGGACTGGAAGATTTTGAAATCAACGAGGACACGGTATTGATTACGGATCTTGGACTGAACTCTATGGATCTTGTAAATCTTGCCTGCGATGTGGAGGATGAATTCGACATTGAGATCCCCGACAGAGCGATCAAGGAATTCAAAACCATCGGTGATGTGATGGATTTTATCAATCGGCAGTAAGCTGCGATGATGTTACATAGTTTGCAGGGAAAGTGCAGATATTATAACTTTTAGAAAGTAACTGTTAATCTGCTCCGGGTCAATCGGGAGGGACGGTAGTTCCTTCCCCTTGCCATTGCGGTACTCCGTGCAGTCTGCGACGACTACCACCTTGGTGCATTTACAGAACTGCTTCAAGAATATCCAGATAGCTTTTCTCAAATGTAGATCCCGCACTGCTCCGAAATTAAATAACGCACTCCGGTTTTGTTGCCGGAGTGCGTTTTTTGTTGCGGGGAATTACTTCATGTTGCGCTCGTATTCCTCGATCATCTTCTTGACCATCTGGCCGCCGACGGAGCCGGCTTCGCGGGAGGTCAGGTGGCCGTTGTAGCCCTGCTTCAGGTTGACGCCGACTTCGTTAGCGGCTTCCATCTTGAACTTATCCATTGCTTCACGTGCCTCGGGAACGTTGATCTTGTTGTTGCTCTTCATAGTTTCGCATCTCCTTTTCTGTTCTTGAAGTCCTCAAATGTAACATTTGATTTCCTCGGTGGTAGTTTGTCCCCGGAAACAAAAATTATCATTGACAATTTTTGA
>JAZMZW010000159.1:0-4491 GCA_045586205.1 Faecousia sp. | reverse complement strand
ATCAAACAGCTCGATAAACTGAAATTTGAATGGCAATTGTCAATTTTCAATTTGAACTTTCCACTGTCCACTGTCAACTGTCAACTTGGGATTCAAGTCGGAGGCCAAGCGGTCTTAGGAAGACAACTTAGTAATTCAACTCCTTGGCTCACAGAACGACATGGCTACGATCCGACTTATCAAACAGCTCGATAAACTGAAATTTGAATGGCAATTGTCAATTTTCAATTTGAACTTTCCACTGTCCACTGTCAACTGTCAACTTGGGATTCATTGTCCATTTTCCATTGTCCATTATAAAAGGCTCGGACACCTTGCGGGGTTTGCAAGGTGTCCGAGGAATGTTTTACGGAATTTTATGCGAAGTAGGCCAGAGCAGCGTCGGAGTAGGCAATGAGAGCCTTGCACAGTTCGCCCAGAGCGCCGGTCTTGTTGTTGCCGTAGGTATCTGCGCTGTAGCACAGAGTCTGGGAAAGCTGAGTTTCTCCTGCGTAGACGGCAACGTTGACCACATTGCGAAGCTCTGCAGCCAGCAGACCGTCAAAGTCAAAGGCATAGCGATCGCCGGAAGTGCCGTAAGCTACGGCATTCTCCACGGTCATGACCTGCTCCACACCTTCGTAATCCTTGAAGGTCACACGGAGGCTCAAATCTTCCACATTGCCCTTGTAGCTGCCTACGGAGAAGATGAACTTCAAAATAACCTTGGAGTCCAGAGTCAGGGACTTGCCGATCCAGAGCACCTGAGGATCTGCCAGATCTTCCACAGTATAGTTGTTACTGCCGAAGGTCACAGCTTCCAGATCGCTGAGGAATGCCAGATCATCCAAGGACATCATGCCGTCTGCCGGAGCATCGGTACGATAGCCCTTGAAGGACTGAGCGGCTGCGCCGTAACGCAGGAGGTTTGCACACAGAGTCTTCAGGCTGTCGGAAGCCTCTGCCTTGCTCAACTGAGCCAGAGCATAGGTAGCAACGCTGTAGCTGTCCACATTGGAGCAGTAGTCCTTGCCGTCCTTGGTCATGTAAAGGGTGGCATCCAGCATATCTGCCATCTGCACGGCAGTAACACCGGTCAGAGTGAAGTAGTAGAAGCTACCGTTCATCACGGGATCAATGCGAACCTTGGTAGTGCCTTGATAGTCATTGTTCTCGTAAACGGGCAGGACGCATTCCAGATAGAAGCTGTCGTAACCGCTCAGGAGGCTTGCCTTAACAGCGTAGTTGATGGAAATGTCGCTGGCAAGATTCAGGGTGTGGTTGATCTTGATATTGGCATCCACAGTGGGAGCCTCTGCGCCACCCTGACCGCAAGCGGTGCAGACGCCCTCTGCATCGTAGCTATGGGCGGCGGCAGCCTGGGTCTTTGCACAACGGATGCAAGCACCGCTGTGAGTGCCGTCGCCGTTGTCGGTATAAGCGTAGGTATGACCCAGACGCTGGATGGTAGTCTGCTGTTTCAGCACGATTCCGCAGTCTGCGCAGACTTCACCGTCGGTCAGGCCGGAGTTCAGGCAGGTAGCGGCCTTGCCTTCCACCACAACGGGAGTATGACCCTTGGGAGCAATGACGGCCTGGGCTGCCAGAACCTCACCGCAGGTGGCGCAGTAGCTACCCTCGGTCAGGCCGGTAGCGGTACAGGTAGCTTCCTTGGCAGGAAGCACCACAGTACTGTGTCCGGTGGCAGGGATCACTTCGGAAGCAAGGAAGACTTCTCCGCAGGTGGAGCAAGCACTGCCTTCGGTTCTGCCATCGGTGGTACAGGTAACATCCTCAGCGGGAACAGATACAACCGTATGACCGGGTGCGGGGATCACAGTACCCACGGTAACCACAGTGTCACAACGTCGGCAGTATTCGTCACCGGTGTAACCCTCGGAGGTACAAGTACCTGCGACCTTGTTCTGCACCAGCAGATCGTGACCCAGCTTCGTGATCTTTTCACAACCGCTGTAGACCAGACCGCAGTGACTGCACTTGACACCGGCGGTAGTACCCTTTTCGGTACAGGTAGCGGGAACCTCCGCAACCTCTACGGGGTTGTGATCCAGCATGGGAACTTCCTGCTGGACAGAGTAAACAGTGCCACAGTCTGCGCAGTAGCTACCTTCGGTCAAGCCGGTGGAGGTACAGGTTGCGGCAACTGCGGGAGCGGTCACCAGCTCATGGTCGGTCACAACATAAGGATCGGACTTGCCACTGCCCTGACGGCCGGAGTTGTAGCTGGTGGTACCGTAATGGACATAGTTCTCACTGGGGCTGTTGGACAGATCGGGAGAAGTGAAGAAGATGAAGTTTGCACTTCTGGTTGCGGTGGTGGTGGAACCGGCAAAGGTGTTGCCGTTAATATCCGTGACCCAGATGCTCTGACCGGAGCGGATGCTCTGGTTGGAAGCAGTCAGATAATACTGGGAGTTGGAAATACTGCTGAACATGCCCTTGTAGCTGACCCCAAGGAAGATGCCGCCGGTAATGGTGATAACGCCGTCCACATCCAGTGCACTGTTGTCCTGCTGTTTGGAAGACAGAACCACGGACTCGCCGCCGCGGATGGTCAGAGCCTTGTTGGAGTCAATGCCGTCACCGCCGGAATTGCAGTAGATCTTACCGCCCAGGATCTGCAGATCAAAGGCATAGGAAGAGCTGGAGCCGCTGCCGGGTCTGCCGCCGCCACCGCCGGGTGCGGGAGTACCCAGATCACTGTTGGCAGCGTTCATGGCATCATCGGAGGCTTCGATCTTAATGTCGCCACCGTAAATGAAGATGTTGGCACCTTCGATGCCTTCGTAGGAGTTCTTAACATCAATGGTGGGACCCTCCGTAGAGCAAGGAGCACCGATGTATACATAGTATTCGCTCTTGATGGCATCGTCGTTGCAGGTAATGGTATACTTGCCCTTGACGATCTTCAGAACATTGTCGGCCTTGATGCCGTTGCCGCCACTGGTGCCGTTGGTAGTGACATTGATGGTCACATCACCGCTGTAGCAGTAAATGTTCACAGCCTCAATGCCCTCACAGCCCTGGGTCATCTTAATGGTAGGTCCTGCAGTGCCGGCTTCACCAACATACAGATCTGCATCGGACTTCAGACCGTCGTCTACATATGCCAGAGTCAGGTTACCGCTGAGAACCTTCAGAAGCTGATCAGCCTTGATGGCATCGCCACCGTTGGCACCGCTGCCTGCGGTGGCGGTAACATTAATGGTGGCTTCCTTGATGATAAGCCATGCATCTCTGGGGTTGGCAGGATCGGTCTCTACATCCTGTGCACCGGACTTGATGCCTCTTTCACCCTTGGCATTGATGTTCAGGGTGCCGGTACCGCAAATAGTGACCTGAGAGCCGTCCTTACACTTAATAACGGCATTCTCTGCGTCGGTATTTGCAGTGTTGACAGTGTCATTGTTGTAAGCATTGTCGGTCAGGGTGTTGACCGTGCCGTCGGCTACCACAAGGGTAACGCCTGTGCTCTTGTTGATGGAAAGGGGACAGGTAGTTGCGTTGGTCAGAGTCAGACCGTTGAGAACCAGAGTCACGCCGGTGACGCCCTTGCTCACCTGCAGGAAGCCCTCTGCACAGGAGCCGGATACGATATATGTACCTGCATCCTGAATCTTCAGGGTGGTTCCGCTGATCTTGTACTCGCCGCCCTCGCCCTTCTGGACAACCTCGATCCCGGAGTCGGAATACTTGAAGATGTATGCACCGTCGGTGGTGTAGTCCTGAGCCGCACTTGCCATAACAGGCAGGATGCCCAGTACCAAAGACAGTACCAGAAGGAGAGAGAGGATCTTGGAAAGGATGTGTTTCTTTGCCATTTGTTTGCACCTCTTCTGAAATAAATTTGCGGCAGACAGTATGTGTTACCGCCTCACTTTAAGCCTACCACAAAATGGTGCAAAAGTAAATTCACAATTTGGTAGATTTTCCCTGAAAAACCCTGAAACACGACATTTTACCATACCCGTTTTTGTGAGAAATGTTATTTCCAAGGCATTTCCCGAACATTCCGTTCTTTCCTCCCCTCGGCAGGAAGATCCCGTAATCCGTCAAAAATCCACCATTTCCCCTCGATCCCCCAACATTTCCACCCCCTTGGTGATTTTGCACAGCAAGGAAGGTACGATCATGCCTTTCCTCCGAATAAGGACATCAAGTTGACAGTGGACCGTGGCCTAGTTTTCAGTTTATCGGTCTGTTTGTTGAGAAACTAAAAGCAATGTTGCAGACCCACAGAGTGGAGGAATATTATCCGGCACAAGCCAAATTTACACTACAGCTACCAATAGGGAACATCCGACTTGGATCATGCAGAAAGGTAGACTTGTATAATATTCCTCCACCTGTGTGGGAGTAAGCACCCATTGCAAAGGTACAAGCTACCGACGATCGACACGGAGCAAGAAAACGACTTGAGCGGAGCGCCGGGAGAGGAGGCCGGAGGAGAGGGCGGTTATTTCCGAGGTAAAGGGGAACGAGAGCGTAAGG
>JAZMZW010000158.1:0-17831 GCA_045586205.1 Faecousia sp. | reverse complement strand
TGATGATTTGACACTTTGTGTCATGAATTGATGCGGGGCATCATGATTTCTCGCTACGCTCCATGATTTGAATTGCCAAAATACAATGTGCCGTAAGGCACAAATCATGCCGTAAGGCAAATCATGGCATAGCCAATTCATGCCCGGCAGGGCAATTTATTATCGTGCTGAAAGCACGATAAACCGGAATTGGCGCACGGAATGGGTATGTAAATACAATAGCAGCTTCCGATTTGAGGGGATCGGGAGCTGCTGTTGTTTTCGTTTTAGGTGATTTTCCATTTTCAATTGACAAATTTCAATTTCGGACTCATTGTCCATTTGGAAACTTTCCACTATCAACTTATCTTACCGGCTCTCTATGCGGAAGAGTCTCATCGCATTTTGGGCGGTTTGTTTGGCGGCTTCTTCCGGGGTGACGGATTTCAGCTCTGCCAGTTTGGCGGCCATGTAGGGCAGGTAACGGCTATCGTTCCGTCTGCCACGGAAGGGCTCCGGCGCCATATAGGGGCAGTCGGTTTCCAGCAGGATCCGTTCCAAGGGGATGGCTTGGGCGGCTTCCAAGGCACGACGGGCATTTTTGAAGGTCAGAACTCCCGTAAAGCCCACATACCAGCCCCGCTCCACCAGCCACTTGGCAAGCTCCGCACTGCCGGAGAAGCAGTGGAACACTCCCGAGACCTTGGGATGCCGTTTGACCACTGCCATGGCATCCTCCACCGCCTCACGCATGTGGACGATGACCGGCAGATCCAGCGCCTCAGCCAGTTCCATTTGTTCCTCAAAGGCAATGATCTGTTGGCTACGGGGTACATCCTCGTAATGATAATCCAGACCGATTTCTCCGATGGCAAGAACCTTGGGGTGCTGTGCCATACGGCGGTACTGATCCAGAAGCTTGCCGTCCACATGATCCGCATCATCGGGATGAGAGCCTACAGAGGCATACACAAAGTCATATTCCTCCGCCAGAGCAATGCTCCGCTGAGAGCTTGGCAAATCACAGCCCACATTCATAATGCCGGAAAAACCCGCTGCTTTCAGCTCTGCAAAGATGGTCTCACGGTCTTCCGCAAACCGACGGTCATCCAAATGGGCATGGGAATCAAAATACATCCTTCGTCCTACTTTCTTCACTGCAAGGTACGGCAGGTAAAGAGAATGACCTGTCGTTTCGCACTTTCCTGTGTCAGGAGCTCCACAGCCGCACCACAGCGTTGGTCATCAAAATTCACAAGGGCATCGTCCAGAAGCAGGGGTGCATCCTTGGGCAGGAGCATCCGACACATGGCAAGACGGAGAGCCAGATACATCTGATCTCCCGTGCCACAGCTCATAGCTGTTGCGGGACGCTGAAGAACGCCGTCACGGACGGACAACTGCATTTCCGGAGAAAGCTGTACCGAAGGGTACTTTCCGCCGGTGAGCTGAGATAGGATCTTTCCTGCTTCTGCAGTAATGCGGGGAGAGAAACGGGAGCGTACCCGATCGTCTGCCGTATGGAGAGCCTCCAAGGCAATATCGATCTTGCCCACATCCAGCTTTGCCTGTTGCAGAGCGGACTTCAGCTCCTCCTTGCGATGCTCCAAGCCCCGGGGATCCCCTGTGGCAGACATACGGCCACGCTGTTCTGCCAGCTTATCGGACAGGGCGGCGAGCTTCTGCTGTGCGGCCTTGTGTTCGTAGCGGAGCTTTTCCTCATCCATATTCAGGGCTTCGTAATCGAGCTTCTGTTCCTGCTGACCGAAAATGCTCTGCATCCGCTTGTACTGGGCTCTCTGATTTTCCAGAACACGTTTTTCCGTTCCCAGAGCCTCCAAGGCATCCAGTGCATCACTCACTGTGCGCTTGCAATCCTCAAAGCTCTTGACCTCCGGGTCAAAGTCACGGATCTCACAGATCAAAGCATCCGCCTTTTCCTGCTCCTGTCGGAGCTGTTTTACAAGATTACGGGAGCGTTCCTGCTCCTGTTCCATAGTTTCTTCATATTCCCGACAGGCAGTGAGATATTCCTCCAGAAGATCGGGGATCTCGGAAATATCTCCTACCCCATAGATTCTGAGGATCTCCTGTGCCTGTGCAAGATCTTCTGCGGATCTGCTCTTTCTGCTCTTGATGCCGAAGGCGCATACAAGGAACAGGCAAAAGGCAGAGACCGTTATGCCCATACACAGGGGGAAAGGTAAGGGTGTTCCCCCGGAGGTATAGCTCCACACACTCAGTCCACCCATGATCAGGAACAGGAGCAAGCTCAAGCCTACGGCAATGGGCTTCCGGGAGCCCTTGGGTGCGGTAGCCTTGTGGAACAGTTCCAGATCCGACTGTACCTTTTGCTCCGCTTCCTCCGGACTGAGATCCTCAAAATATGAGGGAGTCTGAGGCTTCCCCTCCGCAGGAGGCGCAAAGGCCGCCTCCATTTTTGCGGTTTCCAAAGCGTCACCCACAGCCTCCAGCCGTTTGTTCAGGCTGTGGAGGGTGGCTTCTGTGGGAAGCTGTTCCGTAAGCTGTTCGATGTTGCGACACAGCTCCTCCTGGCCCTCCAGCTTTCTGTGCAGATCCTGCAAGGCCACTTGTCCCTGTGCCTGCTTTGCTCCCCGCACTCTCTGTAAAAGGGCGTCTAATCTTTCGTATTCCTCCTGCTGTGCCTGACGCTTTTCCTCCAACTCCGTGATTTCCTCACGGAGTTTGGTAATATAGCTGTGGAGGCGTTCCGTCTCCGTCAGTTCCGTCTGCAGCTTGGGGATCTTGCCCACTCTGCCGGACAGGCGGTTCTTCAGAACCAGAAGCTCTTTTTCCAACTGCTGGGCAGACTTGGCGCTTTCCTCACCGGTGCTGACCAATGCCCCCAGACGCCTTTCCAAGGCACTGTCCCCGCTGATGCTCATGCCCAGCTGACGGATAAAGGCGGTACGCTCAAAGACAGAACGTTCCACTCCGCACAGAAGTCTTCCGCAATTTTCACCGGTCAAAAGCTCAATGTTCCGCCCGCTATGGGTGTCATAGGCACGGAATTGGCTCATAGGCCCTTTAGAGGTAGAGGTACGCTCGATGGTGATGTACTTCCCCTTCCATTCCAGATCGATAGAACCCTCCATAGGCTCTCCGCTCCAAGGGCGATAGCGTTCCTTGGCAGGCAGACCTCCGTTGGAAAGACTGCCACGCTCCTTGGTGTCGATGCCGTAAAGCATGGCAAGGAGGAAGGCCGACCAAGTAGATTTCCCCTCCTCATTGGGAAGGGTCAGAATATTCATACCCTCCTGTAAGCTCAGCTCCCCGTGGAGCTTGCCGAAGGAGGCGCGCATTTTCAGGATCTTCATAGTCTACGCTCCTTACAGTGACACTTCTCTGCCGTCCATCAGATCCCGCAGAAGCTGTGCCGCTCCACGGATCTGCTCTTTCTCATCCTCTTCCTGCGCCTGTTCCCAGCGGGAGTGCAGTTCCTTAAGCACTTCTCCCCGGAGGGTATCCTCCGACATTCCGTCCCACAGGTCTCCCCTGCGGTCTGTTCTGTCATGGATCTCCACGCTGTAGCAGTGCTTTTCCAGCTCCTGTTGCAGTTCCGGCACAGACAGCTTGGGCGCACGGCCATAGAGGGTCAGGGAAAACAGATGCTCCTCACTGTCCCCGGGCAGGGCGCTGAGAACACTTTGCAGAGGATCTTCTCCCAAATCGATCTCCAAAACCTCATAACGGCGGTTTTGCAGGGCATGGAATTCTGCATCGCAGCTGAATTTGGACAGGCGAACCTTTAACAGCCCCTTCTTTCCGCATTCGTCAAAGCCTGTGCCCATGAGGCATCCGCTGTAAGCATAGGTGCAGTCCCCCTCCTTGCGGACATCGGCACTGTGGACATGCCCCAGTGCAAGATAGTCCAGACCGGAGGCGGCGATCTGCTCCACGGTAATGGGATTGTACTCCGCTCCCGTATGCAGGAGCAGGATATTCAAGCGTTCGGGATCTGCAACGGTGAAGCCCTTCAGAGGCTCCTTGTTCCCTTCCACATAGGCCGCGCCGTAAAGGTCACAGCCGGGAAGCTCAATGCGTTGGATCTCCTCGGTTTTGAAAACATAAACATTCTCCCCCCAGTCCTCACGGAGATAGGGGCTGTCTTCTTTAATGGGATCGTGATTGCCGGGGGCAATATAAATGGGGGCAGAGATGCTTGCAAAACAGCTTTTCAGTGCCTCCACAGTGTCTAAGTACACCTGATCCCCGTCAAACAGGTCACCTGCCAGAAGCACCAGCTCATAGCCCTCGCAGGCCTGGGCAAATTCCGTCAGTGCCTGTCTCTGTTCCTGTCTGCGCTCCCGTGCCTGTTCGGGACTTAAATTTGAAAATGCAGAATCCAGATGAAAATCCGCAGCATGGATAAATTTAATCATAAATCAGGATCCTTTCTGTCTTTTTACACAGACCCGTTTCCGGGTCAATACGGAAGATACAGCCTTCCAGCTTACAGCTTCCTGCCGCAGGCTCGTAGCGCTGGGGAAGCTCTCCACGGAACCGGCGGATGGACAGATCCGGACGGATGCCCAGAATGCTGTTCCGGGGGCCGGTCATGCCCAGATCCGTAATATAGCCCGTTCCCTTGGGAAGGACACGGTCATCGGCAGTCTGCACATGAGTATGAGTCCCCCAAACCGCAGAAACCTTGCCATCCAGCATCCAGCCCATGGCCAGCTTCTCGGAGGTAGCCTCCGCATGAAGCTCCACAAGGACGATCTTGGCTTGGATCCGTTTCAGGATCTGCTCTACCTCTGTAAAGGGATTATCGGGAGTGTAGTCCATATTGCAACGACCGATGAGATCCACCACCGCCACAGAGCCGAAGGCTGTTTCAAACACACCCCAGCCCTTTCCCGGCTGTTTCGCACCCAGATTGGCAGGGCGTAGCACACGGCGGTTACGTTCCATGTAGGGAATGATCTCCCGTCTGCCCCAGGTATGGTTACCCATGGTGATCACATCTGCCCCTGCATCAAAAATGGTCTCTGCCTGTCCCGGAGTCATGCCCAGTACGGCGGCATTTTCCCCGTTAACCACACAGAAGTCCACGGAATATTCTTTTTTCAAGGCAGGAAGATTGGCTTTCAAAAATTCCACCCCGTTGGTGGCAACCACATCGCCCACGGCAAGAACAGTTATCATGGTATCGCTCCCATCTGAAAAACTTCTTTTCTCTTATTATATCGAAAAAATCGTCATTGTACAACCGCTTTTGCTATTTCCCACAATTTCCCCAACATATTGTAGCAACGTTTTTTCTGTACACAAAATATTGTAGAGATTCCACCTTGTTTCGTGGGATTTTGCAGAAAAAAACGCTACAATAAAAGCAGGAGAAAACGGAGAGGAGTGTAGAAAATGGGAAAAGGCTTCATGGAACACGGGCGGATCTTATTCCTGCCCACGGTGTGTATCCGACCCAATCCCGCCCAGCCCCGAAAGATCTTCGAGGCGGAAAGTCTACGGGAGCTTGCCCGTAGCATTGAGGAATACGGAGTTCTGCAACCTCTGACTGTCAGGAGGATCCCGGGAGCATACGAGCTGGTAGCGGGAGAACGTCGCCTACGGGCGGCAAGGCTTGCCGGCTTAGCAGAAGTTCCCTGTATCCTTCTGGCAGTGGATGAGGAGCAGTCCTCTATGGTAGCCATGGTGGAGAATCTCCAGCGCATGGATCTGGATTATATTGAAGAAGCCCAAGGGCTGGCACGGCTCATGACGCAGTTCGGCCTCAGTCAGGAGCAGACGGCGGTGAAGCTGGGAAAAAGCCAAAGCGCCGTTGCCAACAAACTGCGACTGCTCCGCCACAGCCCTGCGGTCTTGGCAAGATTGCGACAGGGGAAGCTTTCCGAACGCCATGCCCGTGCCCTCCTGCGACTGGAAACAGAGGCAGAACGGCTGGATATGATCCGTACCATTCTGGAAGGACAGCTTACGGTGGCAAAGACCGAGGAATACATTGATCAATACATTGCCAAGAAGAATGCCCCTCCCCCTGTGAAGCAGGGAATGCGAAAATGGATCTTACGGGATGTACGGCTGTTTCTCAACACCGTCAACCATTCTCTGGATCTTGTACGCAATGCCGGCATCCCCGCACAGGCGCAACAGGAGGAAACCGATCGGGAGATCATTCTGACCATACATTTGCCGAAACGGAATGATATACCCTCGGCATGAATGTATCGACACCCTCGACGGATTTCATTATTGAAATAGCAGGAATTACAGATTGTAAAGCTTATTCGTAATACGGTATCCCTGGGGGACATATTTGACAGAGGAGATCCGGGGACCGCTGACGCCGTATTTGGGGGAGTAACCGAAGAGGTTGATGTACTTTTCCAAATCGGCGCATTCCTTTTCCATTTCCTTCATGACCTCCACAGTGGCACGGACATCGTCAATAGCACGGTGGGAGTTGCAGACCTTGTCGCTGAGGCCGTAGACCTCGATGGCATTGCACAGCTTGTGAGGGAAGGGATGGCGATCCCGATAGATCGTCAGCAGATCCAGCTTGGGCTGATCCTTGAGCAGTCGTCCGTCCCCGTGCTTGCTCAGTAAGTAATACAGGAACAGGAGGTCAAATTGGGCATTGTAGGCAGTGATCATGGTCTTGGGGGTGAGGATCTGTGCCAGAATACCGCACAGTGCCTCCTTGGAGATCCCCTGTTCCAGAAGCATCTCGTCTGTAATGCCTGTCAGCTCCGTGATCTTGGGATCTAAACGGCGTCCGGGAGTCAGGCGGACAAATTCATCGATCTCCGCAACAGTCTTCCACCCATTGTTCCATTCCAAGCGGACAGCGGAAAATTCGATGATCTCATCGTGGGTGAAGCTCAATCCACTGGTTTCTGTATCCAAAATCACGATGCCATCGCAATATTTATGTAAACGATCCATATACAGACCTCCTTTTCCTTTCATTATATCACAAAATTTCCGTCTTGACAAATAATTTCTTCCGTGATATACTGGCAACAACCGCATAGATAACCTTCTTCGGGGGGCCGGTGAACCGGCTGAGATTGGACGGCATTACGTCCTGACCCGCGAACCTGATACGGTCAGTACCGTCGTAGGAAAAGATGGCATTTCCGCTTTGCTTTCCGAGATGGTTGCAATGCGGAATTTTCATTTTTTAGGAGGTTTTTCTTATGAAAACCAAGTCTGTTCGTTCCCTGTGTGAATGTGCGGTTTTGACCGCCGCCGCTCTGGCTCTCAGCTACCTGAAGATCCCCACCGGTGTGGCCTTCGGTGGCTTCGGCGGCTCTGTGGATCTGGTCATGATCCCCCTGCTCCTGTGCGCCATCCGTTTAGGCCCTGCATGGGGTCTGGGTAGCGGTCTGGTCTTCGGCACACTGAAATTCTTCTTTGCCGGTGGCTCCGCTATTTCCTGGCAGTCCATGCTTCTGGACTACAGCCTTGCCTACATGATGGTAGGTCTGGCAGGATTGCTGAAGAATCAGGTCAGCCTTGCGTGGCTTGCCGCCCTCATTGGCTGTCTGGGTCGCTTTGTCATCCACTTTATCAGCGGTGTGACCATCTATGCCCAGTACGTCAGCCCCATTTTCGGCTGGAACGGCAAAAGCAGTGTGATCTACTCCCTGCTCTACAACGGCTCCTATATGCTCCCCAACACCCTCATCGCCGTCATCGCCCTCGCCCTCCTGCAAAAACCCCTCCGTGCCTTCCTTACCGCCGAAAAGTAAATCCTTTCACTCATATTCGATTATAAAAAACAGCTTTCGCCCTTTCTTGGGTCGAAAGCTGCTTTTTCCTTATCAGCAAGACCTGCTCAATCGGCAAATAGGAATTCCAAAACACAGATATCCAAAGAATATAGCAAGTAAGCAATATGAACTACAATTAATTGTCCGATATTTGCTTATGCCCGTTGACAGAGTCAATCAAATACTTTATAATGTATATTTGATGATTATACATTCGTCCGGATAATTGCGACAGAATGTGGCATACTCTAATTTGTGGGGGTGTATTTCATGATTAAGTCTTTTATCTTCGAAAAATTCAAAGGATTTGAACGAGCTGTATTGTGGATAGAACAAATCACAACATTGATTGGAACTAATGCATCCGGAAAAAGTAATGCCATAGAAGGTATTCAGATTCTTTCCGAGCTTGTAACAGGACGAGATCTGAATGTAATTTTTGAAGGTACGAAAAACAGCGAAAGTACCATCCGCGGTGGTGCAAAGGGTTGCTGTCGCTTTAATGCAACTTCTTTCCTGTTAGGTTGCACTCTGGATTGGAATGAGAAGAATGATCTTCTGTATCGTATTCGTATAGGGGTTTCAGGACGAATCACCATTGAGGAAGAGGCACTGTATCTTGTCAAAAACGGTCAGGCAGATGCGAAATACGGAACTGCAATTTTTAAAACTCACTCTGCTAATTCCAACAGCGGAGATATAGCAGTTGAATATTCAAACGGAAAAAAAGGCATGAACCCCCAATGTCGTGCTATCCGTAATATGTCGGTTCTATCTCAGATGCAAAGTCGTATTCCCACAGACTTGGAAAATTACGACGATATCGTTGCCAAGATTATTGCTGTCCAAGAGAATCTTTCCAAGATGTTTATTCTTGACCCGATCCCCACCCTCATGCGTGGCTACAGTCGTGTTGGGGACAGTGCTTTGCGTCGTAATTGCAGTAACATTTCCGCCGTTCTTTATGAATTGAAGCATCGAAATCCCAAAGAATGGAACGAGTTCTGTAAAATCGTAAAAGATCTTCCCGAAAACGAAATTAAGGATATTGATTTTGTTAAGACTCTACTCAACGATGTGATTTTAGTACAGAAAGAAATGAACGGAGGTGCATCGGAGAGCATCGATGCCACACGTCTGTCAGACGGAACATTAAGATGTGTTGCCGTGCTGGCTGCAGTCATGTGCGAGCCTGAACACAGCTTGATTGCAATAGAAGAGTTAGATAACGGACTCCATCCGTCTCGAGTGATCAAGCTCATGAACACACTGTGTGAAATTGCCATTCGCCGTAACATCGACCTGATTATAACCACCCATAATGTTACACTTTTGAATGGGTTGACCAAAACAGCTGTCCTCGGAGTCTCTGTTGCATACCGTGATCCGGAAACCCAGACAAGTAAGATCATCCCCTTTGTGGATATTAAGAATCAGGGTGTTCTACTGGCTACCGGAGGAATCGGTGATGCTATGGCCTCAAACAAATTGACTGCCTTCATTAAGAATCACACCCCCATTTCCCCTATTACATTTTAGGCGAAAAACAAAGGAGGGGCTATGAGCAAGAAAATACACTTTGTTGATACTTCCGTATTTGTGGAGCTACTGAATATTCCGGGGATGAATGACGCTCATGAAGAATTCACGCTGGAATATCACATGCTTACACAAGATGAGGATATGTTTGTTCTACCAGTTGCCACATTGATAGAAACCGGAAATCATATTGCACATATTCCGGATGGTGGCAAACGGTGGGAAATTGCAAATAAATTCTCCGATATTGTTGGGAAGGCCCTATTGGCAGAAGGAAATTGGAGTGTGATCCCACAAATTTCTACAGAAATACTGGAAAATATTCTAAACAGCTTCCCAACACAAGCTACCGGTGCAACCGGCTTTGGAGATGTTAGTATTATCGAACAGTTCGAGGATTACTGGAAAAATAAGCAGCCTATCGGTGAAATGCGTATTTGGTCAAGGGATCATCATCTACAGAGCTACATACACATCGGTGGTCTTACCAGACGGAGAGATAGATAAGATACACGAAAATAGCATCAACAGTAAAACAGCTTCCAACCCTTTTACAGGTCGGAAGCTGTTTCTTAATTCTCAATTTTTAATTTACAAAGTATGCCTTTGCGGCGTCGCTGTAGGCAAACAGGGCCTTGCAGAGAGTGGCGAGGTTGCCGGTCTTGTTGTTGCCGTAGGCATCGGGGCTGTAGATCAGGAAGTTGGAGACCTGAGTATTGCCCTCATAGACTCTTGCGGTAATAGAAGTTCTCAGTTCGGCGGCGACCAGACCGTCGAAGCGGAACACATACTGATTTGCCTTGTCGCCGTAGGGCTCGGGGTTTTTCAGTTCCACTGCAATGCCCTGATTGTCCTGATCCCGATAGCTCAATCTCAGGCTCAGCTTGGTGGGGTCTCCTGCATAGCTGCTTGTATCGATCACATAGAGAATGGCGATCTTGGTGTTCAGATCCAGGGCCTTGCCCTTAAAGCTGACCGTGGGAGAAGTCATGCTTGTGCCGTTGATGTTGGTAGTGCCGAAAATCACGGAGTCCAGATCGGTGAGATAGGTCTTGTGGGTCCCGGTCATACGGCTGTCGGCAAGGGCATTGGTGCGGTAATCCTTGAAGATCTGTGCCTTGGTGCCGTAGCGCAGAAGGTTTGCACACAGAGCCTTCAGCTTTGCGGAAGCGGAAGACTTGTTCAGCTGAGAGTAGGCATAGGCGGAAATGCTGTAGCTGTCTGTTGCGGAGTAACGCTCCTGTCCGTCCTTCACACCGTAAAGGGTGAAGCTCAGTTCAGTGGACATATGCACCGCAGTCAGTCCTTCCAGAACGAAGTAGTAATACTCTCCGTTCAGCTCAGGTCTCAGTTCCACACGGACTTCTCCCTGAGACACATTGGCCTCGTACTCTTCATAACGGCACAGGGCATAAACCGTATCCATATCATAGCCTGCCAGATCTGCCACGGAGATCAGGTAGTTGACGGAAATGTCACTTGCCAGATTCAGAGAGTGATAGATCTTTATACCGCTGTCCTCCTCAGGCTCTGCGGGAGGAATATAGGGCAGGATCTCTCTGTAAGTGCAACCACAGCCCGTGCCGGAGAAGGCATCGGGAGAAAGCTCCTTGGACAGGGTGGAAGCGCCCATACAAGCGTAGAGGATATAGCCTTCCCGGTCTGCGGTAGCTTCCAGCCGTTCTGCCTCTGCGAAGGTGCAGTTTTCCTTTGCCCCCTTCTTGCAGTCGTAGCAAATGGCGAAATGACTGCGGTCAGCCTTCTGCCATGTTTCCACACGGCTGTGCTTGTATCCGCAAGTACCGCTGTAGCTGTGACCGCAGGCGGTGCAGGTGTAGGTTTCAATGCCTGTTGCCTCATTCACAGTAGTCTTGTAGCTGTGGGCAAGCTTTGCAATAGTCTCGGTGTAGCTGTCACCGCATTCACAGGTGAAGGTGCGGACACCCTCAGCGGTACAGGTGGCTGCCTTGGTCACAGCAGAGGTATAGCTGTGCTTGTGATCCTTGTCTATGGTGGCGCAGTAGCCGTAGCCCTCGGAATAGGAGCTACCCTTGTAGGAACGGAGCATGGCAATGCCCTTGACGGGATCTACCGTGCCGGAAATGCTCATGCGGAAGGTGCCGTAGTTGTTCTCCGTCAGGAGGTTACTGCCACCGTAGGTGATCGTAAGGGTCTTCTTGTCGGAGCTGATGGAGAAGGAAGCGCCGGAGGGCCAGCCGGACTTATTGCTGATGCCGGTGCAGGTCACACCGTTCTGCAGGGTGAAGACCAGCTTGCTGGTGCTACCGGCATCGTCACCGGGGATCACGGCGAAATCAAGGGTCTTGTTATCCACGATCTTGGCACTTGCCAGAGCCAGATAACTGCCACGGAAGAAGGCATAGCCCTTGATCAGGGGATCGCTCTGCATGGCCTGACGGGTCTTGTAGGTTTCTTCATAAATGGTCTTGCCGTTGGGATCGGGATCGGAAGAGCCCTCACTGGGATATACCTGTACACCCACCACAGAGCCACAGCCAACCTTGGAGCAAGCGGCGGCAAGCTCCAGAGGCCAGGAGGTGCTGGAGGTATATTCGCTACTGTAGGACATAATGGCAACATAGTCCACCACATCTGCCAGTTCTGCGGGGCTTTGACCGTAGAGGGCGGCCTCGTAGGCATTGTTGCAGGTTTCGGGCATGATGGCGCAGGAAATGATCATGTCCTCACCGGCGGCATCACGAACCATCTGCATGAATTCCGTAACGGTGTCCTTACGGAGCTGAGCGATCTTCTTGACACCATTCTGCGCATCGGTAGAGCCACTGCCGAAAATAACAGAGCCGAACTCTGCACCGGATGCGGAGTAGGAAGAACCGTAGACATAGTAGCCTTCGGAGTTGATGCTGTAGCCATAGCCGATAGAGGCACACATGGACTTAACGGCGGCATTGTACTCGGCCTTGGTGATGCCGTAACGGTTGATCAGCTCCTGACGGGTGTCTGCACCCCAGTCATAGTACAGAGCGCCGTAGCGGATGGTATCCAGATGGATACCTGCAATGTCGTAGTTGGCAACCAGCTCACGAATCAGCTCGGCGGTATAGGCCTTATAGCCCGCATTGCGGAGGTTCAGGTACTGGTTGACCTCGTTGGAAGTACCTACACGGAAATGATAGAAGGCACAGCTTGAGCCGTTCTTGTTGATGTAATTGGTATCACGGGAGCCCATGATCCAGGGATGGACACGGATGCCGTAGGGCTTTGCCGCATCGCAGACCTCCTGCAGGAAGTCGCGGTTGTTGTTCTCACGGACAGTGCCGGCAACCTTGGATGCCCAGGCAACCTTGCCTGCCAGACCCTTACACAGGAGATACACATCGGTGATACCTGCCTTGTAGTAGTCCTCCATAAGCTTTGCCGCACCGTTGGTGCCACGGTTGACAATGGTGTCGGTAAAGACCCAGTCTGCAACCACCATGTCTTCATGATCCAGATTTGCACCTCTGGTAGCTTTTTCTGCGGAATTGTTTCCCGTAGACATGGTCTTGATGGTGCCTCTCCAGCCCTCGACGGTGTTGTAATTGGGCAGAGCGCCGTTGCTGTTGTAGTAATTCAGGATCTTGGTGTACATATGGAGCAGGTCATAATAATGCACTGCGCCGATGGAACTGCTGGTACCGTAGTTGGGAGGCTGTACATAGGTCTCCACGAAGGTAATGATCCTCTGTGCCATGCTGACATAGTCACTGAGATAGACCTTGCCGGTGGCAGAGCCGGTGGGATTCTCGGGCTCGTTGGACTTGGGCACGGTGAGAGTGCCGGAGGTCTGTCCCTTGCTGATGCCCACAGTCACATGGCAAGCCAGATACAGATACTGGCCGGGAGTCACAGTGAGAGAGCCAAGAGGAATGTTGGAGGGCAGAACCTTGCTGTCCATGTGGGACTTCATCTTTACAGCCGTAGCAATGACAGCGGCATACCAGTCTGCCGGTGCGGGAGGCTCGGTGGGCTCGGGCTCCGTGGGTTCGGGCTCGGGTTCCGGCTCTACATAGCCCAGATAGCTGGTGGGCAGGAAGCTGACGGTCTCGGGGAGCTTGCCCTGTGCGCCGTAGGCCTGCAGAGCCTCAGCCAGAGCGTGTGCCACGGAATAAATGCAGATCCGTCCGTCATAGACCTTGCTTCCGTCGGTGGGATGGTTGAAGGAGGAGGGCAGAGATTTGCCTGTGACCTCTGCATAAATGACCACTCTCTCTGCCAGATCCAGAAGCTGACCCTTGGTCAGGCTGTTCCGGGAGCTGCAGGAGATCACATCCTGCTCCAGCTCCGTCTTGACATAGGACAGAGCGGTAGAAGTGCCCTGACCCTGAGACAGAGCCAGCACAGCCTTGGCGGCCATGAGGATGTAAGAGAAGCTGTCGACTTCATTTCCCTCAATGTAAAAGACATTGGGGAAGGGGATCATGCCATAGGTGCCGTCTGCGGACAGCGTGCCCTTTTGAATGGCGGTTTCCATTTTCTCCGCCACGGCAGAGGCAGTAGAAACCAATTGGGATATCTTAAGGGAAGCGGGGGCGGCGCCGGGATAGATCAGCAATGCACCCAGAAGCATGCTGACTACCAGAAGCAGGGACAAAATTCGTTTGTAGCTCATGAAATATCCTCCAATCTTAGTTTGCTCAGCTTCCGACAATTGCCGAATATGTGGAAGCTTTTGCATATCATACAGGGAGTATAGCACAGTCTTGCCGTCTTCGTCAAGGCAAAATCCACACATTCCGTCGAAATTTCTTTCCATTCTCTGTAAAAAATCACAATTCTCCATATCCCTTAGGAGAAACGGAGGGATACTCCCGCCCTTCATAAACAGGTCACGGACAGCTTGCTCCATAGCTTCTGCATCTCTCGGGAGAAGATATTTTGTATTTTATAAGGAGAAATGTAAACTTTCCCCTTGCTGAGGATTGACAAATGCCATTATAAGGGATACAATGAAACTGTTCCCAACTGTGACATGGGACTTTGCAAAACCCGTTGTATTTCTCCCCCAAGATCGGGGCGTACGGCGGAGTTGGGAAAGCCTCCCGGTCGCATAGGAAATAAAATTATTTTAAAAAGGAGACGACCCACAAATGAAGAAGAAAATTCTCAGCATGATTCTTGCCGTGGCAATGGTTCTGTCCATGCTCGCAGGAATCACCATCACCGCTTCTGCTGCAGAAGGCATCTATGTTCTTGCCGATAGCATCGCAGTTGGTGATACCGTCATCTTGGCAACCACCAATGGCACTAAAGTTTTTACCGGCGTTAGCAGCAACATTGGCCAGCAGGCCGATGCCACCCCCACAGGCAACAATCTGGAATCTGCAGAAGCTGCAGCTCTGACCGTTGTCGCAGGTGCTGCAGAAGGCACTTTTGCTTTCCGGCAGGCCGACGGCAATTATCTGGCTGTAACTGCAGACAAGAACAACCTGTATCTGGTAGATGAAGTTGCCGACACCAGCTCCTGGACTGTTGAAATCACTGATGGTGTTGCAGTTGTGACCAATGTTCGCTATACTGCAAGAATCCTGCAGTACAACTCCTCCAGCCCCAGATTCTGTGCATACAAGGGCACTCAGCAGTCTGTTTCCTTCTACAAGCAGGCAACAGGCTTGTGCACCCACGCAGATGCCACCTCTGAGGTCACCGCTCCCGCCACCTGTACCGAAGACGGCACCTTGACCTACACCTGTTCCTGTGGCAAAAGCTGGACCGAAGTCATCAAGGCTCTGGGTCACAGCTATGACGAAGGCACGGTTATCACCGCATCCACCTGTACCGCCGAAGGGCTGATCCGTTATTCCTGCACTGTGTGTGGCTATGAAAAGGAGGACGCTCTCCCTATGAACAGCCACTACTTTGAAAACAATGTCTGTATCTGTTGTGGCTACGGTGCAGAGCCTCCCGTCTATTACAAGGCCATCGACCTTGATGCTCCGGTTGAGGGCAACTACCTCATCGGTGCTGTCAGAAGCGAAGCTTACCCCAATGTCTACATTGCTACCGCTGAGATCGCCTCCGGTGACATCGTTACCACCGACAACTATGTTACCGTAGCAGACGGCTTCATCTGCGATGCAGATCTAGATGAGAATGCCAGAGCCTTTACCTTCACCGGCAACAACACCGACGGCTTCACCATCAGCTATGTAGATGTTGACCTGACCATGTATCTGGGTGTCAGCAGCTATTCCTCCAACAGAAAGCTGGCATGGAGCGTCGATTACGGAACTGTCCTGTGGAAGGTCGCCTCTACCGGCAAGGATGACGGCTACTATCTGTACACTGCAATTCCCAACAGCGAAAAGAATTACACCGTTTCTCAGAATTCCACCGGTACCGCTCCCATCCGTGGCTATTCCAGTGGTACTATCTACACCGGCATTTACCTCTTCGCAGAGGCTGAGTACTGTGCACACGAGAACACCACCGAGATCGCAGCTGTTGAAGCTACCTGCACCACCGCAGGTAACACCGCAGGTATCGTCTGCACCGACTGCGGTGCAACAGTTGAGGGCAACGAGACCATCCCCGCTCTCGGCCACAACCTTGAAACCTCTGTTACCGAAGATCAGATCATCACTGTCTGCACCCAATGCGGTGATACCCAGTCCAAGGACATGGATACCCTTGCAGAAGCAAAGGCTTTCACCGACAAGGAAACCGTTTACTATGTAAAGGGCGTTGTCACCTACATCAACGGCAGAAATGTTTACATTCAGGACGAAACCGACGGCATCTGCGTCTACTTCAGCTCCTCTGCCGATACCTCCACTCTGGCTCTGGGCGACAAGATCTTTGTCAGCGCAACCATGACCGACTACAAGGGTCTGTTGGAGCTCAACGGCCCCACGGAATACACCCTGCTCTCCGTTGGCAACGAACTGCCCCCGGAGGCTGCCACTCTGGCTGATCTGGCTGCTGACACCACCGGCTACTATCTGTGCAAGCGTGTTGTCATCGAGGGTCTGACCATCGGTGCCATTAACACCTCCGGCTCCACCACCCTGACCGACGCAGAGGGCAACACCATTGCTCTGTACAAGGCCGCAGGTCTGGACGAGATCGCAAAGGAAGGCGATGTTGTTACCGTCACCGCTTCCGTTTCCAAGTACAATAACTATCAGCTGGTTCTCAACCCCGCCACCATGGCTCAGGATGTCGTTCCCTACACCGCTCCCGTTAAGGAAATTCGTCTGTGCCACACCCTGAATCTGGAAAGCGACATCGCTGTGAATTATGCCGTTGCCGCAGATTCTCTGGCAGGTTATGAAAACTTCTACATCAGTGTCATCGTTCCCGAGTATGAAGGCAATGAGCTTGTCCGCACCAAGACCATGAACCTGCAGCCCGAGCTTCGCGGTGATTACTACTACTTCGTATGCAACGGTCTGGTTGCTTTCGAAATGAGAAATGTTCTGGAAGCCACCCTGTATGCAGAGAAGAACGGCGAAACCGTCATTCTGGCAGGCGATACCTACAGCATCGCTACCTACGCTGCCTACCAGCTGGACAACGAAGCTGCTCCCGCTGAGCTGAAGACCATCTGTGCAAACCTCCTGCAGTACGGTGCCAACGCACAGCTTTGGAAGGAATACCGCACCGATGCTCTGGCAACCGATGTCATGACCGAAGAACAGAGAAGCTACCTGACCGCTCCCGAAACCGTTACCTTCGGCAGCAACAGAAAGCACCTGAACGACCTTGAAAATGCACAGGTCAGCTTCATCGGCATCCCCCTGTGCGTAGACAGCAAGATCGCTGTTCGCTTCGTTGTGGATACCACCAAGTATGAAGGTGCTCCGGAAGATCTGAGCCTCCGTGTCAGCTATGTGGATGTGGAAGGCGTTGAGCAGACTGCTACCGTAACCGGTCCGGAAGTCTTCTCCGAGCCCCACAACTTCTATGCATTCACCTTCGACGGCCTGTTGGCCGCTGAGCTCCGCACTGTCATGAGCGTTGCTGTCTATGCCGGCGAAACCAGAGTTTCCGAAACTATGGAATACAGCGTAGACACCTACGGCAATGGCAAGACCGGCACTCTGCTGACCCTGATCCAGTCCATGATCGCTTACTCCGACAGCGTCAAGGCATACTTCGCCTAATTTCCCAAAGGGCAGTCGGAAAGACAATAAAACTTCATAGGGATCCTCCCCCGAGGATCCCTACCCCATAAGCAACCCCCGTAGGGACAGGCACAAACCTTCCCTACGGGGGTTTCATATCTGTTTTTAGCTTCATATTTTTCCGTACCTGCGAGCCCCCGAGTACTCACACAATCTTTCCCTCTTTACCTGCCGTATTTACTATGCAAAATCCGTGTAGTGATTGGGCTTTGTTTTGCTTGAGAAACTTACCCCTTTGCATAGCCTCTCATAGGATTTCTATTCGTCAGGCCGGCGTTTTTCCCATTAGGAGACCTTCTAACCCCTAAAATCCGGCGCAATATAATTTGTGCCAAAACACATGCGTCCCAAATAGTTCTTTGTTGCATTTTTACAAAATTCGTGATATTATACAAAGTCGGAGGCCAAG
>JAZMZW010000157.1:0-6209 GCA_045586205.1 Faecousia sp. | reverse complement strand
GGGTGCGGATCTGCTGACCGCTCTGGGCTTCCGCTTCCGGGATGTGAAGGGTAAGGGTGGTAACGGCTCTGTGATCATCGACTATATCTTCGTAGGAAAAATGGACGATGCTCCCGCTCCCATGTATGATGTGACCTTCCTCGGTGCCGACGGAACCGTGCTTTCCACCGCATTGGTGGCAGAGGGCGGAACTGCCCAATACCTTGGTAAAACTCCCACCAAGGCCTATGACAAGAACAACCACTATACCTTCGTAGGCTGGGACAAGGCTTTGACCAATATTACCGGCCACACCACCTTTACCGCAGTTTTTGCCGCCGATGCACACAGCTACAGCTACAGCTCCGCAGACGGACAGAATCACGCCATGGCTTGTGCCTGCGGTTACAGCAGCAGTGAGGCACACAGCTATGCTTGGTCTATGAGCAAGGAACCTACCGTAAGTTCTGCGGGCAGCCTCACGGGAGCTTGCAAGCTGTGCTCTGCCAACAAGACTGTGGCAGTCCCCAAGCTCAGCGAAGCAGACTATACCAAGACCACTGTCGTAGCTCCCACCTGTACGGGTAAGGGCTCTGACAGCTATGAGTGGAAGGAACGTGCATACGGCACCTACAGCTTCACCGTGGCGACCGAGGCTCTGGGACATGCGGTGCAGATCGTTCCCGGTCAGGCGGCTACCTGTCTGAGCTCCGGTATAAGCGATGGAGAAATTTGCAGTCGTTGTTCTGTGACCCTGAAGGTACAGACCGTCCTTCCCCGTCTGGGTCACAACTACGTGTACACCGATCTGGGACAGAATCACGAGGCTCGTTGCTCCCGTTGCGACAAGGCTTCCACCTCTGCCCACAGCTATGAAAACGGTGTATGTATTTGCGGAAAGAATGAATTTGCCCAGCCTGTTTTGGATCCTTCCATGAAGCTGAGCCACAGTCTGAATCTGGCAAGCGACATTTCCGTGAACTATGTGGTTCCCAAGACCTTGCTTGCGGGCTATGACATGAGTACCGTCTATGTGGAATGTACCATGGATGTTTACAGTGAGGAATTCTACATGGGCACCACCACCGTCAAGCTCCTGCCCGAGGAAATGGGCTCCTACTATTACTTCATTCTCACAGGCATTACCGCCGTGCAGATGAACGACAGCATTTCCTCCGTACTCTACGGTGAGAAGAACGGTGAGCCTTACTATTCCAACGTGGATCTGTACAGCGTAGCACAGTATGCCTATGCACAGCTGAACAAGGACTCCGCTACCGCCACCCTGAAGACCCTGTGCGCAGACCTGCTCCGCTACGGCGCAAAGGCACAGATCTACAAGGGCTACCGCACGACGGAGCTTGCAGATGCCAACATGACACAGCTGCACAAGAGCTACCTGTCCCCGATGGAAAATGTGGCCTTCGGCAACAACAATCTGATCCTCAACGATCTGGAAAATGCTCCCGTAGTCTGGGCAGGCAAGTCTCTGGATCTGGATTCCAAGGTCTGCCTGAAGTTCGTCTTCGATCCCTCCGGCTACAAGGGCTCTACCTCCAATCTGTGTCTGGTAGTCAGATATAAGGATCTCTACGGTCAGTCTATGGAAGTGACCCTCCGGGATCCTCAGATCTATGACGCAAATCGCGGTTGGTATTCCTTCACTCTGGATACCCTCCTGGCCTCAGAGCTGAGAGAAGTGCTTTCCGCCCAGATCTACGTGGGAGAAATGCCTGTGTCCGCCACCCTGCAATACAGCGCCGACACCTACGGCAACAACAAAACCGGCAACCTACTGGAACTGTGCAAGGCCTTATTTGCCTACAGCGACAGTGCAAAAGCATACTTTCAATAAGCTCTGAATCGTGGAGGCGATTAATTCGCCTCCACAAGGATGAATTCCATAGCATGATAGTTCAATTCCATCATCATAGAAAGGAACGAATTTAATGATAAAACGAATCATTTCTTTGGGTCTTATTGTAGTTATGCTCCTGAGCATTCTTCCTCAGCAGGCTTTGGTGGCTGATGCAGCTTCTTATACCACTGCTGACTGGAATGCTTTGATCACTAACTACAAGCGGATCCTCTGCGGTGACGACAGGGTGGATTGGAGCGATCCTGTGATCCGGGACATCGTAGGGGCTAAGAGCAGCACCACAGGTCTGTCCACCTCCGGTATCAGCTATAAGGCAGGGACCAAGTGGCAGGACTTAGAGAAGAACCGCTCCAATAGCAAACGGATCTTCGGCACGGTGAACATGACCGCAGAGACGAAAAGCAATACCATTCGGTTGCAGTTTAAGGATCTGTACAGTCTGGCACAGGCCTATGGAACCCGTGGGACCCAGTACATCTACAAGGACAGCAACGGCAATGTGGTAACTCAGGAGCTCTATAAGAGCCAGGAGCTCCGGGATGCCATCTTCTTCGCACTGAAGAAGGGACAGAATTTTTATAGCAAGGCCTACTTTGATTCCCAGCGTGCCAGTGCGAATCGCAGTGCTATCTACAACTGGTGGGATTGGTCCTACGGAGGACCCCTGGAGATCCTGCGTACTTTACTGGTAATGTATCCCTATGCCAATTCTACGGAGAGTAGCATTGCCAAGTATTATACAGATAACTGTCTCCACTTTATCAATGTCTGCCGTCCCAATAATGACGGGCAAATGGATACGACCACTCTGGGAAACCGCCGTACAAGGCTGAATATCTGCACCATGATCTCTGCCTTGACCAAGAATACCACCCTTATGGAAGAGACCAGGACCAACCTGGCCTACTATTTAAAGCCCCACTATGATACAGTGGAGGGGGTCAAGGAGGACGGCTCCTATATTTGCCATAAGTATTGGGGCCTGGAGGGAACCTACGGCACAGATGTCTTGGGCGAGCGTATAATGAATACCTACTCTGCCATGGCAGGCACTGCCTTTGCCTTAGAGGATGCGGAGAGTATGGTTGACTGGCTGGAGACCACCTTTAAGCCCACCATGCATAAGAACATGATGATGGTGCCTTTTACGGGACGGTTCCCTGCTATGGGCTTCTCCTACATCAGGAATCTCATGTCCTGTGCGTTGATGTTAGTGGGAGCCTTCGATGGAGCTTCTGACCTAAAGATCAAGCAGTTTGTCCGTTCTGCTCTCCTGCAGGATACACCGGAGGAGACAGAGAAGGCCTATGCCTATTATGCTAAGGCCATGGGAGATGTGAATATTGCCCAAACACTGAAGGACATTCTGGTAGATCAGACCATTCCCATGGATGAAGGGATCTACGGTGCGGTACGTTTCCGTAGTGACCGTGCGGTACAGCAGAACGAGGGGTATTCCGTAGCTCTGTCCATGAGCTCCAGCCGCATCGCCATCCCCGAGAGCATTAACGGCTGTAACCGTTACGGCTGGTTCGGCGGAGACGGGGCTCTGTATGTCTACAACGGCGAGACCACCTATAAGACGGACCAGTTCGGGGAGCTCTATACCCGGTATGCCAATCTCTACCGAGTCCCCGGCACCACGGAGGAGGACAGCACTCTCCGGAAGCCTTGGAGCAACAAAAAGGCCTATTTGCCCGGCACGACCTACAGCTACAACAACTCCACCAATACGGAAACCTGGACACTGGAAAAGAATAAGGACGGCATGGATGCGGCTACCTTCGTCGGTGGCGTGGAGATGGCAGGGGGCTTCGTCACCGCCGCAATGGACTTCGAGGCCTATAGCTGGTCCTCGGCGGAGTCTGAGGCAGAGGTAACTTTGATGGAGCGCGCCAAATTCGATCCGAACCTGGAATTAAATAAGAAGAAGCAGGTTCTTGCCTCTGACCTCACTGCAAAAAAATCCTACTTCATGTTTGATGATGAGATCGTCTGCGTAGGCACGGACATTGACTTCACCACCCGTACCAACAATGTCCACACCTATGTGGACAACCGTGCCCTCTTCGAGAACAGCAAGGTAGACGGCGTGACAACCTACGGCACGGAAGATATCCAGGTTGACGGCGTCATGCTGGAGAAGGTCAGTAGCTTCTCCGCTCCCAAGAGCTTCACCAACCCCAAGTGGGTCCATGCTGAGAGCTTCGGGGGCTACTACTTCCCCTCCGGCGGACAGGTCTATGTGAATAAGGCCTTCCGTCAGGCTACGGATGATGGAGACGATACCAACGATGATTGGAACAAGTACAGCCTGGATGCTACAGTAAAGAACGGAACATACAGCTTCCTGGAGCTGTGGCTGGACCACGGCAGCAAGCCCGTAAACGGACAGTACAGCTACGTCATGCTGCCGGAAAAGTCCGTGGAAGAAACCAAGGCATACACCCAATCTCCCGATGTGGAGATCGTGAAGGCTACCACCTCCCTCCATGTGGTCAAGGAGAAGAAGCTGGGCATTACCGCTATGGTATTCTGGAAGGCAGGGACCTACGGTGACATTACCGTAGACAAGCCCATGATCGTCATGGTCCGGGAGAAGGACGGAAAGTACCTCCTCACTGCCAGCGACCCCACCCAGAAGCTCTCTACAGGCACCATTACCATTAACCGCAGCCTCCGTGCCACCCGTGCAGATTCCAAGATCACCCTAAGCGGCACCTCTAAAATCAGCCTGAAGATCAATTTCAGCGGGTCCAGAGGTCGTACCTTCGAAGCAGAATTTGTACCCCAGACCTTCGATCAATTGATGTTTGATTTCAACAGCAGAACTGCCGGAAAGTATAAGAGTACGGTCTACGGCTACAAGAATTATGCTGATGCAAGCCTGTGGGCGACTGCTCGCATTGACAAGAGCCTGACTGTCTCCGATGGATTTATGACAGTGCCTCTGACCACCCAGAGCGGTCAGAACACCTCCTTGTTCCAGCCCTCCGACGCTACCGCTAATTTTGCATGGTCTTCCAATACCGCAAAGGCGAATTTCCTGAATTTTGATCCGGTCAAGGCAGAGATTTTCCAAGTGCGGTTCAAGCTGGACAATGCGAAGCAGAACGGCAACTACGATCCCGGGCTCTACCTTTACTATTTGGTAGAGGGTGCCCAGTATTGGAGCCATAACACAAGCAATCCGGATTACGAAAAAATCAAGCTCACCATAGATTCTGCCTGTTTGGACGGAGGAAGCCTGGAAGGGCAGTATGTAACCTTGACCATAGACCTCAGCTCAAAGAAGATCTCCACTTTCGACAAGATCAAGGGTGTTTGCTTCAGTTTTGGCTACCTCCGGGAAGGAACGGCTACCATAGACTATATCTATATCGGCCCCAAGACAGAATCCCTCCTCTTTGATTTCAGCAACGACGGCACCAATGACCGATTCCAAGAAGGTGCCTACGGAGGACACGACTATGACCGTCAGGATAATTCTGCGTGGGCAACTGCTTGCACCAATCAGGCAGGTAATCTGTTCTCTGTGAATAACGCAGAGGGAACCCTCAGCTTCTATACCTCCTGCGACTACTATGGTACTCTGGGATCCAATGAGCACTATGGAGCCTATCTGGCAACCTCCGGTGTGTCCGGCAAATACGGATGGGAGGGCAATACAAGCAGGCACGCTCTGTCCTATGATCCTACGAATGCGGAGATCCTTGCAGTTCGATTCAAAACGGAGAACCTTGTGGCTCAAAGCGGAAAGACTCCGGAGCTGCAGTTAGTTTCCGTTGTTGAAAACAGCTACATTACCGGAAATGATTATACCAATTCTGTCCCCTTTACAATTAGGGATGGAGAATATCAAACGATATACATGACCCTGAGTGATGCCTATCGCACTTTGGACTATGTGAAATCCCTGGGCCTGCGGTTCGTTTATACCAAAGCCCCTCGGGAAGGCTCCTATGCTAAGATCACTGTGGATTATATCTATATGGGACCTGAATCCGCTATGCCTGAGCCCGGGTATACCGTAACCTTCCTCAATGAGGGTGGAAATACCCTGCAGGAGCAGATGGTTCCCAGAGGAGAGACTGCAATTTATACCGGCGAAACTCCTGTGAAGGCCTATGATGCAGACTATCACTATAGCTTTACCGGTTGGGATCAGGAGCTGACCAATATCACCCGGGATCTGATCGTAAAACCTATCTTTACTCCTGTTGCCCATAGCTATGCCTATACAAAGATAGATGAGGCACAGCATAAGGCAGAGTGCTCCTGCGGCTATAGCAAGACTGAGGCTCACGGCTTCACAAATGGTATCTGCTCCTGTGGAAAAGAAGATATTAAG
>JAZMZW010000156.1:0-14037 GCA_045586205.1 Faecousia sp. | reverse complement strand
GGATCTTCCAGTTCTTTGCTCTGGTGATCTTCTTGGTATGGATCTTCAGCTTATATTTCACAGTCTTCTCTGTACATCGGGTCAAGGTTCGCTTCCGCACCCTCATGATCACCGTGGCCTTCGCCTTCCTGGCTCTGGTGACCCTGCGGGCTTTGTGGATGTGGTTCTTGACGGACTATATGCAGTTCGCCTTCTATCTCCCCACCAGCCTCTACCCCGGAGAACTGTACGAAGCCTTCCTTTCCAAATAAACAACAAATCCCTGCCGTAAGCACAAACCTTACGGCAGGGATCTTCGTATATACAGGCGATTGCAGAAGAGTACTTCATAAGCAAGAACAGCAATAAAATGTGGGATAAAATCATGTTTTAGTATTGCATGAGGCTTTTTCTGTGATATAATCATAGTATAATGCAAAAAGGAGCGATACATATGATAAAACGAATCCTGTCTGTTTTGCTGATCCTCTGCATTCTTCTGGGGAATCTGCCACAGTGGACACTTCCGGCTTCTGCTGTAGGGGAAAGCTTTGGAAATGATCTTCAGTGGGATTTTGCGGAAGAAACCGGTGTTCTGACCATTACCGGTACCGGAGATATGCCCAATTGGACATACGGCAGGTATACGCCCTGGGCAGAGCATCTGTCTGACATCAAGGCTGTGAAAATCAGTGCCGGTGTGACCTCAGTGGGTAATTATGCCTTTGACGGTTGCAACAATCTGACCACGGTTTCCATAGGCGAGGATGTAAAGGTCATCGGGAAGTATGCCTTCCGTTACTGTAATGCCCTTACCGAGGTGACGATCCCCCATAGCGTGACGGAGATCAAGGATCAGGCATTCTACCTCTGCAAAAGCTTGAAGACTGTGACCTTGGGCAAGGGCGTGACCACCCTCGGTAGTTCGGCTTTCAACGCTTGCGACGCCTTCGAAGAATACCGCGTGGATCCGGAGAATGAGGTTTTTAGTTCCGATGATCGGGGTGTGCTCTTTAACAAAGATAAAACTGTGCTGATCCATTGCCCGGAGGGTTATTCCGGCACATATGCGATCCCTGCCGGTGTAGAACGCTTGGAGGAGAGTGCATTTTCCGGCTGTTCCGGGCTGACCGGTGTGACCATTCCTGAGGGGATCACGACCATTAGTCGCTATGCCTTTGGGTGGACCGGTCTAACGGGAGTGACGATCCCTCAAGGGGTAACTATCGTTGAGTCCTCTGCTTTCTTCAACTGTCCCTACATGGCGCATATAGAACTCCCCGATACCCTGCAGGAAATCGGAGAAGAGGCTTTTTACCTTTGTCGCGAGGTGACGGAGATCACCATTCCCAAGAGTGTAATGACCATAGGCAGGAATGCCTTTTCCCAATGTGATGAACTGACTGCACTTCGTATCGATCCGGAAAACGAATATTACAGCACCGATGAATACGGTGTCCTGTTTAACAAAAACAAGATGACCTTGATGCAATTCCCTGTTGCATATGCCGGGGAATATGTGATACCGGATGGCGTAACCGTCATTGAGGATGAAGCTTTCTCCGGTGCAAGGGATTTGACGGCCGTGACCATTGCGGACACTGTCACAGAGATCGGACGGGAGGCTTTTGAAGAATGTTCCGGTTTAACAGCTGTTGTCCTTCCCGATGGACTGAGCTATTTGGGGGAGAGAGCATTCTGTTGGTGTGACAGCCTTGAGTCAGTTTGGATCGGCGAGGGACTGTCTTATTTGGAATCCTCTGTATTTGAATGCTGCAGCTCACTTACAACTGTTGTGTTACCGGAAAGCTTGACGGAGCTCGGTTACGATGTATTCTTCGATTGCTACGATCTAAGTCGGATCGTTGTTCTGAATCCCAATTGTGATTTGCACTATAACGAAGCTTCCCTTACTCTGGTTCCCGAAGGGATCATTTGTGGGCATCTCGATTCTACGGCAGAACACTTTGCACAAGAATGTGGCTATACCTTCTATGCACTGTGCCAATGTGAGGATTATGCCTGTGACTACAGTGGCGAGTCTGTAGAGGCGACCTGTACCGAGGACGGTGGCATCCGCTATACCTGCGGGATTTGCGGTTATGCCTACTTGATTCCCGAGGTGCCGGCAACGGGACACAGCTATCTTCCTGTGGTGATACCTCCTACCTGTACCGAAGAGGGTTATACCACCTATACTTGCGAGATTTGTGGAGATTCCTATACCGATGATCCCGTAGAGGCAACGGGACATAGCTATGTTCCCGCGGTGACCCCGCCTACCTGTACGGAAGAGGGGATCACTGTCTATCACTGCTCGGTCTGCGGTGATTCCTATGCAGACCCTCCCGTTGGAGCTACCGGCCATCACTACAGTCCTACGGTGACCCCTCCTACCTGCACGGAAGAGGGCTACACTACCTATACTTGCGAGGGCTGTGGGGATGCCTATACACAGGACACGGTGCCTCCTACCGGTCATAGTCACGGCCCCACGGTAACTCCTCCCACCTGTACGGAGGAGGGCTACACCACCCATACCTGCGGGGCCTGCGGCGATGCCTATACAGACAGCCCGGTTCCTGCTACCGGACACAGCTATACCTATGCCATTACAGAGCCCACCTGTACAGAGGAGGGCTATACCACCCATACCTGTACCACCTGTGGGGACACCTATACAGACTCCGTCCTTGCTCCCTTGGGACATAAGTACAGCTCTGTGGAAAGGGCACCTACCTGCACAGAAGCCGGTGGCATTGTGCACACCTGCTCGGTCTGTGGGGATACATATATTGAGGATCCCGTTGCACCTTATGGTCACGACCTGACTACGGTGGTTACCCCTCCCACCTGCGAGGAGGAGGGCTACACCACCTACGATTGTACCGTGTGCGGGGAAACCTATATTGGGGAAAAGGTTCCTGCTCTGGGACATGTCCTAAGTGAGCGGACCTATGCAGACCCCATGAACCACGAGGGCTTCTGCTCTCGCTGTGAGCAAATGGCTACGGAGAGACATACCGCAGCCAACAACCTCTGCCTCTGCGGTGTCTATGCCGGCACCTGTGGAGAGAAGCTGGTCTGGGTTCTTCAGCCGGAAACCGGCCTCCTGACCGTTGCCGGCACCGGAGCTATGACCAACTGGTCTTCCGGAAGCAAAACCCCTTGGTATGCCTACCGTGCCTCTATCAAAGCGGTAGAAATTACCTCCGGTGTTACCTCTGTGGGTAATTATGCCTTTAACGGTTTCGGCAGTGTGATTACCGTAACGACCGGGGATACTGTAACCTCTGTGGGAAGCTATGCCTTCCAAAATTGCACCGGATTGACGGACTTGACGGTGTGGGCATCGAGCCTTGGAGCTTCCGCCTTTGGTGGCTGCACCGGCTTGCTACGGGTGACGTTGCCTGTGGATTATACTGTTGCCCAGTATCCTTTTACAGGATGTACCAAAGTGCAGGAGATTCGATTTACTCCCGGAAAGACCGGTGTAATGGTAGATTGCGCTTATAATAACACACCTTATCATAGTAATTCATTGGGATATGTGGCGAGAGGCAGTCTGCAAAAGGTGACCTTTGATGAGGGGATCACACATATTGGTAATTATACATTTTACACCGATACGACATCCACATTGACCGAGGTAATTTTCCCCAAAACACTGCAATCTATAGGTTCTTATGCATTTTATAATAGCAAGAATCTTTCGTCGATTTCTCTCCCGGACAGTTTGAAGACATTGGGGTCCTATTGCTTCTATGGTTGTTCCGGAATGAAGACGATTCGATTCTCCTCATCATTAACACAGATTCCGACTGACTGTTTCTATGGTTGTTCCGGATTAACAAAGTTAGTAATTCCTGAAACTGTAATCTCTGTGGGGAACTATGCATTCCAAAATTGCACCGGATTGACGGACTTGACGGTGTGGGCATCGAGCCTTGGATCAAATGCCTTTCGTGGCTGCACCGGCTTGCTACGGGTGACGTTGCCTGTGGATTATACTGTTGCCCAGGATCCTTTTGAAGGATGTACCAAAGTGCAAGAGATTCGATTTACTCCCGGAACTACCGGCGTGATGGTTGATTGTGTCTCCAACAATTATAACAATACCTTGGGATATGCAGCAAGAGGTAGTCTGCAAAAGGTGACTTTTGATGAGGGAATAACGCATGTTGGCAGTTATTCGTTTTACACCGACACGACATCCACATTGACCGAGGTAATTTTCCCCAAAACACTGCAATCTATAGGTTCTTATGCATTTTATAAAAGCAAGAATCTTTCGTCGATTTATCTCCCGGACAGTTTGAAGACGTTGGGGTCCTGTTGTTTCTATGGTTGTTCCGGAATGAAGACGATTCGATTCTCCTCATCATTAACACAGATTCCGACTTACTGTTTCTATGGTTGTTCCGGATTGAAGAAAGCATCGATCCCCGGGCGTGTGACGGCTATTGGAAATCGTGCGTTTTACGGCTGTTCTAATTTAACGACGATTTCCATTCCCAATCGCGTGACCTCTATTGGAAGCTCTGCATTCCAGGGTTGTACCGGCTTGTCGAGGGTAACGATACCCGATTCCGTAACTTCTCTCGGAAGTTCTGCATTCGCAAATTGTACCGGATTGACGAGAGCCACTGTGGGTAGCGGTGTAGGCAGCATTAGCAGCGCCTTCTCCGGATGTTCCTCCTTGAGACGGGTCACCATTGAACATCCTAAGTGCTCTATTTCCGGCTCTATGGGTCCCAAGGATTATATGGTTGTTTACGGCTATGATGAATCTACGGCACAGTCTTATGCCAAGAGTTATGGATACGAGTTCGTATCCATCGGTTCCAGTGCCGGGTGGAGTGGGCCGGATGCGTCTGTGGTGACGGACTCGGTCTATGAACAGAGCACGGGTGGACTGACTCTGACCATTTTTACCAATTTGATGTCTCCGGAAAACGCATTCAAGTATTACACATTGGCAGATTCTGCTACGGTGGAATACAAGAACAAAACGTATACATTGACATCTGCGGACAAGGGTCAGATCACACTGCCCTATACCGGTGGCAGTCTTGTCGTGCGGAAGGCGGGGTACGTTGATCAAACTCTGGAGCAAGCTGCTCTGAATGGCTCCCGAAATGTATATTTACAGCAAATATCTTATTCTCATCCGGTAATCAAAGGTTTGTGGCTGGAGCAAGCGGGCCTTATGCTGAATATTCTGGAAGTGGGGTATAACATTATGCCGGACAGCGGTTCCATGGTGATCAAACCGGAAATCGACTGGGGAAACAGCCTTTGTGCCAGTGTTGCCCTGTATCAGGGTGCCAATACGGTATATCTGACAGAAGGGGAAAATACGATAGACTGGACCAGAAAACTGGATTTGACCGAAGATATCTATCTGGTTGCTACCAATATACATGGCAAAACCGTAAAACAAAAGGTAAATATCAAATTGGCGGATCCTCTGGATGGCTTCAAATTCAGCGTTGGTGACAAAATCAGTCTAAAGATACCCGATTCATCCCCCATGTTTGGCGGAGCAACGTTCAGCGTAGGTCTCCCAACCGATCTGGCAGTGGACTACTACATAGAAAATGGAAAAGTCTACTTGAGCTTCGGTGCACAGTTTGGCTTCGATCGAGACAGTGAATCGGGCAAGATGGAGAGGCAAACTTTCCGGGAGGAGGTAAAAAATCTCTGCAAGCTACCGAAATCGTCTTGGACAACATACAAGAAAAACTTAGACTGGAAAAAGTTGTTCCAAAAAACAGAACCAACCTTTGGTTTTGGCTGGAATTTCATGGTAGGCGGCTATGGGGAAGCATACATAAAGTCCGACGGTTCATTAGAGTACACGGATGGCGGCATGTTGATTATTGCTGAGGCTGAGTATTCTGAAACTTACCCCTTCTATCTGTGGGTGGTTCCATGCTTTGTAGAAGCCAAAACAAGTGGAACTGTAGAGGCAAAAGGAGCTGTCGACATAAATTACGAGTACAGAGAATTTACCCCCAATGTTGATATGGAGGCAGAAATTGCTGTAGACGGCAGAGTGGGCGCAGGCATAAAAAAATTCCTGAACATCAGCGGAGGAATGGAAGGAAAATTCAAGGCCGATTGGGATATAAATTGTGGCAAAACAGATTACTTCCGATTGGGTGCTACGGCGAACTTGTATTTCAAGGCGGAATTTATGGGCATGTCTTATAAAAATCCCGCAGATCCCTTCGTTGACGTAACCTTGCTCGAGTATCCTCTCAGAAAGAGCCTGTCGGAGTATGTTTGGGACGGGTACGCACCTAATTTCTACGATCTGTCTGCCTACAGCATATCCGATTTGCGGTATCTGGAACAGGCTTCTCAATTCCTGCCGGGAGGGAAGTCGGCACAGAGATCCGGTGTCGGTGATGTAGTTGTGACAGACTTCCTCACTAATGCCTATTCCGATGCAGAGACACGGATGGTTTCCTTCTCCGACGGTACCCGACTGGCTCTGTGGATGGGTACAGGTGGCAGTTCCGATATTAACGATCTGCAGCTTCACGCTTCTTACTATGATGGGGAGAATTGGTCCGAGCCCGTTGCGGTGGATCCCGACGGCACCTTGGACGGAGAGGTTTCCGCCATTGCTACGGAGGACGGAGCCTATCTGGTATGGCAGGATCTTACCGAGGCGATCTCTGAAACCGCAACCTTGGAAGATATTGCCTCCATCGTTGGGATTTCCTTTGCACACTTTGACAAGGAGAACGGAATCTTTGCTGTTCGGAGCCTGACCGACGAGGTAGAGGGTCTGAACATGATGCCTACCCTCTGCGAAACCGGGGATGGTGTCTGTGTGGTCTGGGTCAACAACGGGGACAGCTTGTGGTTTGGCAACGAAGAGGCCAATGACATTCTGTGCCGCCACTTCCGCAACGGTGAGTGGAGCAATGTGGAGACCCTCTATGCCGATCTGCGTTCTGTGGAATCCCTGGCTGTTTCAGAGGTTGAGGGAGAATTGCAGATTGCCTACTGCGTGGATGCCGACGGGGATCTGAACACAGTGGAGGATACGGATGCTTATCTGAACGGACAGCTCTTGGAGGAGAATGCCCTTATGGACAGCGGTGTAATATTCGCCGGGGAAACCCTCTATCGGTATCGTGACGGCATGATCGTTGAGGATTCCGGTGCAGAGATCGTCAAGCTGGAAACGGACCGTTTCACTGTGGTGGACGAAAACGGTGTAAAGGCCATTGTCTATAACAGCTATAAGGGCTTGCACTCTACGATTTACGGTGTATTCTATGATCCGGAAACGGAAGCATGGGGCGAACCTGTTGCCCTGACCTCTTCGGACGGAAGCTACAGTGATTTCAGTGCTTTTGTTGACGAAGCCGGAAAGCTCAATTTGTTTGTAAACCGTGTAGAGATTGTGGGAGACTATAGTGCCCAAGATCCTTACGGCGAAGCAACCCTCCAGCTGATCACCCGGACACTTGCCTGTGATTTGGCAATTGCTGATATGTACTACGACTGCTCTACCTATGTGGCAGGGGGAGACATGGTTTTTGATGTATCTGTTGCCAATCGTGGAGCCCTTGCTGCCAATGGATTGATCGTTCGACTTGTGGATGATACCGGTGCGGTGCTGATGGAGAATCTCTATCAGGATACGATCCTTCCCGGTGAGGCCATCGACATTTCTTGTGGCTTTAAGGCAAAAACCGTTACCTATGGAAAGAGAGTTACTGTTACCGTGACTCCCTATGATGGTACCGATCTCAACCTCACCGACAACAGCAAGACAGTTGAGCTGAAATACGATGATCTTGCGGTAGAGTCTGTAGGCTATGGCATGGTGGAAGAAGATATATATACCATCTATGCCGATGTGGTAAACAGAAGCTATGCTTCCCGTAATGT
The DNA here is from genome assembly GCA_045586205.1 of Faecousia sp. Classification (GTDB taxonomy): domain Bacteria; phylum Bacillota; class Clostridia; order Oscillospirales; family Oscillospiraceae; genus JAZOXB01. The sequence continues at coordinate 6,144 of JAZMZW010000156.1, read as the reverse complement.
TCCCATGATGGTTTATCTCCGGGAAGGCAGTGTAGACGGCCGGAATGTAGACTGTGTACCCCTTGATGAGATCGGAGCCATGTCTTCCGTACGGGTCAGCTTTGAAGGGCTATACAGTCCGGATGTCCTCTACTATGTGGTCATCGAGACGGAAGAGACCGACGACAATCCCGCCAATGACTATGATTATTTGATGATCACGGCAGAGACCTGTTCCCATGTCTATGCCTATACCGACAATGGAGAGGATCACACGATCCTGTGTGAGCTTTGTGGCAAGTACTACACAAAGGCACACAACTATATCGACGGAACCTGTGCTTGCGGTTCCGTAGAGTATGTGGAACCCACCTTGGTGGAGGGGATCCAAATCGGCAGAACCCTGAACTTGGCCAGCGATATTTCCATCAATTATCTCGTAAACAAGGGACAGCTTGACGGTTACGACAGCTACTATCTGGAATGCAATGTTCCTATATACGACGGCAACGAAAGAACGGGAGAAGAAACCTATCTTTTGGAACCGGAGCTTAGGGGAAATGTCTGTTACTTTACCCTTGACGGACTGGTTGCCCTGCAGATGAACGATGAGGTCACCACCGTTCTCCGCCTGACAAAGGACGGAACGGAATATGTTACACCGGAAAACATCTACAGTATTGCCACTTACGCTTATAACCAGCTTAACAAGAGTGCTACATCGGATGCACTGAAGAGACTGTGTGCCGATCTCCTGCAATACGGGTCCGTTGCACAGAACTGGAAGGGTTACCGTACAGATGCCCTAGCAGATGAAAAAATGACCGAGGAGCACAGAGCGTATCTGACAACATTGACAGACGTGACTTTTAACGACAACAAGAACACCCTGGAGGATTTCGACAATGCTTCGATTATCTGGAAGGGGAATGCCTTGAAGCTTGAAAGCAAAGTTGTGATTCGCTTTATATTTGTTCCCGAAGGATTTACCGGGGATTGCAAGGATCTGTCCTTACATCTGTCTTACACCGACTGTGATGGGGAAGAGGTAGACTTTGTGATCCACGGTGCAGAAGAATATCAGGGTTATGCCAATGCCTTTGTTTTCGATGTTGAAACCATGCCGGCTTCGGAAATGCGTTCCGTGGTTTCTGCAGTGGTCTATGATGGAGATACCCGACTCTCTGCAACACGGCAGTATAGCGTAGATACTTACGGCATCGGCAAGAGCGGTGCACTTCTGACAATGGCACAAGCTATTATAGCATACGGAGATCAGGCGGCCAAATTCTTTGCAAATTAAAAGAACGAAGTTCTTACAGACTTTGTATGACTCTGCCCATGACATAGGGCACAAAACGAACGCCCCTCCCTTTTCGGAGCAATCCGAAAAGGGAGGGGCGTATCATGTGCGCCCGGTGGGCACACATTTCTATAGGGTGAAAGTCCCGAAGCCGCCCGGTAGTGGGAAGGTTTAGCCAAAGGCAAGGGTGTCCATCGTGAGGTGGAATCTGATGAAAGCCGGATTTTAGGAGTTAGAAGGTCTCCTAATGGGCAAAACTCTGGCCTGACGAACAGAAATCGCATGTGAGGCTATGCAAAGGGGTAAGTTTGCAAGACAAAACAAAGCCCAATAGCTACACGGACTTTGCATAGTAGATGCGGCAGGTAAAGAGGGAAAGAATGTCCGAGTTGTGATGAAGAAGGAAAATATCTTCATCCGGGTGTGGTTAAGCTACTTCGGGATAGCAAGCATGAAGACAACGATACAAAGATGGGACGAGTGGCTTCGCCGAAGATACAGATGCTACATCTGGAAACAATGGAAGAAACCAAGAAAGAGAGCAAAGAGCCTAATGCAACTTGGGATTCCTGAGTGGCAAGCATGGGCGGTGAGCAATTGCCGAAAAGCCTATTGGCACATGTCAAGAAACGGTCATGTGCAAAGGGCAATCTCAAAAGAAAGACTCGCACGGGCAGGATACGTGAGTATCCTTGACCGGTACGAGTCCTTGCATTTGCGATTGAACCGCCGTGTACCGAACGGTACGCACGGTGGTGTGGGAGGACGGCTACTCAACTAAGGGGGGTAGCCTCCTACCCGATTGAGAGGTTTTGGAAAAAGGATCACACGATCACATTTTGAGGCTTGCCGGCAAGGAAGGCGCGGACATTTTCCTCGTTGATGTCATGGAGACGCTGACGGGTCTCCTTGGGAGCCCATGCGATGTGGGGGGTCAGGTAGCAATTCTTGGCAGACAAAAGGGGATTGTTGGGAGAAATGGGTTCTTTGGACACCACATCGGCGGCATAATAGGCGAGCTTTCCGTTTTCCAGTGCGGTGCAGAGGGCTTCCTCATCCACCAGACCGCCACGGGCGGTGTTAATGAGAATAGCGCCGTCTTTCATCATGCCCAGAGTTTGGGCATTGATCATCTTGCCGTTTTCGGGAGTCTGGGGGCAGTGGAGGGACACAATGTCCGACTGTGCCAGCAGGGTCTCCAAGCTCACGCAACGGGGATCTTCTCTCTCCCTGCGGGCGGTGTAGAGGAGCTTCATGCCGAAGGCCTCTGCCACCTTTGCCACAGCCTGTGCAATAGAGCCGAAGCCGATGAGACCCATGGTCTTTCCGTACAGCTCTACAAGGGGAGTGTTCCAGAAGCAGAAGTCCTTGCTTTGACTCCACTGTCCTGCCCGGATGGCGGCATTGTGAGAGCCTACCTGCTGGGTGGCTTCCAGAAGTAGGGCGAAGGTCATCTGGGCAACGGCATTGGTGGAATAGCTACCGGCATTGCACACACGGACCCCGTGAGCCTTGGCGGCTTCAATGTCAATGATATTGTAGCCAGTGGCAAGGACGGAGATCAGCTTCAGCTTGGGTGCGGCCTCAAAGGCGGCGGCATTCATAGGGGTCTTATTCAGCAGTATGATCTCCGCATCACGGATGCGTTCATGGAGTTCATGGGGTGCGGTGCGGTCATAGACCGTCAGCTCACCCATTTGTGCAAAGGCCTCCCAACTCAGGTCACCGGGATTGGAGGCAAATCCGTCTAATACAACAATTTTCATATAGATCACCAAAAATTCTTATAAACTTTTCTCTGCAACATGGCATACCAGAACAGCACACCTACAGGAAGGATCATGGTCAGGATGTCTGTAAAAGTGCTTTGGGCTTCGGGGAAAACATAGATCAGCAGACCGTAACCAATGCCCATGATCAGGCAGGAAACGCTCAGGATCGTCAGACGGGGAAGAATGAAGTCAATGAAAGCATCTTCGTCATTGCAGGTTTCGGGAGTGCATCCGTTGGGATACAGGAAGCGGTTGGGGAACAGCATATAGGTACTGCGCAGGCGGATGACCGTATACAGACCGTAGACCCCTACGAAAAGCAGCATGAACAGCAGAACAAGATCCAGCGTTTTGCTCATGTCGCCCAGAGCATTGCTTTGTGTTTGAGTGAAGAACAGCATGGCTCGACCTCCTTACCAGTATTTCTTTGCAGCTCTGCGGAGACTGCTGTTGTAGCACAGGTACACAAACAGGGGGACGATATAGATCCCCAAGCTCAGACCGATGGAACGCATGGCGGGGATGAAGTAGCTCACAAGCTGAGTCAAACCGGACAGGAGCATTGCCACACTGAGGATGGCAATACGGGGACGGATGAAAGCAACATAGCCTTCGGGATCAAGACACAGATCCCAGGGGCAGTAGTTGGGATACATCATCCGATGGGCAAACAGACTGTTTTCCCGGCGCAGACGCAGGAAGCCGTAACCGCAGTAGCACCCGAAAAACAGGATCACCACCAGGAACAGAACGCTGGTAACACCGGATGTGCCCATGACCAGATCGGTCACATTCTGTGCGCTCAGTCCGGAGAAAATTAAATTCATAGCATTACCTCCAAGGTAAAATGGGATTTGCAAGTCCTCTGAGGGACTGCTTCGGAGAGTATTATAGCAAGAAATCCCGCATTTTGCAATAAGAGTATTGTAATTCTTCCGTTTTTGTGATAAGATAAATTGCGTTTTTATGAGTAACATTCTACGGAGTGAAGAATTATGTCTAATTTACAGAAAGAAATCAATCGTCGGCGTACCTTCGCCATTATTTCCCACCCCGACGCAGGTAAAACCACCCTGACGGAAAAGTTCCTCCTTTACGGCGGAGCCATTGCCCAGGCAGGTGCTGTTAAGGGCAAAAAGAATGCCCGTGCCGCTGTCTCCGACTGGATGGAGATCGAGAAGCAACGTGGTATTTCCGTTACCTCCTCCGTCATGCAGTTCCAGTATGACGGCTTCTGCATCAACATTCTGGATACCCCGGGACACCAGGACTTCTCCGAGGACACCTACCGTACCCTCATGGCGGCGGACTCCGCAGTCATGGTCATCGACGGCTCCAAGGGTGTTGAGGCTCAGACCCGTAAGCTCTTCAAGGTCTGCGCCATGCGTCACATTCCCATTTTCACCTTCGTCAACAAGATGGACAGAGAGACCAAGGATCCCTTTGACCTTCTGGACGAGCTGGAACGGGAGCTGGGCATCGAGACCTATGCCGTCAACTGGCCCATCGGTTGTGGCAAGGAGTTCCAAGGTGTCTACGACCGCCAAAAGAGCCAAATCAACTTCTTCTCCGGCGTCTCCGGCAAGAAGAAGGCAGAAATGCTGGAGATCTCTCTGGAAGATCCTCAGGTTGGCGAGATCATCGGCGCCAAGCGTTGGGAGACCCTGAAAGACGATGTGGAGCTTTTAGGCGCAGGCAGAGAATTTGACATGGAAGAAGTCCGCAACGGACAGCTTTCTCCCGTGTTCTTCGGCTCTGCTCTGACAAACTTCGGTGTTGAGCCTTTCTTGGAAGCCTTCCTGCAAATGACCCCTCCCCCTCTGGCCAGAACCGCTGACTGCGGAGAGATCGACACCTTCAGCCCCGACTTCTCCGCCTTTGTCTTTAAGATTCAGGCAAACATGAACAAAGCACACAGAGACCGTCTGGCCTTCATGCGTATTTGCTCCGGCAAGTACGAGCGTGAGGCAGAAGTTTTCCATGTACAGGGCAACAAGAAGCTCCGCCTGTCCCAGCCTCAGCAGATGATGGCACAGGAACGTGAGATCATTGACGAGGCCTATGCGGGAGATATTATCGGTGTTTTCGACCCCGGTATTTTCTCCATTGGCGATACTATCACCGTTCCCGGCAAGAAGTTCTGCTTCTCCGGCATCCCCACCTTTGCTCCCGAGCATTTCTGCCGCGTAAGCCCCAAGGACACCATGAAGCGTAAGCAGTTCGTCAAGGGTACGGAGCAGATCGCACAGGAAGGCGCTATCCAGATATTCAAAGTCCCCAACACCGGTATGGAAGAAGTTATCGTGGGTGTTGTGGGTACTCTGCAGTTTGATGTGTTCCGCCACAGAATGCTCTCCGAGTACGGTGTAGAGCTCCGTATGGAGGGCCTTCCCTATGAGGTCCTGCGCTTCATCTCCAAGTCCCCCTGCGACGAGAAGGAGCTGAACCTCTCCTCCGATGCCGAGCTTCTGGAAGACTACAGAGGTCACAAGCTTCTGGTCTTCTCCAGCTTCTGGGCCATCGACTTCACCATCCGCCGCAACCCCGGTCTGGAGCTTAGCGAGACCCTTTCCGTATAAGATATCTAAAAAGCCGTACCTTTCTTTTGAACGAAAGGCACGGCTTTTTGTCGCTACGCCAGTGATGTTTGCTTCGCAAGTGATGCGGCTTCGCCGTGATGCACGCCTTCGGCGCGTGATGACGCTACGCTAATGAATGTATCACCTGCGGTGATGGATTAAAAATTATGCGTTCATAAACGACAGCCAATCACAGTTTATCGGCCTGTTTCACCCTACGAATTTGTAGGGGCGGCAACCTGCCTCCCGCTGCCGGCACTTCAATAACTGTCGAGCTTGTCTTCAGAAGCATGCACCCATCGTAGGGCAAGCTGCCTCAGCTTGCCGGTGCAGGAAGTGCGTACTTCTGAAACGGCTTCTTGGCTTGCAGTTTCTTAATTAGTTATCTGCGCTGATATACGGTTACCTTGTTGGCTCTGAAATACTTTGCTTCCTGCCGGAGGCCTTACTTTCTTGTGTCGACAAGAAAGTAAGCAAAGAAGCGACCGGAGGAGAGGCGCTGAACGATTTC
>JAZMZW010000155.1:0-3865 GCA_045586205.1 Faecousia sp. | reverse complement strand
AGAGCGATCTCAATTCTCTTCTCGCGGGGCAGGTCAATACCAGCAATACGTGCCATATACTTTCAGCACCTCCTATTAGCCTTGTCTCTGCTTATGCTTGGGATTTTCGCAAATTACCATTACGCGACCCTTGCGCTTGATGATCTTGCACTTCTCGCACATGGGCTTCACGGACGGTCTAACTTTCATACTGTTTAACCTCCATATGAGAACAAAATCTCGTATTACTTACTTCTCCACGTGATCCGGCCTTGGGTCAGATCATAGGTGGAAATCTGAACAGTTACCTTGTCACCGGGCAAGATCTTGATATAGTTCATTCTGAGCTTGCCGGAAATGTGAGCCAGAACACTGTGTCCGCCGCCGATATCGACTTTGAACATTGCGTTAGGCAGTGCATCTGTAACGATGCCCTCAATTTCGATTACGTCGTCTTTTGCCAAGTTTATGAACCCTCCTTGGTTGAAACGTTGTTTTGCTGGCAGATCATAGCCAGTTCCCTTCGTAATTCGCTGTTGAGTACATGCTCGCCGGAGCGGATCCTCTGCGCGAGCGTCGAATCTGACCGAAGGACTTTTCGGACATGAATAAGCTTCTTGCGCTTGGGTTTTTCAACCCTTCTCTGTTTTCCATCGACCAGGGTGACGTACACACCGTCTGTGTCAATCACATAGAACAGCTTCCCCTTGTCGTGTCCTGCCAGAGAGATCACAATGTCTGATTTGGAAATTTCCATTTTTAAAGCCCCTCGGTGACGGTGAGAATTTCCGGCTCGCCGTCTGTAATGAGCACAGTATTTTCGTAGTGGGCCGAGAGAGAACCATCAGCTGTAACTGTGGTCCAACCATCAGGAAGAATCCTGACGCCGTATGCCCCGGCGTTAACCATGGGCTCAATGGCAAGGGTCATGCCCTTGATCAACCTCGGTCCCCTGCCCGGTCTGCCATAGTTCGGAACTTCGGGGGATTCGTGGAGGTTTGCACCTACACCATGACCGATGAAGTCGCGTACAACGGAGAATCCGTTGGCTTCCACATAGGTCTGAACCGCATTTCCGATATCCGAAACTCTGCAGCCCTGACGGGCGAATTTTATGCCCTCGAAAAAGCTCTGCTTCGTGACATCAATGAGCTTTTGTGCCTCGGGAGAAATCTCTCCGCAGGCAAAGGTTGCAGCGCAATCTCCGTGAAATCCTCCGATATAGGCGCCAACATCAATGGAGACGATGTCGCCCTCTTTCAGTACCCGTTCGTCCGGAATCCCGTGGATCACTGTCTGATTCACGGAGATGCAAGTACTTGCGGGATAGCCGGAATAGTTCAGGAAGGAAGGAGTTGCACCTTGTGACACGATGAAATCGTGGACTGCTTTGTCAATCTCTTTGGTTGTTACGCCGGGTCTTACCATATCCCCTGCCAAAGCACGGGCTGCCGCGGTAATCTTACAGGCACGGCGCATCATAGAGATCTCACGTTCATTTTTGATTGGGATCATATTCACTCACCCAATGCCGCCATAATATCACGGTTCACATCTTCGATGGGCTGATTTCCCTCGACAAGTCTCAGCTTACCGAGCTTTTCATAGAAGCCCTTGAGTGCTTCGGTCTCAGCATGATACACAGAAAGACGGTGACGGACCGTTTCCGGCTTGTCGTCTTTGCGGATCACAAGAGTGCCGCCGCACGCATTGCAGATGCCCTCGTTCTTGGGCGGTTTCGTCAGAATGTGATAGCTTGCACCGCAATCACCGCACACACGGCGGCCGGTCATGCGAGGCTCGATCACTTCGTCTGCGATTTCGATAGAAACGACACGGTCAATTTCCACGCTCTGATCTAACAGAGCCTGGGCCTGGGGGACTGTACGGGGTACACCGTCGAGGATGTAGCCATTTGCACAGTCCGCCTGAGCCAGCCGCTCCCTGACGATGCCAATGATGACCTCGTCAGGAACCAGCATACCGTTGTCCATGAAACTTTTTGCCTTCAAGCCGGTTTCAGTACCGTTCTTGATTGCTTCCCTAAGGATATTACCGGTAGAAATGGTGGGGATGGACAGTTTCTCAGCTAAAAGCTCAGCCTGTGTTCCCTTACCTGCGCCGGGAGCTCCTAAAAGAATCAGTCTCATATATCGGCCTCCTCTAATTAATCAAGGAAACCGGAGTAGTTACGCATCATCATCTGAGCTTCGATGGCTGCTACAGTCTCGAGAGCGACGGAGACGACGATGATAATGGAAGTACCACCAAAGGAGAAGGAGGTATTACCGGTGATAGCGCCCAGCAGAACCGGCAGTACAGCAATGATACCGAGGAAGAGAGCACCGAAGAGGGTGATCTTGCTGATAACCTTGCGGATAAAGTCGGAGGTAGGACGGCCGGGACGGAAGCCCGGGATGAAACCGCCGTTCTTCTTGAGGTTGTTAGCAACCTCAACAGGGTTGTACTGAATAGTAGCGTAGAAGTAGCTGAAACCAACGATCAGAACCAGATATGCAATGGTGTAGATGGCGCTGGTGCTGCTAAATACGTTCTTGTACCACCAACCGCCGTTGTCCTGGTTGACACCGCAGAAAGCTGCGATGGTAGCAGGCAGGCTGGCGATGGACTGGGCGAAGATGATGGGCATAACGCCGGACATATTCACCTTGATGGGCAGATGGCTGGACTGACCGCCGTAGACCTTACGGCCAACAACGCGCTTAGCATACTGCACGGGGATTCTGCGCTCAGCCTGGGTGACAAAGATGATAAATACGATGACAGCCAGAACAGAGATACCCAGGAGGATTGCCCAGTACCACTGGGAAGCAGCTCCGGATTCGAATCCTTCGATGCCCCACTTTGCGCCCAGAGAGGGAGCAACCATAGCGACGAGGGGCATGATGATGGAACGAGGAATACGAGCAATGATGTTGGCAAAGAGGATCATGGAGATACCATTGCCAATGCCGTAAGCGGTGATCTGCTCGCCCAACCACATGACCAGAGAGGCACCTGCGGTGAAAGCCAGAACGATCACAACACCGGGGAAGAAGCCGGTCTCAACAAGCAGTGCATTGTTGTACTGAGTGTTGTAGGTGGTCAGCATGATATAGTAGGCAACGCCCATCAGCAGACCCAGACCTACGGTAGAGTAACGGGTGATCTTCTCGATGGTCTTCTTACCTTCCTCGCCGCCTTCCTTGCTCAGACGTTCCAGAGCAGGGATGGCGATGGTAAGAAGCTGAACAATAATGGATGCATTGATGTAGGGCTGAATACCCAAAGCAAAAATAGTTGCCATGGAGAATGCATTGCCGGACATCATGTTGAACAGACCAAAGATGGTACCGCTCAGTTCCTGATCGAACATAGCAGACATCTGCTGAGTGTTAACGAAAGGAACGGGAACAACATTACCAAGACGGTAAATCAGAACGATCAACAGGGTGAAAAGGATTTTCTTTCTCAGCTCGGTAATCTTCCAAGCATTACGAAGGGTAGTAAACACTTACACCACCTCAGCCTTTCCGCCAGCCTCCTCGATCTTTGCCTTTGCAGAACCGGAGAAAGCAGCTGCCTTAACAGTCAGTTTCTTAGTCAGTTCGCCGTTGGACAGAACCTTGAGACCATACTTGCAATCTCTGATAATGCCCTTTTCTTCCAGCAGAGCTGCATCAACGACAGTGCCGTTCTCGAACACATTGAGATCGGAAACATTGACAGCCGTCAGGGGCTTTGCGAAGATGTTGTTGAAGCCGCGCTTCGGGATACGGCGAGCCAGAGGCATCTGGCCACCTTCGAAGCCGACACGGACCTTGCCGCCGGAGCGAGCCTTCTGGCCCTTGTGACCGCGACCTGCGGTCTTGCCGTTACCGGTACC
>JAZMZW010000154.1:0-12258 GCA_045586205.1 Faecousia sp. | reverse complement strand
CTCATGTCAAAGCCTGCCAGCAGGGTCTTTGCTACGCCGAAGTTGATGGAGATATCACTTGCCAGATTCAAGCTGTGACCGATCTTGATAGTGGGATCGAGAACAGCTTCCTTCTCCTCCACCTCGCCACAGATGCAAGATCCGTCCACGAAGCTGTGTTCTTGGATCTCTGCGAAGTCGCAATTCTCACAGCCCTGCTTGTGAGTCTGTCCGTCGATCTTCTCATAAGTATAGCAATGACCGGTTGCGGGAATAACTTCCTGTGCAGTCAGGACTTCGGAACATACAGAGCAGTGCTTGCCTTCGGTAAAACCGGTAGCGGTGCAGGTAGGAGCAACAGCTTTGTCGATGACCTCGGTGTGTCCCTTGGCAGGGATAACTTCCTGTGCAGTCAGGATTTCGGAACAGACGAAGCAGTGCTTACCTTCCGTCAAGCCCGTGGCGGTGCAAGTGGGAGCAACAGCCTTGTCGATAACCTCGGTATGACCCTTTGCAGGGATGACGTCCTGTGCGGTCAAGACTGCATTACAGACGGAGCAATGTGCGCCGGCAGTTAAGCCCGTAGTGGTACAGGTGGGAGCTACCTCAGGATCTGTAACGGAAGTGTGACCCTTTGCGGCGGTGGTTGCGTTGAAGCTGAATGTGCCGTAGGTCGTGGTTTTCCAAGTGTACTTGTCTGTGCCGTTAGCGGTACAGGTGGGGGCTTTGGCAGTGGTCTTGGTATAGTCCGTGGTGTTCAGCTTGGGCAGGGTCACGGTGGCGGTTGCGGAGCAAAGGTCGCAAGTGCCGGTGAGGATGCCTGTTGCGGAGGTGGTAGGCTTGGTAGTTACCTTGTAGACATAGGTGTGCGCCTCGTTCTTGCTGTAACCGCAGGAACAGCTTGCCTTGTGCTTGCTTGCATCCACGGTCTTGTAGCTGAAGCTGTGTTCGGTGGCAGTGAACTGTGCGGTAAAGGTGGTATCTGCGCTGATATTTGTCAGAGCCTTCCCCCAATCCTTGAAGGTATAATGAGCATTTTCGTCTCTTGTCTTCTTGGGAGTAGAGCCGTAATAGACTGCCCTTTCTCCCTTGGGGACATAGCTGCTTTGGAGGACTGTGCCGTCATGATTCACAAAGTCAACCTGATAGACCTTGGCAGGAAGGGATTTCTCAGGGCCTACATAGATATAGTCCACGGTGAAGACACCTTGCTCGCCCTCCATGCTTTCCACGCCGCCCAGATAAATACGCAGACGGCCGATGACCTCGGCACTGCGGAATTCCTCCCCGACGGGCAGGGTGACGGTCACATATTCGTCCTTGTCCAGCAGATCCTTCAGGTAGGTATAAGAAGCAGTGCCGGAAATGCCCGTCATGGTTTTACCGAAGCCGGACATACGGATATAGGGACTGACGGTGGATTGGGCGGTCTCCCCTTCCTTAACGGTATTGCCGATGCGATAGTTCTTCAGTTTGAAACGGATTTGGAAATACTCCGCATTCGCAGGAGAATAATTCAGGGGGAAGGTTTTGTTTGTGCCGTCTACAGAGGCATCGAAGTAGGCATCCGGCCAGATGTTATCGGCGATAGACTCCAAGGAGGTCAGGATCAGTTCTCCTGTTTCCGAATCGACTACGATGGATTGGGTTTTCTCGGAGGTATAGAACCACTGACCGCCTTGGTCAAAGTTTCTCCAACCGTAAGCACCGCTGTTGTAACGCTGTTGATCTTCCTCGGTATCCGTAAAGTCAAAGAACAGGGCTTCTTCCAGTGCGCCCATTTCCCACTTGAGGACGGGGTATCCGCGGTTGATCCCTGCGGTATCCGTGGTATAGCTTGCTCCCAACTGAGAAGCGAAGCCACGGAGAGTTGCGGGAGAAACCATAGAGGAAGAATTGATGGCGAAATTATAGACCTTTCTCAGAAGGGTGGCAGAGCCCATGGAGTAGCAATTGGTCATGCCGGAGTCTACAACGGGAGGATTCACATTGCCACCGATACCGTTGAAGGTATCCAGATTGTAGCAGTTGGTCAGGGTGTACTTAGTGCTGTCTGCGGCATTACCGAAGATACCGCCGGTGTTCTTGTCCGTGCCTTCCGCAAGGACTATACCTGCGTTGTAGCAATCGGTAATAGAGCCTGTGCCTGCAAGACCGCCTGCCATACCGCCGGTTTTGGAATTGCCGTAGACCATGGCTCTGTTAAAACAGCCTTTCACGGTGGTGGCGTTCATATAGCCCACCAGACCTGCCGCCTGCGTGTAGCCGATGATCACACCGCTTTCCACACCCAGATTCTCAATGGTAGCTCCGTTGGTCATGCCGAACAAGCCCACACGACCCACATCCATATCTACCACATTGATGTTGCGGATCACATGACCCTTGCCGTCAAGCTGTCCGCGGAAATAATAATTTGTGCCGTCGGTAGTACCGCCGATGGCCATGAAGGGCTTCCCTTCCAGATTGATGTTATTGGTGAGGACAAGCTTCTTCTTGCTGAAGGTCGTACCCTTCCGCACCAGATAGGACAGGAGGCGCAGTTCCTCCGCAGTGCCGATCTCATAGACACCGTCCTTCAGAGTCAGGGAGGTGGCGCAGTCCCCGTTTTCCCATGTAAGGACGGGGAAAAGCTCGTTCTGCACCAGATAGTCCTCTGCAAAGGCAGTACCCAAGGTAGCCGCCAAGGCACGAAGCTCTGCTTCCGTTTTTCTGCCACTGTCGGTAATAGTGGTGTTGAAGGGCTCAGCCACCATAGCCACAGTGCCTGTGCCGTAGCAGTTGCTCACAGTAATGCCCGTGGTGGAGGCATCCCCTGCCTTGCCTAAGAGGTAGTTATCCATAGAGCCCACATAGTAGCAGTTTTGGATGACGGTATCCGTTGCACCGGGGTTGACTGTACCCACAATGGCACCGATGCCCGTATTGCCTACGGCAGAGCCTGTGGTGTAGCAGTTTTTGACCCCTACAGACTTTCCGCTGAGGAGACCAACGATACCGCCCACATGGTTCTTACCGCTGACGCAGATTTTGGAATAGCAATTTTCGATGGTAGCCCCGTCCATGGCACGACCTGCAATACTGCCTGTGGCACTGCCGCCAAGGATCATACCGCTGTCAATGCCTAGATTGCGGATGCTTCCCTTGGTAACAAGGCCGAAGAGACCCACATAGTCAGAGCCGGAGCTGATGGTAAGATTGGTGATCACATGACCGCAACCGTCAAAGGTGCCGGAAAATCTGCTTCTGCTTCCGTTGACGGACTCTCCGCCGATGGGAATCCATTCCTTGCTCTCTGCATCAATGTCTGCACAAAGCTTCACGGTCTTTCCCGAGAAGGTCTGTCCCTCCACATTGACCAAATAGGCAAGGGTGCGGAGATCTGCGAGAGTATAGATGCAGTAAGCACCTTCACTGTCCGTAGACAGGACAGGTTTTTCCGTAAGTCCGTAAGCAAATACACGCAGAACGGGATAGCCGCCGTTTCTCGTACGGACAGCATCTGCCATATAGGCTGTTCCCAAAAGCTCCGAGGTAGCCTTCAGATCCAAGGCGCTCAAAGTAGCGCAATTCACTTCCTCATGGCTTGTAGGGCTGTGGACAAGAGCATAGGCATCAGGGCCGTAGCAGTTGGTGAAGACCGAATTGGTCACACCGCTGTTGATGGAACAGCAGATACTGCCCTTGGAGGAGCCTTGAAGCGTACCCCTGTGATAGCAATTGGTGATCTTTGTCCCTGCGGCACCGCTGGAGAAATAGCCGATGAGACCGCCAACGCTAGCGGGAGAGGAGATATTTGCATGGTTATAGCAGTTTTCCACAGTCAGCTTGGATGCCATGCCAACCAGACCGCCAACGGCCTCTGTGCCGTAGACAGAAGCCTTGTTAAAGCAGTTCATGATCGTGCCGCGGACATAGCCGGCAAGTCCTGCGACTTTCCCCTGACCTGTGACAGAGCCGCCTTGAATGCCGAAATTCCGAATACATCCGTCCACAGAGCCAAAGAAGCCCATGTAATTCAGACCGTCGGAGATCCGCAGATTCCGTACTGTATGTCCCAAGCCGTCAAAAGTGCCCTTGAAGATCTGCCCCTTGGTATCCTTGGGATCATAACCGCCGATGCTGACCCATTCACGGGAATTGAGATCCAGATCACGGGTCAAGTAGACGGTCTTTCCCGCAAAATCATCTGCACCGCTGTTGACCGTGTATGCCAGAAGACGAAGCTCCTCCACAGTGCCGATATGCAGATCCTCGGGAAGGGTGGTATCCTCCTGCCAGGTGAAGACGGGATAGCCCCCGTTTTCCCAAGAGCAGTCGTAAATATAGGCATCTCCAAGGCTGATGGCCATGGAAACCATACGCCCCTCGCTGATGACAGCGGAGTTTGTATAATGCTCAAGAGTAGCGTTATCGGTGACGGTGCTACCCTTCAGAGGCTTATTGCTGTAGCAGTTGGTCACCGTAACGGAGTTACAGAGATAAGAGGTGTTGGTGGTATGATAGAAGCCGATGAGACCGCAGTTCCCCGCAGAGTCGGACAGGGTACCGCAGTGATAGGAATTTTCCAAAATCGCAGTGGTGGAAGAGGCAACATAGCCCACAAGACCGCCCGATACGGAGGAGGAGTTTTGCACATCCCCTGTACTGTAGCAGTTTGTCACAGTGCCTGTGCCTTCGATCTGACCGATGAGACCGCCGATGTGAGAGCCGTTGCCGACCACATTGCTACGGGAGAAACAGCCGCTTACGGTACAGTTCCTTGCCACACCTGCAAGGGCGGCACTTGCGCCACCGCAGAAGACGGTGCCGTTGTCAATGCCCAGATCCTTGATGGTGGCAGAAATGGCTCTGCCGAAGAGACCCACATTGGACACGCCGGGGCGGAAAATCAGGAGGTTGCGGATCACATGATGATTGCCGTCAAAGGTGCCTTGGAAGGAGGTGGAAGTGCCGTTTCCGCCGATGGGGACGAAGTTCCGATTGTTCAGGTCAATATCTGCCATAAGACGGACAGTCTTGCCCTTGAAGGTCTCCCCTCCCTGTACCATTTCCGACAGGAGGCAAAGCTGATCGGCGGTACGGATCTCGTAGACACCGGAGCTGTTGGCCTTGAGGCTTGTGCCCTCTGCATAGGAATTGAGGGCGGTAGCCATATTTGCCAGTGTGACCGTGGGCACGGACTTACCACTGTCGGAAGCCTCCCAAAGGGGAGTAAAGGTCACGGCAATATCCGCCTTGCTCACATTGCTCAAGTGGATGACCAGCTTGCGCATACCCGCATTGGCGTTGTTGCCGGAAGGGTTGGGAGAGGTGGAAAGTGGCACTGCATCCATGACTGTGAAGACGGCATTGGAGGGAGAGCCGATCTTGGCCTCCAAGGTCTTGCCGTTCATGGTCAGAGTGGCGGTCTTTCCGTCGGCAGAGAGGGTGATATCTGCCTTGGTATGGGCAAACCAGTAGATCTCCGAGCCGGAGGAGCAGACGATCTCGTCACGAAGTAGCACACGGCTACGCGCATCAAAGAGCATGAGACCTCTCTTGCCGGAGCTCATGCCGTAGCTGTCGTAGGCATCCAGCATATTGACCGTTGCGTAGCCCCCATCGTAGGTGGCTTCGTAATTCTCGATCTGGGCTTTGGCATTGTGATCCTGACCGCCGGTTTTGTCGGGGTTCAGAACATAGACATTCTGACCCTCTGCACGCTTGCGGTAGTAGTTCCAACGGGTGCCGTTGTCGCTGAGATCCCAGTAGCCGGGAACGCTGTAGTTCTCCTGACTGAGTTCTTCAAACCAGCGTTCTCCCATGGCTTCCATAACGAAAGTACCGATGTCCATATCGGAGTGGCTGGTGTTGTTATAACCGGATTTGATGGCGGCATAGATCTGTCGGGGATCGCCGTTGAAGCTGCGGAAGGAGGCAACACTTTCGTTGGCATTGCTGTACAGGAGGTAGTCCGTCTGAGCATCCTCCAAGGTCACACCCTCCACAAGCTCCGGATCGTACCACAGGAGGGCAAGAGCGATGTCACTGCGATCCGTGGAGGTGGTTTGATATTTCCGCTGGTATACGGAAAGATAGGGCATATTAAATTGATTTGCATACCAGTGCAGAGAGGCACGGTTACCGGGGGTGGAGGAGCCGTCGCCGTAATTGAAGGTGGTCACAAAGCCGTTAATGGCAGGATAGAAGCCCGCAGATTCCCGTACGCCCTGTACATCACAGAGGCCAAACTCCGTACCAAGGACGGAAAGCAGGGAGTCCATGAACACGGCGGTAAATTCCGAAGCCACACCGTAGTAGCCCGGACCTTCCGGGAATGAGCCTAAGGGGGCATAAGCGTTCAGAGAAATCTGAATGCCAGTAATGGCACGGGACAGGTAACTGCTACAGGCATCGGGGTAGGATTCATAAATGGCAAGAGCGCCTGTGGTCAAGCCACCGTGACACCAGACATTCCAGTTACTGGTGGTTTTCCAGAAGCCCTCCCCTTCGCAGGTCATAAGGGCATAGTTATAGATGGTTTTGGCGATGGTGGAACGTTGGGCAGAGCTCAGCTCGTGATAGAGCCAGTCATAGCCCAGACCTACACCGAAGCACATTTGGGCAACATCCAGATAATGCTCGGGATGCCAGTCTTGGAAGGCGCAGACATTGAGTAGCTCTTCAATGGCTCTGTCTGCAAAACGGCGGTCACCGCTGACCTTGTAGACGATGGAGCACCAGATAATGCGCTTGGAGGCCTCACGGGAGATCTCCAGCAGACGTTCTCCGTCGGGAAGCTCGTAGATACACAGAGGCGCATCCAGCTGATCCACCGCATATTCGTAAATACGGGTATAAAGGATCTTGGAATAGGGATCGGTCTGAACCCGATTCCGAAGCTCCGTAAAGTCCTCCTCATGCATGATCACTCTGGGGTGAACATCCTGAGAACGGGCAGTGAACAGCTCTCCGATCTCCGTAGCGGAGGCGGAAACCTGTGGGGTGGCGGCACGGGTGTCTTTACTCTCTACGGCCTTGACCCCGCCGAGGGAAAGCATGGACAGAAGCAGAGCCGTCAGCAAGACAAGAACGGTGATTTTTTTGTACATATGCTTCACTTCCTTTTGGGAATAATTTCTAAAGTTATTGTAACAAAACTCCGCAGGAATTGCAACGTATGATTGGGCTTTTGTCCCCAGAAAAAGGGAACCCGATCATAACCGGGCTCCCTTTTGGGGTATGCTTGTTCCCTCTGTAGGGGTTTGTTTGATTCCGTCCGGGGGACGGGGGTGGGATGTTAGCCTTCTGCCAAGGCCCGGTAGAGGAAGGTTACGATCTGTCCACGAGTGCAGTTGTCGTCGGGGGAGAATCTGCCCTTGCCTGTGCCATTCGTCACACCCTTTTCTACCGCCCAGAGAACTGCATCATAGTAATAAGTCTTGCTACTTACATCGTTAAACGGATTTGCAGAAGATGTAGGTGTAGGCTTACCCTGTGCTCTCCAGAGGAAAGTCGCCACCTGGCCACGTGTGCAGGTGTCGTCGGGAGAGAACTTGCCCTTTCCGGTACCGTTAGTAATACCGTTTTCAACTGCCCAAAGGACTGCCTTGTAGTAGTACGCAGAGGTAGACACATCACTAAAAGGATTGCTCTGCTCCATGGGCTCCGGAGATCCACAGGCTCTCCACAGGAAGGTCACAATTTGGCCACGAGTACAGGGATTCTCAGGAGCGAACTTACCCTTTCCCATGCCATTGGTAATGCCTTTATCAACTGCCCACAGGACGGGAGTATAGAAATAATCGCGCTCCTTTACATCCACGAAGGGATTCGTAATGGGGGTATCCTCTTGGATCTTATGGATACGAGGCTCGTAGGTGGCACTTTCCGTAATGGTGAAGTTGTAGACTTCTTCTTCGGAGATAAGCTTTCCGGCGCTGTACCAACCGTCAAAGCCATAGCCTTCGTCCATGGCGATCATGAGGGTCACTGTGTCGCCTACATCATATTCTCCGGCTCCGAATATGGTACAACCTTCCTTTTCGGGAATGGTGACGGTTACTTTTTCAGGGGTTTCTGTGCAGCTTACATGGGCAGTGAGGGTGGTGTCATTGGTTTCTACGGTGGGGGTGGGATCGTCCATTTCGGATTCTACATAGAAGGTCTGATCTTCTACCATGGTCAGATCCAGATAGCACTCGCTATTCTGCAGAACGCCCTCTGCATCGTAGGTGTTGGTGACAATATCCAATGTGCCATTTTCCCGTGCGGTGACCACAACCCGGTAGTTGTCGTCATCGGGCATATAGATCTCTTTTTCCCCAAATTCGTTTACGGCAACATAGAGGCTCTCGGTCAGAGAAGTATCTACCACATCGTCTACAACACGAGCGACGACCCGGTTTTTGCTGTCATAAACCGTAATATCTACGGGGCACTTGACGGAAACGCGCTTGTAGGACGTTGTTCTGAACAGTTCCTCCGGGGTGCCTGCACGCATCCATGCCAAGTAGGTTTCTCCCCAGTGCTGTCTGAACAGCATGGAACGGGTACCATCTTTGACGGCATCGGCTAACAATACGCCTGCCTTGGTATATGTGGTCAGTGCATCATCGTTGATCACGCTCTTTAATGCTGCCGACCCAAGTCCGAGGTAGAAATCGCACAGGGTGCACAAAATGTTCACAGCGGATGTTCCTAAATTCCCAAGCTGTTCAATATTTTTCACGATGGTTTGCAGACTCTGCAAGTTTACAACGGGAGTGCCTAACTGTGTTCTCTCAAAAATGTTTGTAAATGCTTTTACCAGTTTTTCGTCGCCCTGTAGCAGGTAATACAGGATAGCGTATTCCTCTTTATCTGCATATACGGAGGCTTTGAAATCCATGATAAGCTGCTGGTACCCCATTTGGTCGTACACCTCAACCGAGGCGACCAAATCATCGGCATAGTCAAGAATGAGATCCAGGGCAAGTTCCTGTCCCGGCAGAATGGAGATACTGTCTGTTGCTCCGGCATTTTTGACGATTTTATCGTATTCTGTCAGCATTTTACTTACCAAGGAACCATATTTTGTTCCTCGCTTGGTTTGGCAGGGCAAATAATGGGTAATGCCGTATCGGGTGAAGTCCCAAGAACTGAGGGCCAGACGGGGGACAATGTCTACTTCCGATACGATATTGTGGATATTCTCATAGGCCTTTGCAGTACCTTTTTTGACACCCTGGGGGGTAGCGAAGGTGTAAACATAGATATTCCCCTTGCTGATGCCGCTTTTTTCCGTCAATCTGCCACCCAGAAGGTTGGAAATTGCCCCGGCACGGCTGAAGCCGGTGACCCAGATCTTGATCTTGCTCTTATCTAAGCCTCCAATGTACTTCATCAGGTCGGTATAGACGCCGTCGGCTGCCTTCTTGAAGCCTGCCGCATATTTGGAGTATCCGCTTTCCACCACGTGGAAATTGCTGATCCACTCTTTATCATAGCCGACGCCACGGATGGCTACGGGGATCAAGTAGGTATCTGTGTCTTCCAGATACTTCACGCCGAAGGCATAGGCACAATTATCTTCCAAGGATTTATTGTTGTCAAAACGTACGGTATAAATGCTGTCCTCGTCACAGCCGATCTGCTCTAAGGTGTCACGGATATAGGTGTCCCCTTTGTCCTTAAAGGTAACTGCCGACATAGCCATACCCAGAGAGACCGTTGCCAATTTGTGATTATAAGTTGTTGCATCTGCATCAAAATAACTGTCGGAATACTCGTAATTTTCCGTCCGGATCCCCACGTCCTTGATTTGGCTGTCATAGGACAGGGTCAGAGTCTTTACATTAGAGTCTCCGCACCGGGAGCAGATACCATCACAGTAGTCGTGTCCCAAGGCATATACCGGCTCTCTTTTCGTATCGCCGCAAATAAAGCAAGTATAAAGATTTTCTCCGCTTTCGGTACAGGTCGGTGCTATGGTTGCAACGCATGTCCACTTATGGAGCAAATTTCCCGCCGAATGCCCCACCAGTGTCACAAATGTGTAGCAATTTGTTGTTGCATAAATCTGTGCCGCGGAGTTTTCATGACCGTAGATGACAGTGATACTCGCAGATCCGAGAGTCGAACTAGAATTATAGATAGCACAGTCCGGATTCAGGACGACTACGCTTGTCAGGCTCTTGCAACCAGAGAACGCCCAATAGCCGATGGTTGTTACGCTGTCGGGAATGATTACGCTTGTCAGGCTGGAACAATGAGAGAACGCATAATCGCCGATGGTTGTTACGCTGTTCGGAATGGTTACGCTTGTCAGGCTTTCGCACCATTTAAACGCACTCTCGCCGATGGTTGTTACTCTGTCCCCGATGGTGACGCTTGTCAGACCGGAGCAATGATAGAACGCAGAATCGCCGATGGTTGTTACGCTGTTCGGAATGGTTACGCTTGTCAGGCTTTCGCACCAACTAAACGCAGAATTGCCGATGGTTGTTACTCTGTCCCCGATAGTTACGCTTGTCAGGCGGTCGCATTCAGCGAACGTCCCATTACCCATGGTTGTTACGCTGTTCGGAATGGTTACGCTTGTCAGGCTGGAGCAATAACAGAACGCATAATCGCCGATGGATGTTACGCTGTCCCCGATGGTTACGCTTGTCAGTCCGGAGCAATCATAGAACGCACCCTCGCCGATGGTTGTTACGCTGTTGGGAATGGTTACGCTTGTCAGTCCGGAGCACTGATAGAACGCCCTATCGCCGATGGTTGTTACGCTGTTGGGAATGGTTACGCTTGTCAGTCCGGAGCAATCATAGAACGCACTCTCGCCGATGGTTGTTACGCTATCCCCGATGGTTACGCTTGTCAGGCCGGAGCACCAATAGAACGCCCTATCGCCGATGGTTGTTACGCTGTTCCCGATGGTTGCGCTTGTCAGGCTGGAGCATTTATGGAACGCCCCATTGCCGATGGTTGTGACGCTGTCCGGAATGGTTACGCTTGTCAGGCTTTCGCAAAAATAGAACGCCTCCTTGCCGATGGTTGTTACTCTGTCCCCGATGGTGACGCTTGTCAGTTCGGAGCAATGAGAGAACGCCCAATCGCCGATGGTTGTTACGCTGTCCCCGATGGTTACGCTTGTCAGTCCGGAGCAATCTTCGAACGCATAATTGCCGATGGTTGTTACGCTGTCCCCGATGGTTACGCTTGTCAGGCTGGAACAATGAGCGAACGCACTCCCGCCGATGGTTGTTACGCTGTTCGGAATGGTTACGCTTGTCAGTCCGGAGCAATAAGAGAACGCAGAATTGCCGATGGTTGTTACGCTGTTCCCGATGGTTACGCTTGTCAGTTTTTTGCATTTATAGAACGCAGAATTGCCGATGGCTGTTACGCTGTCCCCGATGGTTACGCTTGTCAGGTTGTAGCAATCATAGAACGCCTTATAGCCGATGGTTGTTACGGGGATGCCATTGATGGTTCCGGGGATCACTGCGGAAGTGACGGTATAGTCACAATCTGTAATCGTGCCGGTGGAGGGGTCAAAGTAGATGTTGCCACCCTCTACGGGGTAGGCCACTGTGTCTGCGGCATTGGCGCTTGTTTGGATCATGCCTGCAGGGAGAAGGGACAGGAGCATGACCAGACACAGGAGCAGGGATAGGGCTTTTTTTCCTATGGTTGTTTTCATAAAAGATCCTCCTTATGCGTTTCTCGCCGGAAGTGTTGGCAGATCCGAAAATTGCTAAATCCGACCATGGCTTTATTGTAATAAGTCATGTCCCTTTTGTCAATCTATTTTGGGGAAAGTTTCGATTTTTCTCCTAAAATCGGGAAATCGTCCCCTCGTGTTATGTGGTACAGTTTATAGAGCAGTTTAGCGACACGATAGGTACTAAAGTCTCCCTTGTGTAAAGGGAGGTGGCACGGCGAAGCCGTGACGGAGGGATTGTGCGGTAGGGTCTTGCATCTCTAGTACGGTTTCGGCGAAATCGTACTGCGGTAACAATCCCTCAGTCCCTTCGGGACAAATCGCTGCGGCGATTCCGGTCGCGTCTCTGACAGTCCACCGGACTGTCATTCACTCCCGCGACACCGCTTCGCTAACCCTTTACACAAGGGAGCCTTGGGCGCTCCCGCGCCGGTTAGGAAACTTGAATTTGTCTAATTGTTGCACCGTACCAAAGCCTCCCTTGTGTAAAGGGAGGTGGCACGGCGAAGCCGTGACGGAGGGATTGTGCGGTAGGGTCTTGCATCTCTAGTACGGTTTCGGCGAAATCGTACTGCGGTAACAATCCCTCAGTC
>JAZMZW010000153.1:0-38276 GCA_045586205.1 Faecousia sp. | reverse complement strand
AAAGTATATATATTCCGTTTTACCCTTCACAGGATTCTGGCTCTTGGGAGGGGAAAGACACATTTGATTTTGATATATGGTGGTGTAAACCTATGGTAATTACTGATTTTTTGGAAAAGAATGCTCGCCTGTACGGGGAAGATGTTGCCCTTGTGGAGATTAATCCCTCTGAGGAACGGGATCGTGCCACTACTTGGCGCGAGTTCAGTCTGATCGAAAATACTTCTCCCGATATGGCTTATCGTAGAGAGATGAGTTGGGTGGAATTTGACGGAAAGGCAAACCGATTTGCCAATCTGCTTCTGTCCCGTGGGATCAAGAAGGGGCAGAAGGTCGGCATCCTCCTGATGAACTGTCTGGAGTGGCTTCCTATCTATTTTGGTATTTTGAAGGCCGGTGCTATTGCAGTGCCTATGAACTTCCGTTATTCCTCCGATGAGATCGCCTATTGCGTGGATCTTGCGGATGTGGAGGTGCTGATCTCCGGTCCTGAGTTTATTACCCGTTTAGAGCCTATCATTGACAAAATGCCCCGTGTGCGCATCCACCTGTTTGTTGGCTCTCAGACTCCCGCTTTTGCAGAGTCCTATCGGGAACTGGTCAACTACTATTCCCGCAGTGCGCCTCCCGTATCTCTTACAGAAGAGGATTATGCCGCGATTTATTTCTCCTCCGGCACGACGGGCTTCCCCAAGGCTATTTTGCACAATCACAAGGCCTTGGTCAGCTCCTGTTTGACAGAACAGAACCATCACGGCCAGGGCAGGGAAGACGTCTTTCTTTGCATTCCTCCTCTGTATCATACCGGTGCAAAAATGCACTGGTTCGGCAGTCTCCTGTCCGGAAGCAAGGCGGTTCTTCTCCGCGGAGTTAAGCCCGAATGGATCCTCCGTGCAGTTACGGAAGAGAAATGCACCATCGTTTGGTTGCTTGTGCCTTGGACACAGGATCTTCTGGATGCCATTGAAAGCGGAAAGATCGATCTGAACAACTATTATCTTGACCAGTGGCGTCTGATGCATATCGGCGCACAGCCTGTTCCTCCCAGCTTGATCCATCGCTGGAAGACCGTTTTCCCTCATCATCAGTACGACACCAACTACGGCCTGTCTGAGTCCATCGGTCCCGGCTGTGTCCATCTGGGTGTGGAGAATATCCACAAGGTTGGCGCGATCGGCAAGCCCGGCTTCCGTTGGCAGACCCGTATTGTTGACGAACGGGGTGTAGAAGTTCCTCAGGGCGAGGTAGGCGAACTCATCGTCAAGGGTGACGGTGTTATGCTCTGCTATTATAAGAATCCCGAAGCCTCTCAGGAAGTCTTGAAGGACGGCTGGCTCTTTACCGGAGATATGGCAAAGATGGACGATGACGGCTTTATCTATCTGGTCGACCGCAAGAAGGATGTGGTTATTTCCGGCGGTGAGAACCTCTATCCCGTACAGATCGAGGACTTCCTCCGTGAGAACGAAAAGATCAAGGATGTAGCGGTCATCGGTCTGCCCGATGCAAGACTGGGTGAGATCGCCGCCGCCATCATTGAGATCAAGGAAGATCTCACCTGCACCGAGGAGGAGATCAACAAGTTCTGCGAGGCTCTTCCCAGATACAAGAGACCCAGAAAGATCATTTTTGATAAGATCCCCAGAAATCCCACCGGCAAAATCGAAAAGCCCGTGCTGAGAGAGCGTTACTGCTCCGGCCGTCTGGTGGAAGCACAGACCACAAATTAATGGAGGACAATTATGAAACAGTTAATGTTAGGTAATCAGGCTCTCGCAAGGGGCCTTTATGAAGCCGGTTGCGGTTTCGTTTCCAGTTATCCCGGCACTCCCAGTACGGAAATCACAGAGTGTATTGCGGAATATTCCGAAGTATACGCAGAATGGTCACCCAATGAAAAGGTTGCTATGGAGGCCGCCTTCGGTGCTTCTCTTGCAGGCAAACGTAGCTTCTGCGGTATGAAGCACGTTGGTCTCAATGTTGCTGCTGACCCTCTGTTTACCATTGCTTACACAGGTGTCAATGCAGGTATGGTTATTGCTGTGGCAGACGATCCCGGTATGCACAGCTCCCAGAACGAACAGGACTCCCGTAACTATGCCAAGGCCGCCAAAGTCCCCATGCTTGAGCCCTCCGATTCCGCAGAAGCACTGGCCTTCGGTAAACTGGCATATGAGTTGTCCGAACAGTTCGACACCCCTGTTCTGGTAAAAATGTGCACCCGTGTTGCTCATTCACAGAGCGTTGTGGAGCTGTCCGACCGTGTAGAAGCTCCTCAGAAGCCCTATGCCAAACAGCCATCCAAGTACATCATGATGCCCGGTTTTGCCAAGCTCCGTCATCCCATTGTGGAAGACCGGCTGAAGGCTCTGGCAGACTATGCCTCCACTGCTTCCATTAATGTGGTGGAAGAAGGCACAGATGCCTCCGTGGGTATCATCACCGGCTCTACTTCCTACCAGTATGTTAAGGAAGTTTGCGGTAACACCTATCCCATACTGAAGCTGGGTATGGTATGGCCTCTGTCCGAAAAGCTCCTCAAGGACTTTGCTTCCAAGGTGGATAAGGTCATCGTCATCGAAGAAGGTGACGGCTTTGTAGAGGAATTCTGCAAGAATATCGGCATCCAAGCCGAGGGCAAGAATCGCTTCTCCAACATTGGCGAGCTGAGCCAGAACTTGGTAGCCAAGGGACTGGGACTGCCCTTTGAAGAGGGCGTTGCTCTGGATGATGTGATCCCCAACCGTCCTCCCGCACTGTGTGCAGGTTGCCCCCACCGCGGTATTTACTATGTCCTTTCCAAGCTGAAGCTCAATGTCATCGGTGACATCGGCTGTTATACTCTGGGTGCAATTGCTCCCCTGAATGCCGTTGACAGCGTTATCTGTATGGGTGCATCCATTTCCGGCATCCACGGCTTTAACAAAGCCAACGAAGGTGCAAGCGATGCCAAGACTGTTGCAGTCATCGGTGATTCCACCTTTATGCACTCCGGCATGACCGGTCTGGTCAATATTGCCTATAATAATTCCAACAGCACCGTCCTCATTCTGGACAACTCCATTACCGGCATGACCGGTCACCAGCAGAATCCCACCACAGGCTTCAACCTGAAGGGCGATCCTGCCGCCAAGGTGGATCTGGAAGCCCTCTGCCGTGCATTGGGCATCAACCGTGTCCGTGTTGTGGATCCCTATGATCTCAAGGCCTGTGAAGATGCCATCAAGGAAGAGCTTGTGGCACAAGAGCCTTCTGTGATCATTTCCCGCAGACCCTGCGCACTGCTGAAGTATGTCAAGCACAACAAGCCCTTGAAGGTCGATCCTCTCAAGTGCATGAGCTGTAAGATGTGCATGAAGGCAGGTTGCCCCGCCATCAGCATGGAAGAAGGCAAGGCTCGTGTAGATGCCACCCTGTGTACCGGATGCGGTATTTGTTCTCAGCTTTGCAAATTTGACGCCATTCAGGAGGGTTAAGCTATGACCAAGAATATTATGATCGTCGGCGTAGGCGGACAGGGAAGTCTTCTTGCCAGTAAGTTATTAGGCAGACTCCTTCTGAACCGTGGCTACGATGTCAAGGTTTCCGAAGTTCACGGTATGAGCCAGAGAGGTGGCTCTGTTGTGACCTATGTCCGCTTCGGTGAAAAGGTAGCCTCTCCCGTTATTGACAAGGGACAGGCTGATGTCCTCCTGTCCTTCGAGCTTCTGGAAGCCGCCAGATGGACCTCTTTCCTGAAGGACGGGGGCAAGATCATCACCAATACACAGAAGACCAATCCCATGCCCGTGATTACCGGTGCCGCCGTCTACCCCGAGAATCTGGTAGAAAAGATGCAAGCCAAGGGTCTGGATGTGGATGCCATTGATGCCCTTTCTCTGGCTGTGGAGGCCGGTACTGCAAAGGCTGTCAACATCGTCCTCATGGGCAGACTTTCCAAGTCTTTCGACTTCACACAGGAGGAATGGGACACCGCTCTGGAGCAGTCTGTCCCCGCAAAGTTTCTTGAGCTGAACAAGAAAGCCTTCGCTCTTGGCAGAGATAGCTAAGATCTCTTAAGAGAGATAGTAAAAAGGATACATAGAAACAGTTGCGAACACGGTTTTGTGTCCGTAACTGTTTCTTCCTATGACTCCACGGGGGACTATGGCAGGAATTTCCTTTATGACAGGGGAGTGGCATGATAAAATCCCCACGCTCAAATATTTTTTCTGTACATTTCCGCAGAAATGTGGTATATTGTAGTGTGTATATGACAAGGTTTGATTGTTAAGAGACAAAAGGAGGCACAATTATGACTTACGATCACGCTGAATTTACAATCAATCAGGGCCTGCTGACCAAATACCTTGGTGTAGATACCGAGGTCATCATTCCCAATGGGGTTTGGAGCATTGGCTGGGGTGCATTTGCACAGAAGGACAGCATTGTCCGTGTACAAGCTCCCGGTGGACTCCTCCGTGTTGGCGCAGAGGCTTTTATGGGCTGTGCAAAGCTGGAAGAAGTGGTTCTGCCCGTGACGGTGGAACTGATCGGACCGGATGCCTTTGCCGAGTGTCCCGCACTGAAGCGACTGACACTTCCTGCCGCTCTTTCTTATATGGAATCCAATCTTCTGACTGCCAATCCCGGTCTGGAGCTGTGCTATCTGGATGCGCAGGATGCTCCGGTGGTGGATGAAACAGCTACGGAAATTCCTGATTATACCTACCGCAACCGCAAGGATCTGAAGCAGATCACCATTCCTGAGGGTATTACCAAGATCGGTGTTGCCGCCTTTGAAGGTTGCACCGCTCTGGAAGAGGTGATTTTACCCGAATCTCTTGTTGAGATCGGAGAGATGGCATTTAAGGATTGCAAGAGCCTGAAGGATCTTGTGCTTCCTCCTAATCTGGTTTCTGTTGGGGCAGACGCTTTTGCAGGTGCTTCCGTACCCCGTGTCCTGCTCCTGCCAGAGACTGTGACCGAGCTTTCGGACAATGCTTTCCGCAACTGTACCGCTTTGGAAGCCGCCATGCTTCCCGAAGGACTGACCCGTATTGGTGCAGGTGCTTTTGCCGGTTGTTATAAGCTGGAGTCCATCAATATTCCCAAGGGGACAGAATTCATCGGTGCCCGTGCTTTCTATGGCTGTGCCGCCCTGAAGGTCATCGGACTGCCCCAGAGTCTTACGGAAATCGGGGAAGAAGCCTTCCGCGATTGTGCATCCCTGACCAATGTTTCCGTTCCCAAGACAATTGAAAGACTGGCTGACGGCGCGTTCCATTCCTGCAAGGGTCTGGTCACCCTGAATGTGCAGGATGGTGTCCGTGCCATCGGTGCCGCTTCCTTTGAGGGCTGTGTTGGCCTCAAGGAGCTTGCTCTCCCCGAAACTGTATTGGAACTCTGCACCGGTGCATTCCGTAGCTGTTCCAACTTGAAAAAGGTCAAGCTTCCCACCCAGCTGGAAATCATTGGACCGTGCGCCTTCCAGCGCTGTACCAGCCTCCGTGACATTCAGCTTTCTCAGGAACTGGAAACTATCGGCGCTTCCGCCTTTGAACATTGCTGGTCCTTGCAGGAACTGACTGTTCCCGCTTCTACCAAGGTTCTGGGGCGTGCCGCTTTCAAGGATTGCGCCCGTCTGCATACCTTGGAGCTTCGCTCCCGTAGACTGACCATCGGCTCTATGGCCTTTGAGGGTTGCGTGGCATTGAGCAATCTCTCTCTGCCCCGTGCTTATGAGCTGGAGGATGCCCAGAGCCTTACCGCTTGCCCCTGTGTCCGGACAGAAGGTGGCTACTACTTCCTGGAAGATGTGCTTCTGCGCTGTGACGAGGAAGCGGTCTTTACCGCCGAAGGCGAGCCTGCTCCTATTCCCGAATGGGTCAAGAAGATCGGCGCTCATGCCTTTGCAGGCTGTGAGAAACTCGCTAAGATCCGCATTCCCCATACCATTACCGAGATTTGGGAAGGTGCTTTTGAAGGCTGTTCCGCCCTCCGTGAGGTTGTGCTTTCCAAGAATATCAACCGCATGGACTCCTTTGCATTCCGTGACTGTCCTGCTCTGACCAATGTCTATGTTCCTGTGGGCGACAAGGAATTGGATGAAGATGCAGAAGCCAAAGTGGAAGTTCCCAAGGGTATTCGCCTCCTGTCCGAAGGTACATTTGCCGGTTGTAGCTCCATTACCAAGGTTGTTGTCCGTAAGGGTGTGGAGGAAATCGAGGAAAGAGCCTTCCAAGGCTGTACTGCATTGCAGACTGTCAGTCTTCCCGCCAGTATTACCGCTGTTTGGGATGAGGCCTTTGTAGGCTGTAGCGCTCTGACCAAGATTGCTGTACCCAAGACTGTGGATCGTCTGGCAAACCGCGCCTTTGCAGATTGTACCGCACTGCGTTTCGTATCCTTTGCACAAGGGAGCGGAGATATCAGCGAGTCTGTATTCGAGAATTGCACCGCTCTGCAGATCCTTCGCCTTAGCGAAAGCAATGCCCGTATCGGTGATCGTGCCTTTAGCGGTTGCACAGCGCTGAAGACTCTGTCCATCCCTGAAGGCCTGCTGTCCATCGGCGAGGAATCCTTTGCCTGTTGCACCGCTCTGCGTACCCTGACCCTGCCTGAGAGCCTCCAGTCTATAGGTAATGATGCACTGCCTAAGGGCAAGCGTCTGACTGTTTGCGCCCCCACCGGTAGCTATGCCGCAGAATACTGCGCAAATGCAAATATCAAGCTCCAGTCCACAGATGTGACGGAAGAATAAGTTACAACAGGCTATGCTACGGCATAGCCTGTTTTTTGTATTTAGGACTTGTATTTTATGTAAAATTATTGTATGTCTCCAAAAATAGTTCTAGCTTTTTTCATTCTGTTATGATATATTAGCAAGTGCAGTCCTTATAATCTATCGTGCAACAGAGAGGGGATGCTTTTATGAAAAAAGCTCGCACGAAATCCATTAAGCAACCAATTATTTGTCTTCTGGTGATCCTGGTGTTCTTCGGCGCTATCGGTAGCCAAATGGGCATGGTAAATATGCTGGGCACCTTGATGAATACTGCATATGCACTGCTCCTTGATACGGTATTTTATATTATGGCTGTGGCCGTTGTGGCCGGCGCTTTGTCTGCTGTTTTGACGGAATTCGGCGTTGTGGATCTGATCAACCGCCTCCTTTCTCCTTTGATGAAGCCTCTGTACGGGCTTCCCGGTGCGGCTTCACTGGGTATCATTACCACTTACTTATCCGATAATCCCGCCATCCTTTCTCTGGCACATGAGAAGGGCTTCCGCAGATACTTTAAGAAATATCAACTTCCCGCTCTGACCAATATCGGCACGGCCTTCGGTATGGGTGCTATTGTTACCACCTTCATGCTCGGTCTGCAAGCTCCCAAAGGGGAGAACATACTCCTTGCGGCTCTGGTGGGTAACTTAGGTGCATTTATCGGTAGCATTGTCAGCGCCCGTCTGATGCTCCGCTATACTGCCCGTGAATACGGCAAGGAAGAAATGTGCGAAGCTGTGGAAGAAACGAAAACAGAGAAGAAGGAAGTTTCTGAATCCAAGAGTCCGGGCATGCGTATCATCGATGTGCTGATTAACGGCGGTAAGTCCGGTGTTGCTCTGGGGTTGGACATCATTCCCGGTGTTCTGATCATTTGCACCATCGTTTTGATGCTCACCAACGGCCCATCTGCGGATGGTGTGTATACCGGTGGCGCCTATGAAGGTGTGGCATTCCTTCCTTGGATCGGTGATAAGCTGTCCTTTATTCTCCGTCCGCTCTTTGGCTTTACCAGTGCCGAGGGTATTGCTGTTCCCATTACTTCCCTTGGCTCTGCCGGTGCCGCTATTGGTCTTGTTCCCCGTCTGATCCAGTCCGGTGCCGCGGGGGCAGGGGATGTGGCAGTCTTTACTGCCATGTGTATGTGCTGGAGCGGTTATCTCAGCACCCATGTTGCCATGATGGATAACCTGAAGTGCAGTAAGCTCACAGGTTATGCCATTCTCTCCCACACCATTGGCGGTCTCTGCGCCGGTGTGGCGGCCAACTGGATCTTCCGTCTGATCCAATTATTCTAACATAAATCATAAAACTGCCTGTAGGAGTTTAAAGCCTCCTACAGGCAGTTCGTTTATTGACAATGAAATTTGGGATTTATTTGATCTTAATTCCCTTAGAGGACAGGAGACTCAGGAAGGCTTCACAATTCACTGGTTGGAAGCCCTCTCGGTGGAGCATGAACATCAGCTTGCTATTAGTGACGATGAGCACCAGATTCTTGGTGAGCTTGACCTTCTTGATGTTGCAATAGTACACTTCGGTCTTACCACCCTTGGGGTCGAAGCTTCGGAGCATATCATTGCAAATCTCGGTATATACCAGAGGATTTTCACCAAAAAGCTCGTTTCTCTGGGCAGTGGCTCTCTTGAAGCCTCTTGCCATAAGGAAATGAATGAGCCCGGTATAGACAATGGCTAAAATGAGGTAGAAACTCTCATAATATCCGTAGCGGAAGAATTCAATCAAATCCGTGAAAGCCAAGAAAAAGAATATAATAGGCAACACATAGACATTGATCTTATAGGCCTGTGAAGCTTTGTATGCTTCTTTACGAACTTCCTCGGAGCTGTAATACTGATTGATGAATAAGGTTTCCATGAAGAACTCTCCTCTCTCTGTATGTGCGGGAGTTTTACTTTGCCTCTGCGACCAGCTTTGCAATGGCAGCAACAGCGCCTTCCATGGGGATGGAATCCTTCAGGCTCTTATCACGGGAACTGACTTCCAGAACAGCCTGCTTCAGATTTCTGGGGCTGACGACAACACGGATGGGTACACCCAGCAGGTCTGCGTCGGAGAACATAACACCGGCACTGACCTTGCGATCGTCATAAATGACTTCCAGACCTGCGGCCTGAAGCTCTTCATACAGCTTGTCGGCATAGGCACGGACTTCGGGATCGTCGGCACGCATAGCGCACAGATGTACCTGCCAGGGAGCAATGGCCATGGGCCAAATAGGACCGTACTCATCGTGATGGGTCTCGCAGACGGAGGCTGCCAGTCTTCCGACACCGATGCCGTAGCAACCCATAATGGGATGCTCCTGCTTGCCGTCCTGAGTGGTGTAGGTCATGTTCATGCTCTTGGTATACTTTGTTCCAAGCTGGAAGATATTACCGACCTCGATACCACGGGAAACGGTAATAGCGGGCTTACCGCAGTGGGGGCAGATACCGCCTTCTGCGATCTTGGCAAAGTCACGGTACTCGATCTCGCCCAGATCTCTGGACAGATCCAGACCGGTGTAGTGATGATCGGCCTGATTGCCACCGCAGGCCAGATTGTTCAGCCCCTTCAGAGAGCTGTCAAAGAGGACAGTGACACCTTCACACAGGCCCTTAGGGCCGATGAAGCCGGCACACAGACCGCTTTCCTCGGTAATGACTGCGGGGTGGATGTTGCAACCAAGGAAGTTGGTGATTTTGGTCTCGTTGGCTTCCAGATCTCCACGGAGGAAGAGGACGATATAGCTGTCGTCTTCGTTTCTCTGGTAAACCACTGCCTTGCAGGTCTTTTCTGCGGGCAGCTTCAGGAAGTCGCACAGATCCTCGATACTGCTGATATTGGGAGTATGGACAAGCTCCATTTCCTTGGAGACTTCGTCGGCGGTGTTGACGATGATGCTCTCGGCGGCTTCCATGTTTGCACGGTAGTCACATTCCTTACAGATGGCGATGGAATCCTCACCAATGGGAGTCAGGAGCATGAACTCGTGGGAGACCTTGCCACCCATCATGCCGGAGTCGGAAGCAACGGCTACTACCTCGGGGATACCTGCACGGGCATAAATACGCTCATAAGCATGGAGGCAACGGTCATAGTATTGTTCCAGATCCTCCTGAGAGGTGTGGAAGGAATAAGCATCCTTCATGGTGAATTCTCTGACACGGATCAGACCTGCTCTGGGACGGGCTTCGTCACGGAACTTGGTCTGGATCTGATAGATCATGAAGGGATACTTATTATAGCTCTGAGCACAGTCACGAGCCAGATGAACAGCGGCTTCCTCATGGGTCATACCCAGAACCAGGGGAGCACCGCTACGGTCGTTGAAACGGGCCATTTCCTTGCCGATGCTTTCGTAACGCCCGGACTCCTGCCAAATGCTTGCAGGCATAACAACGGGGAACATGACTTCCTGTCCGTCAATGGCATCCATTTCCTCACGGATGATATTCTCGATCTTACGGGTGACCCGCTTCAGGGGCATGTAGGAGGAGAAAATACCGTTGGACAGAGCCTTCATATAACCGCCTCTGACCATCAGAGCGTGGCTGTCAACAACACAATCCGAGGGACGCTCCTTAAAGCGTTCGCCAAGCAACTTATCTAATTTCATACTTTTAACCTCTTTTTTGGATTTGATGAATTGCGCAGGGATATTCCACTATAGTGTACATCATTCTTTGGAAAAAGTAAATAGGAAAATGAAATTTCTCCCGTATTTTCTCTAAAAACGAAGGACCGAAACGACCTGTTTCAAAGACATTCCGTGGAGGGAAGTGTCTGCTCCGGGGAAGAAATTTCCTTCCGAAAGAAAATGTGTATTGACAAAAGGAACAATCTGTGGTACAACTGTATTAGAAAGACTAATACAGTTAATACACAGAGGTCGAAAGGAGGATGAGGAACTATGATTTCCTTGAACTACCGTGATCCCAGACCGGTTTACGAACAAATCAAGGAAAAACTCCGTAACCGTATTTTGGTCGGAGCCTTGGCAGAAGGGGATAAGCTTCCCTCTGTCCGTGACTTGGCATCTACCCTTGCCATCAATCCCAATACCATCCAAAGAGCTTACCGAGAATTGGAAGCCGAGGGCTACATCTACACCCAACTGGGAAAGGGGAGCTTTGTTGCCCCTCTTGCACAGGTGGACAGGGGACGGAAGGAACAGCTTTTGCAGACCTTCCAAGAAACCGCAAAAGAGCTTTTGCAGCTTGGCTATACTGCCCAAGAGCTTTCTGCCATGATCCACAACAATAGGAGGGATGACCTATGATCCGTGTCAATCAATTGTCCAAAAGATTTGATACCGTTCAGGCTTTGGATGCCTGTGATCTTCATGTGCCTAAGGGTGCGGTTTACGGACTCCTTGGGCCTAACGGCGCAGGCAAAAGTACCTTGATCCGTCATCTGACCGGTATATACCGCCCGGACGGCGGGGAAGTCCTCATTGACGGGAAGCCTGTTTATGAACAGCCGGAGACCAAGGCGATTTTTGCCTACATTCCCGATGATGTTTTCTATTATCACAGCTCCGATCTGCGTGATATGATGAAGCTGACCCGTGGTATGTATCCCAACTTTGATACTGCCCTGTATGAAGAACTGGTGAAGCTTTTTGAACTGAATCCCCGTATGCCTCTGCGTAGTTTCTCCAAGGGCATGGTCAAGCAGGCGGCCTTTATTCTGGCTTTGGCTTGCCGTCCTCAGCTTCTGATCCTGGATGAGCCTGTAGACGGTCTTGATCCCGTTATGCGCCGTCAGGTCTGGAGTCTGGTCATGCAGGAAGTGGCACAGCGACAGACCACGGTTCTGGTCTCCTCTCACAATCTCCGTGAGTTGGAGGATGTGTGCGACTATGTGGGCATCATGCACAAGGGCAAAATGCTTCTGGAACGTAGTCTGAGCCAAATGCAGGAGAACATCGTCAAGGTTCAGGGTGTCTTTGAAAAAGAATTGCCCCAAGACTTGACCCTCCTCCACGAAAGTGCCACAGGCAGAATTCGCACTCTGATCATCCGCGGTAGCGCAGAGGATGTGGAAGCCAAACTGCAACAAGCTGAGCCTATTTTTATGGAGCTTATGCCCCTGAATCTGGAAGAGATCTTTATTTATGAATTGGGAGGTGCAAACTATGAGATCAAGAGCATCCTGCTTTAACACAGCCCTGATCCGCAAGAATTTGAGCCGTTTCTGGCCTCTTATGCTTCTTGTAACTGTGGCACTGTTTCTCAATAACTTTTTCTCCAACTTGGACGGGCTGGTAAGAACTACCTATAACGGCTCCTATCGGGATGTGGTTGAGGTTATTTTTAGTTCTTTGGAGAACGGCTCTCCCATTGTAATCGCCATTTGCGGTTTTATCTGTGCCACCTGCGCTTTTGAGTACCTGCACAATACCCGTAGCAGTAATTATATCCACTCTCTGCCTCTTCACCGTGGCACACTGTACTGTTCCGGCGTGTTCAGCGGTATCCTCTTAGGGCTTATTCCGCTCCTTGTAAGCGCTGTCCTTGGATATCTACTGCTTGCTGTGACAGGAGCATTCCGTGATGGGGCAGGTATCCTTCTGCTGAAGCTTCAGGCCATGGAGCTTGCACAATTCCTGTTCTTCTATGCGCTTGCTGTCCTTGCCCATATTCTCTGTGGCAGAAGACTACACAGCCTCATTGCCTATGCTTTCTTCCTTTTCTTCCTGCCTGTACTGGAAGTGACATTCTTGATCCTCCTGCTACCCACCCTGTTCGGCATTAACAACTCTCTGGATGTGAGTTCTGTTGAGTTTTGCCCCATTGTGTTCTGGACGAATCACAATTATGCGGAATATGTTCATGATGTGCGTGGAGATGTTTTCGTCTGCTATGACTCTGATCCCGCTTATGTACTGAATATGCCCTGGGGGTTTACCCTCATTTGCCTTGCTTTGGGAGCTTTGGCTCTTATTATTGCCTATTTCCTGTACAAGAAGCGCCATGCAGAAACTGCAGGGCAGGGGATCTCCTTCAAAAGTGCCTATATTCCTTTGCAGAATTTGCTGGCTCTCCTGAGTGCGGAACTTTTGACAGCTTTGGTGCTTGCCCTTGTGGGCATGGAGGAATGGACAATTGCTCCCTATGTTTGGCTTGCGCTGATCCTTATTAGTAGCCTTCTGACCTTCTTCCTTATGGATATGCTCCTGCGCCGTACCAGAAAGGTCTACAATAAAAATGGCTTCAAACGATTTGCTTTGTATGCCCTTGTCCTCACGGTGATCCTAACCGTATTTGCTCTTGATTTGCCCCATATCGTCCGCAGAGTGCCGGAAGTTGAGAATATCAAATCCGTCACACTCAAAGGCATGCATCTCAGCTATGAAATGACCGATGAGGAGGATCTGGATGCCTTTACCGATCTCCATCGGGAGATCATCCGCAACAGAAGCGCCCTTATGAAGCTCAGCACCAATCGGGACTTCAGCGGTAACATGCCCAAGGATACCCGTCCGGATCTGGAACTGTCCCTTACCTATACTCTGAAAAACGGAAAGACCATTGTCCGAAATTACGACATCTATGGAGAATCTTCCGATGCTGCTGTCAGTGCATTGTATGACACCGTCAGAAGCTACTACAACGATCCTCAATTGAATCTGGATATTTTTGACCGGAAACTGGAAGGGGTCACCCAAGCCGAGATTTACGGTACAGCCATGATCATGCAAGATGAGGAAGGCGCCATCTATATGGAAGAATATCGGGAATATCCCTTGGAGGACAAGGAACGGGAAGAACTCCTGAATCTGTACCGTGCTGATCTTGCCACTTGGAACGGCTCTCTGCTCCTTGACTGGTCCTATAGCACCGAGGATTGCATACATCTTTGGTACAACAATGAAAATGAAGAATACAGTTACCGATATGAGATCCCCATCTTCTCTGAGATGAAAGAAGCCTTCAAATATGCCCGTACCCTCCTGGAGGAAAAATGGACTCCCGATACGGAGGTCTACACAAAAGGATGACCCTTCCATGGGGCACTAAAAACAGTGATAGCCCCACAGTCTGTACTGCACAGACTGTGGAGCTGTTCCATAAAAAAGTCGGAAAACAGAGAATGAATCTGTTTTCCGACTGTGTGTAAAAGGGGAGAGCTTACTTGCTCAGATATTCGTCAATAGCCTTGGCTGCGGTCTTGCCTGCGCCCATGGCGGAGATGACGGTTGCGGCACCGGTAACAGCGTCGCCACCTGCGTAAACAGCGTTACGGGAGGTCAGACCGTCTTCGTTGACGATGATACCGCCTCTGGAGTTGACTTCCAGACCTTCGGTAGTGGACTTGATCAGGGGGTTGGGAGAAGTGCCGATGGACATAATGACGGTGTCCACTGCGATCTCAAACTCGCTGTCGGGGATCTCCACGGGACGGCGGCGACCCTTTGCATCGGGCTCGCCCAGCTCCATCTTCACGCAACGCATACCGGTGACGAAGCCGTTCTTGGGATCACGGGGATCTTCGGGATTGTTGTAGCCCAGGATCTCTACGGGGTTGCACAGGAGACGGAATTCGATGCCTTCTTCTTCGGCATGCTCTACTTCCTCGCGTCTTGCGGGGAGCTCTTCCATGGATCTTCTGTAGACGATGTAGACCTTGTCTGCACCCAGACGGAGAGCAGTTCTTGCGGCGTCCATGGCAACATTACCGCCACCGACGACTGCCACATTGCCACCCTTCATGATGGGGGTCTCGGGATTTTCCAGATATGCCTTCATGAGGTTGCTTCTGGTCAGGAACTCGTTTGCGGAATAAACACCCTTCAGAGCTTCGCCGGGGATGTTCATGAAGTTGGGCAGGCCTGCGCCGGAGCCTACGAACACGGCTTCATAGCCCATGTCGAAGAGCTCGTCGATGGTCAGAGTCTTACCGATGACTACATTGGTCTCGATCTTGACGCCCAGCTTTTCCAGAGTTTCCACTTCCTTGGCAACGATGGCCTTGGGGAGACGGAACTCGGGGATGCCGTATACCAGAACGCCACCTGCGGTGTGCAGTGCTTCGAATACGGTAACTTCATAGCCCTTCTTTGCCAGATCGCCGGCGCAGGTCAGGCCGGAGGGGCCGGAACCGACGATAGCAACTCTGTGACCCTTGGGCTCGGGACGGACAGGCTCTTCGGTGCAGTAGGTGTTGTGCCAGTCAGCGACGAAGCGTTCCAGTCTGCCGATGCCGACGCTCTCGCCCTTGACTCCGCGGATGCACTTGGACTCGCACTGGGTCTCCTGGGGGCAAACACGGCCGCAAACTGCGGGCAGGGAAGAGGACTGAGAAATGATCTGATAAGCGGCTTCGAACTCGCCTTCCTTGATCTTCTCGATGAATTCGGGAATATGGATCTTAACGGGGCAACCGTTGACGCAGGGCATGTTCTTGCAGTTCAGGCAACGCAGAGCTTCGTCAATGGCGGTCTCCTTGGTGTAGCCCAGAGCAACCTCGCTGAAGTTGTGTGCACGGACCTGAGGATCCTGAGTGGGCATTTCGTTTCGGGTCAGGGACATATTAGCCTTTGCCATGATTAGTTGACCTCCTTCTTGAACAGGTTGCAGGCGGCGTCATGTGCATGACGCTCAAAGTCGAAGTACATTCTGCCACGGCTCATAGCCTCGTCAAAGTCGACCTCATAGCCGTTGAAATCGGGGCCGTCAACGCAAGCGAACTTGGTGACCTTCTTGCCGTCCAC
This sequence comes from Faecousia sp., assembly GCA_045586205.1. Taxonomy (GTDB): domain Bacteria; phylum Bacillota; class Clostridia; order Oscillospirales; family Oscillospiraceae; genus JAZOXB01. The sequence continues at coordinate 22,788 of JAZMZW010000153.1, read as the reverse complement.
ATTCAGGGTCAGACGGCAACCACCGCACATGCCGGTGCCATCGATCATGATGGGGTTCATGGAAACGGTGCAGGGAGTGCCGAAGGGCTTTGCGGTAGCGACGACAAACTTCATCATGATCAGCGGGCCGATGGTGATGATCATGTCGAATTCCTTACCGCCTTCCAGCATTTCCTTCAGGGGCACGGTAACATTGCCATGCTCGCCGTAGGAGCCGTCGTCGGTCATGATACGCAGGGTATCGGAGCAAGCACGGAACTCGTCTTCCAGGATCAGCAGATCCTTGTTACGGAAGCCGATGATGCTGGTGACTTCCACGCCCATTTCATGCAGAGCCTCTGCAATGGGCATAGCGATGGCGCAACCAACACCGCCGCCGACGATGCAGACCTTCTTCAGGCCGTCCAGATGGGTAGCAACACCCAGGGGGCCTACGAAGTCCTGAATATATTCGCCCTCTGCCTTGTGGCTGAGCTTCTCGGTAGTGCCACCGACGATCTGGAAGATGATCTTAACAGTGCCCTTTTCCTTATCGGTGCCGGCAACGGTCAGGGGAATACGCTCGCCGGTCTCATCTACACGGAGGATGATGAACTGGCCGGGCTTAGCCTTGTTGGCTACCAGAGGAGCCTCGATCTGAAGCTGAACCACAGTGGGATTCAAAACTTTCTTTTCTACAATTTTGTACATGATATCTCTCCATTCATGAAATCATAGGAAAATTTGCCATATTTCGTTATGATATGGCATACCTTTTCTATTATAGCACAGTTTTCTTCGTTTGGGAAGTCGTAAATATGCAAAATTTATAGGATCAGTAAGAAATTGCCTGCAAAATACGATCGATCACACGGGCATTGGCAAGGGAGAAGTCCTCGCTGACTGCTGGCTGTTCTCCATCGGTAATACATCTGCCCAGCTGTTCCACTTCCAGACAGTAGTTCTGGGGGACTTGGATGACCTTAACCTCGTCTCTGCCCTCAAAGTCCTTAATGCGGTAGCTGAGCTCACCGGGGGCATTGAAGCCGAAGACGATGTCTTCCAGACTGCCCTTTGTGCCGTGGATCTTGAAGCGGTTGAGGAAGGAATTTTTCTCTGTAGCAAGAACCATACCGCAGTCAAAGCTTGCCTTTGCACCGGTATCATAATCCATGAGGACGGAGGTGTGCAGGTCAATACCCTCCGGGCTGAAGGAGCTGATAGCCTGTACACGGGTAGGCTCTTTGCCCAGCATTCTCAGAATGAAGCTGCTGCAGTATACACCCAAATCATAGGTGCAACCGCCCAAAGTTTCCTTCCGCATACGGATATTGCTCAATTCGTAGTCGGAGGTGATCAGTGCGGCTTCAATATATCGGATCTCGCCCACTGTGCCGGAGGATATCTCCTCGCACAGAGCATAGATCAGGGGACTGTGCTGATAAGCAAAGGCCTCCATGAGATGTACACTGTTTTCCTTGGCGGCTTGGAACATTTCCTTTGCCTCTGCTTCCGTGGGAGCAAGGGGCTTTTCGCACAGGACATGCTTTTTAGCCTGTAATGCCTTGATGGTCCATTCCTTGTGCATGGTATTGGGCAGGGGAATGTATACCGCCTCAACCATGGGATCTGCAAGAAGGGCTTCGTAATTGTCATAAGCCACTTGGAAGCCGTACTTTTCCTTGAAAGCTTCTGCCTTCTCCTTGCTCCGTCCCGCAATGGCATACAGCTCGCAATTTTTCGCAAGTCTCATACCCTCGGCAGTATCTCTCTCAAAAATATAAGCCGTCCCAAGAACACCCCAACGGATCTTTCTTTCCATATGTAACCTCCTGTAATTTGATTTATCTGTTATATTATAGCATATACATAGAAATAAATAAAGACAAATCTCCTAAGGAAAGGAAATTGTCTGAAATAATTGGTCAAAATATCTTAGGCGATAGGTGATGCAGCTGCGCTGTGATAAGTGATGCGATGCGTTCTTCTCACACGCCGAAGGCGTGCATCATGGGCGAAGCCTGCATCACGCACGAAGTACACATCACGTTCCGAAAGGAACGCATCAATCAAAAAGACCTCATTACCCGTCTGATAATGAGGTCTTTTTTGATGCGAAAGACTACCTAAACGGAGCAGAATTAAGGGAAAACTACCCAAAAGTACTGAGCCAAACTAATCGACAACTTGGAATTTGTCCCTTTGATAAACCGAAACTTATAAATTCAGTTGAAGTACAATTTCTCCGTCGTTCATTTCTCCTGTATCACGAAAGCCTGCTTTGCGATACATAGATAATGCCGTTGTATTGCTTCCTTTTGTTGATAATCGAATATTGTTTGCGCCATGTTCTCTAAAATATTGAATGATTACCTGTAAGGCGGCTGTTCCGTACCCTTTTCCTTGCAATTTTTCATCAATCATAAATCTCCACAGCCAGTATCTGTCATTAGTGTCTTCGTATTCCTCATCAAACGCAAACATAGTAAAGCCCACTATTATCTCATCGCAATATATAGCAAAAGGACGTGCAACCTTCTCGTTTTCCATTGCTTCCTTCCAGGAAGCCTCGTTTGAAGCTATATATTGCATTTGATTGCTTGCAACTTTCAGCGCAAAGCATTGTTGTATGTTATCTTCCGTTAAGCTTATTAATTCTATTTTCATTTCCAAACTCCTGGATATAATCTATTTAATACTTTCAAGTTTGCAGCACTGGAGCGGTGCGAATCTGTTAGACCTATTCAAGTTTATCTAACTGGCGCGGGAGCGTCCAAGGCTCCCTTGTGTAAAGGGAGCTGTCAAAAATCTTCTGATTTTTGACTGAGGGATTGTTACCGCAGTACGATTTCGCCGAAACCGTACTAGAGATGCAAGACCCTGCCGCACAATCCCTCCGTCACGGCTTCGCCGTGCCACCTCCCTTTACACAAGGGAGGCTTTGGTGCGGTGCAACAATTAGACAAATTCAAGTTTGTCTAATTGAATTATACCGTAATTTGTTGTTGTTTTCAATAATATAGCGCTTTCGCGATATGATATACGGCAATGCCATATGATATACTTGCTTCGCAAGTATGATATAATATCCGTTCCTTCATATGCCGCAGGCATATATCATCCACCGAAGGTGGATATCATATCGAAGATATATCACCCGTTCCGTAAGGAACGGATATCATTGTAAAAACCTCTTTTGTCCGGTAGACAAAAGAGGTTTTTACATGGTGGAGACTGCTGGACTCGAACCAGTGACCTCCTGCGTGTGAAGCAGGCGCTCTAACCAGCTGAGCTAAGCCTCCATGCCCAGATATTATAGCACACATTCGTAAAAAATCAAGCCCTAATTTTCAATTCTTGTAAAATTTCCATATATCCTTACAATCTTCCCTAGTATTATGTAGCGCCGATCACTGATCGGCGTTGCCGTGACTTTCGAAATAGAACACGGGGAGTATATGCGCTCAAACACCCGATCATATCCGGCAGAATCATCCTTTTGCTCCCGATGCATCATTGAATTGCTGAGCTACAGGATTCGGCTCTGCCGGATATATGGGCTTTTCTGTTCAAATCATACAGCGCTCCATCCCATCGTATAATTGCTTTCGTCCTCTTTCCGTCAAGGGGGCAAGGGGTAGGCGGAGGATATCCCGACACAGTCCCTGAGAGGCTAAAGCCGCCTTAATGGGGATAGGATTGACTTCGCAGAACAGGGCATCGATCAGGGGTAAATACTGCCTCTGTAAACAGGCGGCTTTTTTGTAATTCTGCTCCATGCACAGATCCGTCATTTCTTTGACCACTGCAGGGCAGAGATTGGACAGCACGGAGATCACACCGCTTGCTCCTACGGACATGGAAGGGACGATTTGGTCATCGTTTCCACACCATACATAGGAATTGGGAATACTGCACAGATGAGCGCACTGGCTGATGTTACCGCTTGCATCCTTGATCCCGTTGATCCTTGGATGGGTTGACAGGGCTTTTACACTTTCCACGCTCATATTCAGACCTGTACGGGAGGGGACATTATAGGTGATCAGGGGCAGGGAAGAGCTGTCTGCGATTTGGCGGTAATGGGAGATAAGACCGCTTTGGGTGCATTTATTATAATAGGGTGTGACTGCCAGCATGGCATCCGCACCGCAACGCTCCGCCGTCTGTGCCAGTTCCACCGCAAAAGCGGTATTATTGGAGCTGACTCCCGCAATGATCTTACATGCACCGTCTACATAGTGTACGCAGTGCATCCACAGCTGAGCCTTTTCCTCCCGTGTCAGGGTGGCACATTCTCCCGTAGTACCGCAGATCACCAATGCAGGGATCCCCGCATCCAATTGCATCCGCAACAAGCCGTCCAGAGCAGGGAAGTCGATGCCTTCTTCATTAAAAGGGGTCACAAGTGCAGTTGCTACACCTGTAAATACCGCTTCCTTCATTTCCAACACCTCCACTACAGCTTATGCTGTTCTTTGGCACAATGTGAAGATTTCTGTTGCAATTCTCGGGGAAATGAGATATAATAAATCGAACTATGCATTACTACCGCCTGAGTTTCTTCAGGAGTCAGAAATGGAGATATATCTTTGAAAACCAGTGATTTTTACTACGATCTTCCCCCTGAGTTGATTGCTCAGACTCCCTTACAACAGCGTGACAGCTCCCGTTTCCTTGTCATGGATCGGAATACCGGTGCTTTGTCTCACAAGCATTTCCATGAAGTCATCGACTACCTTCAGCCCGGTGACTGTCTGGTCATGAATGACTCCCGTGTTCTTCCTGCCCGTCTTCTGGGTCACAGACCTACCGGCGGTGCGGTGGAGATCCTGCTTCTGACTCAGAAGCAGGGGGATGTTTGGGAATGTCTCGCCAAGCCCGGTCGCAAGCTTCATACAGGTGCGGAAGTCATCTTCGGTGATGGTGCTTTACAAGCCACCATCGTTGGAGAAACGGAAACCGGTAACCGTCTGGTACAGTTCTTCTACGAGGGTATTTTCTTGGAGCAGCTGGAACGCCTGGGCAAAATGCCCCTGCCTCCCTATATCAAGGAGGAACTGGAAGACGGAGAACGCTATCAAACCGTTTATTCCCGTGTTAACGGTTCCGCCGCCGCTCCCACGGCGGGGCTGCATTTTACCAAAGAACTTCTGCAAGCCATCGAAGCCAAAGGTGTTCACCTTGCTTATGTGACCCTCCATGTAGGCTTAGGCACCTTCCGTCCTGTCAAGGTCGATGATGTGACCAACCATCATATGCATGCTGAGTTCTGCATGATCGGCGAGGAAACTGCCGAGCTTCTGAACCAAGTCCGTAAGGACGGTGGCAGGATCATTTGCGTGGGCACGACCTCTTGCAGAACGCTGGAATCCCTTGCCAATGAGGACGGTAGCTTTGAGGAGCGTTCCGCATGGACGGAGATCTTCATTTATCCCGGCTACCGCTTCAAGGCCATGGATGGACTGATCACCAACTTCCATCTGCCGGAAAGCACTCTCATCATGCTGGTTTCTGCCTTCGCAGGCTACGACCATGTGATGTCTGCATATAAGGAAGCCGTGGAACAACACTACCGCTTCTTCTCCTTCGGAGATGCAATGCTTATCCTTTAAAATACATGAGGAGAATCAATATGTTTGAATTGAAGAAAACGGAGGGCTCTGCCCGTCGTGGCGAATTCACCTGCGCTCACGGCACTGTCCAGACCCCCGTATTTATGAATGTCGGCACACAAGGTGCTATCAAAGGCGCACTCAGTGCCGAGGATCTGAAGAACATCGGCTGTCAGGTGGAATTGTCCAATACCTACCATCTGCACCTTCGTCCCGGTGACCAAGTGGTCAGAGATATGGGTGGTCTTCATAAGTTCATGACTTGGGATGGCCCTATTCTGACGGACTCCGGCGGATTTCAGGTGTTCTCCCTGTCTTCTCTGCGCAAGATCAAGGAAGAGGGGGTATACTTCGCTTCCCACTTAGACGGCAGAAAGATCTTCATGGGTCCGGAAGAAAGCATGCAGATCCAGTCTAACTTAGGCTCTGATATTTGCATGGCCTTTGACGAGTGTATCGAAAATCCCGCACCTTATGACTATGTAAAGAAGTCCATTGACCGTACTTACCGCTGGCTTGTTCGTTGCAAGGAGGAAAATGCTCGCCTGAATGCTCTGCCCACTACCGTCAATCCCCAACAGATGCTCTGGGGTATCAATCAGGGCGGTACTTATGCAGATCTCCGTGTGGAGCATATGAAACGCATTGCAGAGCTGGATCTTCCCGGCTATGCCATCGGCGGTCTGGCAGTGGGTGAGCCTACACAGGTCATGTACGATATCATCGATGCCGTAGAGCCTCATATGCCCAAGGAGAAGACCCGTTACCTCATGGGAGTTGGCACTCCCTCCAATATCATTGAGGCTGTGGCAAGAGGTGTAGACTTTTTCGACTGTGTCATGCCTGCCAGAAATGCCCGTCATGCCAAGCTCTTCACATGGTCCGGTGCCAGAAATCTGAAGAACGCCCGCTACGAGCGTGACGACAGACCCATTGACGAAGAGTGCGATTGCCCCGTCTGCCGTCGTTACTCCCGTGCCTATATCCGCCATCTGTTTAAGGCAGAGGAAATGCTGGCTATGCGCCTGTCTGTCATGCACAACCTGTATTTCTACAATAAGCTGACCCAAAAGATCCGCGATGCTCTGGACGAGGGAACTTTCGCCCAATTCCGCGGAAAATATTCCGAGCTTCTGGATCAAAAGGCTCAGGATTGAGAAAAAACTGAGAATTTCAGGAAATAGCCCTTGCAAAATCAAGGGCAATCTTGTATAATAGCACTAATGTCTGAAAACGGAGGAAATTGAAATGTTGTTTTTTACTAGCACAGGCACGAACGGTTTGGGATCTCTGCTTCCCATGATCATTATTTTCGGTGTTATGATGTACTTCATGGTCATCCGTCCCGAGAAGAAGAAAAAGAAGGAAGAAGAAGCACTGCGTAGCTCCCTGCAGGTTGGTGACCGCATTACCACCATCGGTGGCATTGTTGGCAAGATCATTGATATCTCCGGCGAGAATATCGTCATTGAGACCAGCCTGGATCAGGTTCGCATGGAACTGAAGAAGTGGTCTGTTATGAGCAACGATACCGCTGCCGAAAAGCAGAAGAAGGCTCGTGCAGAAGCTCAGGCCGCCGCCAGAGAGCGTGCCGCCCAGAGAAAGCGCGACAAGGAAAACAAACTCTAATGTTCATAAACCCCACGGGATCCGATAAATGCTTCGGATCCCGTGAAGTGTTTTTACTAATGAATAATGAAGGAAAAGGGATGAAAACTCAATAATGAATGTGTCGACTTCGCCGAGTGATGAACATTACGGATCTTATCTTTCCTGTGCAATTGAGAAATATATGATTAACACTTGACAAAACTATGAACTACAGCTATAATGTACCTGTTATATCGGGGTGTGGCGAAGTTTGGTATCGCGCTTGGTTCGGGTCCAAGAGGCCTCGGGTTCGAATCCCGACACTCCGACCATGAGCCCCTCTAATGCTTTGCATTAGAGGGGCTCAATGATATCCGTTCCTAGCGGAACGGGTGATACATCTTTCGATATGATATCCACTGTCGTGGATGATATATGCCTTGGGCATATGAAGGAACGGATATTATATCATATTTGCTCCGTAAATATATCATACGGCTCTGCCGTATATCATATCGCTTGGGCGATATATCATTTTAAAATCCGACTTCGTCGGGAGAGAGGACGGATTTTATTTCATCTGCGTAGCAGATTTCATCCGAACTCAGTGAGGATTTCATTAAAATTTATCATTACAGAAATAAGCATGACTCACGGAGGAAATACACATGATCAACTACGGCCTGAATGATAAAGTTGCTATCATCACAGGGGCAAATAACCCCTGGGGTATCGGCGCTACAACAGCCCTTGCCTTTGCGAGGGAAGGTGCAAAGGTGGTTTTGGTCTACAAGAAAATATCCAGACCCTATGATCCCGCCAAAACCAATTGCAATGGCGTAGACAGATACTACGGCGCAAATGCAGGTGGCACAGAGGAAGTAGAACGGAAGCTGAAAGAACTTAAAACAGACTACATGGTTCTGGAACGGGATATTTCTCAAGAAGACTCTGTACATGAAATATTCTCCGCAGTCATTGCCAAGTACGGACGGGTGGATATCTTAGTCAACAATGCCGCAACAGATGATGAAACCGGCTGTGACACCATAGAAACCCTTACCCGATCTGTCATCGACGATACCTTCGCCGTTAATGTTCGGGGAAGCCTCTTAATGATCAGAGAATTTCTCAAGCATCGGGGGAACTACGGACGGATCATAAATATTTCCACAGATGCGGCACAAGCCTTTGCAGGGCAGATCACCTATGGCGCAAGCAAAGCCACCATGGAAGCCCTGACCCGTAGCATCGCCCTTGAGGTAGCACCCTATGGCATCACCGTCAACTGCATCGCTCCCGGCCCCACCCAAACAGGCTGGATCGACGAAGAATTCGAAAAAGTCGTCGTCCCCCTGATCCCTATGGGACAGCTGATCCAAGCGGAGGACATTGCCCAAAGCATTCTGTTCCTAGGGAGCCAACAAGCCCGCATGATCACCGGCCAGATCCTCAAAGTCTCCGGTGGCAAGTCCCTATAAGCCCAACCCAAAACTTAAGCCAAAAAGCCAAGAGCCCGAGAAGCACAGCCTCCCAAGGACTCTTGGCTTTTGTTTTCTTTATGGATTCAAAATGCCAATTTCAGTTTATCAGCCTGTTTGAAATTTGCACATGCAACCGTAAGAATACGTAGCAATCATCATTGATCGGCGAAGATGGCACTGTAGATACATAACAAACTATGTAAGCTGTACTCACCGATCGTAGGGCAAGCTGCCTCAGCTTGCCGGTGCAGGAATCGAAAACTTGTACCGCAGTTCGTTTTCTTGGTGGAACTCCCTGATTTGTGCCGTTTTGCAAGTCACACAAGTCTGCCGCTTCGCGGACGGCAATCTGGGGTAGCGAAGGGTCGGACACGGGAGTGAATGACAGTCCGGTGGACTGTCAGAGCCGTGTCCTGACCGAGCCGCAGCGAGACCAGCTTGCCCTACGGTTAGTGTGTGCGTTTATATGCTGTTTTCCGTTCCTGTAGTGCCTGCATCATCCATCAATGATGGTTGCTACGCAGTAAGTCGATGGTGTGTGCGATTGAAGCTATCACAGGCTATAAACAGACCGATATCTGAATTTTGTTTTTCTACCGATCATCCTGCTGCTAAGATGCGGTATCGTAGTTTTCGCTATAGAAATCCTGCTTGGAGAGGGAGCATATCTCAAAGGCTGAGTAGGGAAGTGGTATAAAATCCCCCGGTTGGGCATATACTTCCACCGAGGTGATACGATGCTCCGATGGCTTCGACGAAAAATCCTGTTTTGCGTCATTGTATTTGCAGGGATCTATTATATCAATCAGACCCATCCGGAATGGTTTCAAACCTTGGGCAGATGGATCGGTGGGGAAGTGGGTAACCGTGTCAGTGTTATGGTTTCCGGCTTTTTTGACAATTTGCAGGATAACGGCATCCGTGAGGCCGTAGAGGTGTTCCGTGAAGGCTTACAAGGTTGATGTTTCCAACGGCTGCTTGTGCTTCCTTTGTGCCTACGCCTGCTTTGATCCGGGAGGGAGCTTCCTGCCTTTTTTGATCTCCGTAAGCACCCATGAGCTGGGACATTTTTTAGCTCTGTGGCTGATGGACATTCCGGTATATGCTCTGCGCTTTGGGCTTATGGGGGCCCAAATACATACTGCCGAAATGAACTACAAACAGGAGCTGATCGTTGCATCCTCCGGCCCAGGGGTCAATTTGTTCCTATTCCTGTTTGCAGGCTCCCGTTTTCCCATGCTTGCCTTTGTGAACCTCATATTGCTTGTATATAATCTTTTGCCTTTTTATCCTTTGGACGGTGGGCGCATCTTGCGTTGCCTTTTACGGAGCATCCTGCCTCTGGGTATTGCAGACTATGTGGAAAAACTCTGCGTCCTCTGCTGTGGTGTATTCCTGCTCCTTGCCGCCTGCTACTTGACATTCTCTTTGGAAAGCGGTATGTGGCCTTTGCTGTTGTGCCTGTTCCTGTTTTTGAGAATATGGGAAATATTTTGGCCTGTCTCGGAAAAAGAATTGAAGTATCACCGTGGATGTGGCAAAATATTCCCGTTATAAGGATCTCTTCCCGTAGAGAGACCTATCCGGAAGGGGAACTGTACTATGGCTGAACATGTTCATTTGGGAAAAGTAAAAAGATTTTTGCCCTTCTGCGTCAAAGCCTTGATAATATGAATTGGGATTATCAAAGACATGATGTCTTCAACGGATCGCAAGAAACTATCTCAAATAACCATTCCTCACAGGGAGATTTTCCTGTGAGGGATTTTTCTGAAAATAACCCTTGACAAATACTGAAAGCTGTGTTAATATATTTACGCTTGATTCGGAGAGATGTCCGAGCGGTTTAAGGAGCCGGTCTTGAAAACCGGTGACACAGCAATGTGCCGTGGGTTCGAATCCCACTCTCTCCGCCAAACTCTCTCTTAAATATCTCTACATTCGGAGTGATACCCAAGAGGCCGAAGGGGCTCCCCTGCTAAGGGAGTAGGCGTGTAAAAAGCGCGCGAGAGTTCAAATCTCTCTCACTCCGCCATAAAAACCGCAATTCTGGTACAAAGGAATTGCGGTTTTTGTTTTTTGTAGTATCATGCCCATGGATCTATACAGATCATTTTTTGATTTTTCACTATAAAACACGGGACGTGAAAATGTCGTTTTTTCTTTTGTTTTCCATATGAAAAAATTGTGTGGACTCTTTTTGTATTATCATGTATAATGGTAACAGAAACAGTATTCCGAATGGAAACATATCATAGTATGAAAGGAGTATTCTATGGAACTTGTATTACTCACGGCTATGGGTGTGGGCGGTGCTACCATGATCGGTGCCATTATCGGTTTTGCTTTCAAGAAGCTGTCCCACAGATTTTCAGATATTGTCTTATCCTTTGCTGCCGGTGTCATGCTTGCGGCGGCGGTTCTGGGGCTGATACTGCCTGCGGTGGAGACCGGGGGTAGGGAAGGGCTGATCTGGGTCAATGTCGGTATCTTTGCCGGTGCGTATTGCCTGAACCTTATGGATAAATTAGTTCCCCACCTGCACAAGCTTGCAGGAACAGAGGAAGAGGAACACGACAATGCAGGCATAAGCAAGGTACTGCTCTTTGTATCTGCCATTGCCATTCACAATCTCCCGGAAGGCATCGCCGCCGGTGTTGGTTTTGGCTCGGGCAATGAGGGTCAGGCACTGCTCATTGCAGGCGGTATTGCCCTCCAGAATATTCCGGAAGGCATGGTCATTATTGCTCCCATGCTTGCCGCAGGAATTTCCAAGAAGCGCACATTGTTCTGCGCCCTGATGACCGGTGTGGTTGAGGTGGTAGGTACGCTTATCGGCTACTTTGCCGTCAGCTTCTCCACTGCCATCTTGCCCTTTGCCCTTGCCTTTGCGGGGGGCACCATGCTCTATGTCATCAGTGACGAAATGATCCCCGAGACCCATGCCCACGGCAGTCAGAGAGGTGCGACCTATGCACTGCTCATCGGCTTCTGTCTCATGCTGATCTCCGATGTGTTCCTGGGCTAAGCTATGGCAGTAGGAACTTACTATTTGAATGACCCCAATGCCCCCAAGCCCAATAGTCCCACACGGATCGGTACTAATGTATATTTACAGTGGGAGGATAAGCTTCTTCTGGAAAAACGCTGGGACTGTGATATGTGGGGCTTACCCGGTGGGCGGCTGAAAAAAGGGGAGAGCTATGTTTCCGGAATAGCCAGAGAGCTATGGGAGGAAACAGGCTTGTCCCTGCCTCACTCAGCCTTTCGGCAAGTACGGGTGGTAGATGATCAACGGATCGCCGCCTATGAAGACGGCACGGTATGGCGCATGGTTATTGTGCTGTTCCATGCCGGTTTGTCCCAAGAGCCTATCTTGCACCAAAGCAAAGAGTCCGGAGCATTACGCTTCTTTTCCCCGGAAGAATTGGAGAAAATAGCCCTCGTTCCAACTCACAGAGATCTGATCCTTACTTGGAAACCTGAAGTATAGCTCTGAAAAAACACGCTTCGGCGTGTTTTTTCAGTATTAAAGTGCAATCTATGTGCGTTTTGTATATTTTCCCCTCGGCATAGCATGAAAATCCTTACATATTTTGTATTGACTTCATAATGTTTTTTTGATATTATATAGCGTAATATACAATGATATACTAAACCCAAATTTATACATAAGTATTTCGGATATATCATTGCACGAAGGAGGAAGAAATGAAAAAAGCCTATGTCAAACCCATGCTGGTCTGCGAAGACCTGCATCCCGAGCAAATGCTTTGTAGGTGCGATCTGACGAATCCCCTGTACAGCGATCTGGAAATGTGTACCTATCCCATTGACGCACCGGGAACTAATACCGTATTCTTGGTTTTCGGTGAATCATGGGTCGGTCAGTGTCAGATCGACAATAAAACCGTTCAGACCTGCTACCACACTGCGGAAACATCCATTTTTTCATCATGAGACCGCACAAATTTAGGCAACAAGAAAGGAGAATACTTATGCAAATGAATCCCATTTTTCATCGGATTTTGGCTATGCTTCTTGTGTTAGCCGGTCTTCTGACAATGGTTCCCACTGTCTTTGCAACCAACGAGACAGAAGAACAGGATACAGATAACATCACCATCAATGTGGATGATCTGATTTCCGATTCTGAGGACGAGGAATTTGACGAAGACGAGTCCGAATATGAGTACACCATTCCCGAACTGGAAGCCCTCTTGGACGGCAGTGAGGAAGAAGGCTATGACGGAGACGGAAATGACATTCCCGATAAGCGTGATGTCCGCAACACAAATTATGTATTTCTGGACTTCAAGGTCGGCAGTGCCTCTCGTAATTTTAACTGGCAGGTTAAGTCTTCCGGTAGTACGGATCAGTATTTTGCTGCCAACCGTCAGGGCTTGATCGCCGCCTATTTCAGCGGTGATGACCCCAGACTGTATATGCCTGTTGAAACGCATTCTTCTGGCTTGGAACGATTGGGTAGCTATGTGTTACAGAGCGGAGATATTATTCAGGTTCACATCTACGAAACTTCTGCCAGCGATTACTTTACCTCCGGTGGCACAGGCACCTATAACAGCGGATTTGCACTTCGTAACAGTTTGGACAACGATGCATGGGACTGGGTAGGCAGTACCTCCATTAAGAGAAATCTGGATGCACAGACCCTCCAGTGGAATGTTCCCTCCGATCAGGTTGGCTCCACCCTCTACGGCGTCCGTTGGGATCCCATCCAGCCCACTGATGCGCAGAAGGGAACTATTACCAAGGAAACCCGTTTCTATGTTGACTATATTTATGTTGGACCCAAATCCAATGCTCCTGTAAATGTAGGTTACTACGGTACCGACAGTAAGCTTCTTGCAAAGCAGGCCAACGGTTATGTCGGCAAAGGACAGAAGGCCATGGCATGGGATCATGGCAAGAAGGACAGTGAAGATTCCACATCCCAGACCATTTGGGGCTGGGCAGTTCATCAGCAAATTGACGGTGTATGGACGGACATGAATCAGTTTATCACCGATCCTAGCACCTTCGTTTGTAACTATAATACTCGCTTCTATCTCAAGCAGGTCAAGATCCGCAAGGCGGATTTGAACTCCACTCAGGTTTATGACAACGGTGTCAGCACAGCGGATGACAATTATGTGTTGACTGTTGATGGCTTTGACACTGCGGAAATCAACCTAGGGCGGTACGGCAAGCCTCTGGACATTACCCTGGTTCTTGACCGCTCCGGCTCTATGGCACAACTTGTTGCTAGCAAGACCACCTGTACCACTATCGATGCAGTTAATACGAAGTTAGATGCTCTGGACAAGAGAAAATGGCCGGGGTATTACAGAGCTACCTTCTGGAGACGTGATAAGTCTGACGGTGGTAGCGGTGCGGCTTCCTATCAGTATACCATGCCTCTGCGATATTACCGCGGTGCATGGCAGATGCAGGTCGTTACGGAAGATTGCAATTGCAACGCCGGTTACCATGCATCTTACGGCATTTATGATTTTAATTCCACCGGTCTTAATCCGTGCTCCCATGTCGAATGGGTGGCAATGAGTACTGCATTTAACTTGTATGTGAAGTATCGCAACCGTGCCGGATACTCCACCGGTATGACCATCGGTATCAGCCGATTGGGCAGAGTTCAGCTGGCTATCGAAGAATTGTTACAGGATCTGTATGACAGCCGTGTAAATCTGGAACCCGGTGCGGAGCATACGGTTTCCCTGTTGAGTTACGGTCAGTCTGTCTATGCAGAATACTATCCCTTCATAGACGGTAACAATATATATAGATCCAATGCCGGCAGAACCATTAACAAGTGTAAAACATCTGTTGTATGGGATCATAATAACTACGAGTCATTGTTAAAGGTTCTCAGAGATACCTATGTCTACGGTCCCACAAGAACAGACTGTGCTATGCAGGTTCTATCCGGTACAGTTAGTGCATTGGAGTCCGGCAATGATCAAAGTAAAACCACTTTAACCAAAACGGATTATTTACCTGCAAAGGATAGCAAAAGAAATCGCGTTGTGGTTCTGCTGACGGACGGCTGTCCTACCTCTAAGGTCGATTTCGATAATAACATTGCTACAAAAGCTATCGCTGCGTCCAAAGTCATCAAAGGGGACGGTGTCACAGTTTACGCCGTAGGCATTATGAATGATTTGAATGCCGCAACTTATTATACCAGTAGCTATGCAACAGGTACGGAGGCACAGAAGGCAAATAACTTCTTGAATCTTGTGTCTTCCCGTTATAAGAATGCGAGTGCCTATAATACTGCCGGTTCCAAAACTTCCGGTGACTATTTCCTTGCTTCCACAGCAGCCGGCGGTGACATTTCCGACAAGGTTGCTTCTGTTTGGAAAGCCACACAGCCGTCCATCACTCCTACGGATAAGAGTGGTGTAGCGTCCCTGTGGCTCTATGAAGAATTCGGCAGAGAATGGAAACCGGACCCCAATCGTCCTGTTAAGATCTATGCCGCTCCCCATACAGGCAACGGTACCTTCGGTAACAAGGTTCAAATCGGCGAGCATAAGGTTACCAGTGGTTCTATCAAACAGAGCTATAACGGTAATGGCTATGTTCTTATGATCGATCCTTTTGATGATCAGCGTTTTTCTGTTACGCTAAAATGGACGGATGCAAAGAAGTCCTTCCTCCGTGAAACCTCCATCAACCTCGGCTCTAAAGCTAAGGCTATGAGTGGTACTCTTGATACAAGTAAGGGCTACAAGGTCTTTATGGAGATCCCCTTGGAGGTAGACCGTAACAATACTCTCGGTGGCAACAATATCCCTCTGACCAAGTCCACCAGCGGTTGTTATAAGGCAAACGGCACAGCCGATACAGCCAAGGGCGGCAAGCTCTATGATTATGCTACTCCCAATGCTAATGTATTCTGTTCTGTCGGTGCAGAGGCTCACGATTATTTCATTAGCATGGAAGATTATATCGCTCTGATGCAGAGTAATTCTTCCTCGAAGCTAAAGGATACCCTTAGCATGATGTCTCGTTTGCCTGAGACCTTCCGTGTGGTCAATGATCATAAGCTGTCCAATCTGGACTATGTCAGCTTCGATATCCAGCTGCTGACCTCCACCGGTACAGAGCTGTATCATATGGCGGCAGCAAACAAGGCAACATCCTTGACATCCAATGTGTATAACATCAAGGACTCCCTTGTAAGCTTGGCTACAGACCAGACCTTTAAGCTGGTTGCAAAGCTGGATAATGTGTACAATAATACCGACTCCTTCGGCAGAGCACCTTATCCCGATGTGAATACCACATTGTATCCTACATACTATGCCCCCAAGTTTGCGGTGGTTGATTTCGATGGCAAGGTATCCATCCCCATGAATCTGGAAAGCGATGCCTCCAAGATGGCAGGTACTGCAAAGAGCCTTTATAATTCCACCGATAAGGTCATGACCTACGATTTCGGTACTTCCATGATCAGTGGTAACTATGCAAAGATCCCCTATACTTACACTGCAACCAATACTCCCTTGAACCCCGCTACGGGAGAAGTTATCAGTTCCAATGTTATAAATCGTGATCTTTACATTATTTCCGCTAATGTCATTACCTATGATGATACCTTCCTGAACTTCCAGGGAGCCGCCACTCTTGAAGGTGACAAGCGTGTGGCATGGTCTACTGCCGGTACTCGCAAGGATCTGACACAGACCTTTAACAATTCCACTGTCCACGGCTATGATGCCGCTTATGCAACCACCGGAGATCTCCACAGTGCTTCCAGAGTTGCATCGGTCACCACAGGGGCAAGTACCGCTGTAGCAACCACTACCATTTCCGGCACAGGCTTCGAGATCATCTCCAGAACGACTCCCGATTCCGGTGTCATGATCGTTGAGGTCTATGAAGGGAATGCCGTCAATGCTTCCAAGCTGAAGGCAAGTATTCTCTGTAATACTTATCTCAGCAACGCCAGTTACTATCAAGTTCCCGTTGTCCGTTGGAATGCAGAGCAGTACGGCACTTACACCATCCAGATCACTGCCTATTATCACCCCCTCTTTGCGCTGAAGGCCTCTGCAACAGAGGAATTCTTCCGTGCTGAGTTGGGCTATGATGAGTCTGTTGATTTCACCTATATTCCTTCCGTCACTGCTGAGAATGAGTTCCGTGAACTGCGTACCGGCTACAATGTATATGTTGACGGTATCCGCATCTATAACCCCGCACAGTCCGATATCGTGACCGATTATACATACGGTCTTGCAAATGAAAGCATTGCCAACTTCCAAAATCTCCGTGACATCATTGTGGACGCTACGACTTGGACCGGCGGTGGTGCAAACGGACTGCTGTATATGGCAGACGAAAATGCCAATGCAGAGTTCGGTGATGAGATCGTCACCTCCGAAACGGGCTTCCCCCTTGGTATGGAAGACGGTGTTACCATTGAGCGTGATACTGCAAGCGGTCTAATTTATTACCTCAAGGCCGATGGCACTCGCCTCCAGCATCCCAAGACCAAGAAGGATATTTTCTCTTATTTTGACGATAAAGGAGCTATGCGGTACGGATATGAGAATCCCGATGCCAACACGGCTTCCGCGAAGCCTATCATTACTGTCAGCAGAGCATATGTCCGAGAGCTTCTTGGTAGCCATTTCTACTTCTACAACAAGGCTTACAAGAACTACGGCCCCAACGGTGAGATTTACCTCAAGCAGAATTCCGGTGTTGCTTTTGCCATCTCCGGCAATGATCTGTCTCTGAGTTTGAAATCTGCCGACGGAAAGGCTTGTAAGGTTCAGGTCTGGAATGGCTCTGCTTGGGTGGATTATAAAGACCCCGTTACCCAAAGCACCACTCTTGCTTCTCTGACTACCAACTGCGAGATGTACTATGACTTCTCCTCCTATGTCACCGGTGGTAAGGTCATCATCCGCAATGCCGGCACCGGTGTTCTGTCTCTGGTGCATGCCAGAGCCATTGGCATAAAGAGCGTTACCGTCAATGAAGAAGTGGCTCTGGAAGCCTGCAAGGCCTTTGAGATGGAAGAAATCGTCACCGTAGTTGACGGCATGAAGATCGGTCACTCTCTGGATCTGCAGAGCAATATCGGTGTCAACTACATCATTGCCAAGTCTGCTGTGGAAGGCTACGACGATTTCTACCTCCACTGCACCGTGGCAGGCAAGATCTACAAGCCCACCGCAGTGGTCAAGGGCGAATTGATCTACTTCACTCTGGATCAGCTTTCCGCTACGGAGATGAACGAGAACATTACCACCACCCTCTATATGTATAAGGGTGAGGAGGTATACCGTACTGTAGTAGACCATTACAGCATTGCCGCCTATGCATATTCCATGCTGAATAAGGACAATGTCTCTCAGGAAGTTAAGACCCTGTGTGCAAACCTCCTGCGCTACGGCTCCGTTGCACAGCTTTACAAGGACTATGCTACCGATGCACTCGCCGATGAGGAACTGAGCTATGAGCACAGCCTCCTGCTGACCGATTTGGATACAGTGGAGTTTGCAAACAACTATGCACTTCTTGGCGATGTGGCAGATGCTACTGTTTCCTGGATCGGCAAGAGCCTGATCCTTGACAGCACTGTTGCAGTAAAGCTTGCAATCGACGCTTCCGCCTTTGCAGGTAATACTGAAGAACTGAGCATCCGTGTCAGCTATACCGATGTTGACGGGGAAGAACAGCAGGTCACTCTTACCGGCCCTGAGGCCTACAGTGCAGACAGAGGCTTGTATATCTTCGTGCTGGACTTCCTTCAGGCTGCAGATCTCAGAACTGTTCTTAGCTGTGCAATCTATGACGGGGAGACTCAGGTTTCTGAAACCATGACCTACAGTGCCGATACCTACGGTAACGGCAAGACCGGTGATCTGCTGACTCTGTGCAAGGCTCTCATTGCCTACGCAGATTCCGCAAAGGCTGTCTTTGCAGGCTGATTTCCCCACATACCTTAAAAGTAAATAACCCTCACAGATCGGAGCCACCTTGGCTCCGATCTTTTCTCTTTTAGGATGAAAACAGGGGAAATTGCCCCTTTTTCGTTGACAGTTATTGGGTACAATGGTATAATAAAAGTGTATACATTTTTGAAAGGTGGTACCAATATGAAGAAACTTTTCCGTCGTATCCCCGCGCTTCTATTGGCACTGATCCTTCTGTTGCAGTTGGGAATGCCTGCCTATGCGGCATATCCCACGCCGTCTATCGGCGCACAGGATGCGATCAGCAAAGCTCAGAAGGAGATCCCCATTTCCTTCACCCATCGCGGTGCATGGAGAATGGCTCCCGAAAACTCGCTCTTAGCTTTCTATCACTCCATCGTTATGGGCATTGACGGCATCGAGATCGATGTTATGCTCAGTAAAGACGGGGTGGTGACTCTGTTCCATGACACGACCATTAACCGCACGGTTGTTGGCTCTACCGGCAATGTTGCGGACTACAACTGGTCTCAGCTGAAGGCTATGCCTCTGCGCGCGGAGCAAGGTGGTAGTTCCTTTACCACTGCCTATACCATGACCGAAGCTCAGGCAAATATCCTGAATTCTCTGCCCAATTATAAGTCTCACTATGGCAGTGCCGCCGCTTCCGGTGGCAAGGTCTATGTTTCCCGTTTTGATGACCTTTTGGATCTGGTATCCATGTACGGGCCCAAGACCTTTATCACCATTGACAAGTGCACCTCGGATGCTGTTTTTGCCGCTTGCTATAAGCTGGCAAGAGAGAAGGGAATGTTGGATAACACCTTCTTCAAGATCTCCAAGTCTGCAAGTGAAGTTAATACCTGGGCAACCACTGCGGCAAACACATGGAATGCGGCCTATCCCAATGACACCATCACCAAGGATGATGTCAAGAACACCATGCTGTATATGCATGTTATGGGCACTCCTAATGAATCCACCCTCCAGTCTCACTTGAACAACGGTTCCTATCTGAAGGCGGTTGAAGTTACTTACGGTGCCTCTGCCGCTACCAATTGCGAGACCCTTATCACCGATTCCTTCGATGCTTTCTGTGATACCAACAATATTGCTCTTTACGGCTCTACCATCTCCACCGGTGGCTGGAGTGGTGGCAGACCCGATAGCGAGAAGACTTGGGCATATATGCTTGGCCTTGGCTTTGATGGCCTTATGACCGACCGCCCCAGTGAGCTTTCCGAGTTCCTGTATGAGTATAACCGTCAGCGCCCCTCCAATGAAACCATTCAGGCAGAGCATTTCCATTATATGAGCTCTGTAGATGCTAATTTCTCTCTGGATCTGGCGGCAAATTCCAACATGAATAAGGTGGTCTATAATCTCCGTAATAACGAATGGTTGGAATATCGGAATATTTACTTCAACGGCGAGGAATATCAGTTGAAGATCGGCCTCCGAGGTTTGCTGAAGGGTGCGAAATTGGAAGTGTATGTTGACTCTATTTCCAGCTCCAATTTGATTGCTTCTTATACCATGGCTTCCGAGTCCTCCACCTCAGCCAAGACCATTAACCTCAGCAAAACCGTGAAAGCCGGTGAACGCAAGGTTTATATCAGGACCACCGGTACGGCAAGCACCAATTTGGCATACATTGACTACTTCTCCTTCATCCGGGATGCGGAATACTTGTATTTCGATTTTGACAATACCTCAGCGGCTCAAAACCGTTATAAGAATAAGACTTATAACAGCGTCAACTATGACCTTCCGGAAAGCTGGTATACCCCCGAAAACAGAACCGGTGGTACTTCTGTGGCCGATGGTGCTATCAGTATTACCGTATCCAAGACGGATACCACATCCTATCACTATATCGAGACAGGTACCGGTTGGGAGTCCCACCCCTTGAAATATACCCCCGGTCCGGATCAGGTCTGTCAGGTGCGTTTCAAATTAGACAATTGCGTTTCCTCCAAGACCAACGGCTACAGTGAATTTATTCTGTTTTACGGTATAGACGGTGCAAATATCAACGACAGATCCGTCCGTGTAGCCTTTAAGATCGCTGATGTTTCCGACAAGGGCTATGTGACATATACCATTCCCATGGATGCCAATTGGAAGGGGAATGTTACCTCTATCCGCCCCTTTATCAATCAGATCCTTAGTGCCGACGGCAAGCAGGCGAAGGTCACCTTTGACTATATCTATATTGGCCCCCGTACCTCTATGCCGGAGCAGAACCACATTTACTTCGGTTTTGATAATACCGGTGTGGATCAGGAACGCTATCAGACCCGTCCCTACGGCGGTCTGAATTTCGACCTTGCTTCCAACTGGTGGTATCAGAAATCCCGTACCACTGCTCCCAGCATTTCCGATGGTGCCATCCACTTTACCGTCCTGTCTGCAGATACCACCAAGTATCAATATGTCCAGTCCAGCAAGAATAATACCATCGCCAATTACCCCCTGCGCTATATTCCCGGTGATAATGACTACTGTCAGGTACGACTGAAGATCGACGATGCAGTTTCTACCCAATCCGACGGCAAGACTGTTTCCTTCAATCTCTTCTACGGCTACGGCGGCTTAGAACCCGGGCAAGATCGGAACGATTCGGTTCAGTTTGATCTTACCAAGGTGGTTAATAAGGGCTATTTCACCTTGCTGTTCCCCATGGACAGCAGTTACTATCTGGAAGCGGATATGATCACCGCTATCCGTCCCTTTGTCAATGCCATTAACTCTGCTCCGGGTAAGAATGCTTCTATCGCCATTGACTATGTCTATGTTGGAGCTCTGGAGAATCGTCCCGAAACCGATAATCTGCTGTTCCACTTCGACAATACCGAGGCTGCCAATACCCGTTACACCGGCTATAGCTACGGATATCGGAACTTTGACCGAGCAGATCAGCCCTTCTGGGCAACCAATGCAACCGCTACTGGTGAGACCTCCAACTATACCAACTTCACCATTAACAATTCCAACGGAACTGCTGTTGTGAAGGTCGGTGACGATCTGGAAGGGGAGAGCAAGCCCGGTCCTAAGTTCATGACCTCCACTGCCTACGGTATCTTCCCCTGGAACGGCAGAGGTGGCTATGCACCTTTGAATTACACCCCCACCAACGCACAGTATTTCCAGATCCGCTTCAAGCTGGATAATGTGGAATCTGCCGGCAGTAACACCATCCAGATGGAGTATCATTATGACAACGCCAAGGGCGTGGATGCCATAAAGTACAGCGACCTGAATGCCGCCTTTACCTTTAAGACCGGCAGTTATATTGTTGTTACTGCACCTCTGTCATCTACATTCAAAAACGCTTCCAAGATCACCTCTCTCGGTGTTCGCTTTATGAACATCAAGAGTCCGGATGCCGCAAATCTCGGTACTGTGACCATCGACTATATCTATGTAGGTACTCTGGCAGATCTGCCTACTCCTGCTTATACCGTTACCTTCAAGGACGGAAACGGCAAGACTCTTGCCACCCAGTTGGTCAATAAGGGAGAATCTGCTTCCTACAGTGGGTCTACTCCTACCAAGAATGCAGACGGTACTTATCACTATACCTTTAAGGCTTGGGACAAGGCTTTGACCAACATCACTGCCAATACTACCATCACTGCAACCTTTACCTCCACCAAGCATACATGGACTTATGCAAAGTCCGATACCACCAACCACAAGGCATCCTGCTCCTGTGGCTACAGCAAGAATGAGGCTCATAGCTACACTTATAAGCCCACCACCAATCCTACCACTTCCGCAACAGGTGTGCTGACAGGTACTTGCTCCAAGTGTTCTCAGACCACCACAGTGACCTTACCGAAGCTGAACACCACAGACTATACCAAGACCACTACCACAGCCGCTACCTGTACTGCCACCGGCGTGGATAAGTATACCTGGAAGACCACCACTTATGGTACGCACAGCTTCAATGTCACCACATCCAAGATCGCGCACAAGTATACTTATAAAATCACAAAGAACCCCACAACTTCTGCAACAGGTACTTTGACCGGTACTTGCAGTGTTTGCTCCGGTACGACCACGGTGACCATGCCCAAGCTGAACACCACGGACTACACCAAGACCACAACCGCCGCAACCTGTACCGCAGACGGCAAGGATGTTTACAAGTGGAATACC
>JAZMZW010000152.1:0-1799 GCA_045586205.1 Faecousia sp. | reverse complement strand
AGGTAAAGTAATAATAACTTCCGTTCAGCACAGGCTTCAGGGTAATAACCTTCTCTTCTCCAAGGTCATTGCCCACATAGTCATAGTAGTGACATTGGGCATAAATAGTATCCATATCAAAACCTTCCAGCGCCGTCACAGGCACCGCAAAATTGACGGAAATATCACTTGCCAGATTCAAGGTATGCCCCAACTTAAAGTTCTCTTCCAACTGAGGATCCTTGATGCCATCGGAGCCGATATAGATATAGTCCACCGTCACCTTTCCGGAAGCATTGCCCATCACATTCCGGAAGCGGAAGCCGAAGGCTTGGAGCTCCTGTGCAGATCGTAGAGCCTCGGTGGCAGGGATCCGCAGGGTAATATACTCCCCTGCTACATAGGTATAGGTAGCACACATATCCGAAGCGGCACCGTATACCCCATCCTTTTGGTAATAATACTCAAAATACACATCCGGCGTTTTCCCTTCCGTGACAACGCAACCTTCAACCTTAAAGCAAATTTCTACATAGTCAATCTCCGACGGATCGTAGGATAGGGCGCCAAATCGGCTGTCCGTGGCGGTAGGAGCTTTTCCGTAGGCACTTGTCAGCTTCATCCATGGACCGTAAACCTCGCTCCCGGATGCTCCGCTGTAGCCCTGCCCCACAGCAACGGTCAGGGTGCCCGCTTGGTTATCTATGGCAAAATCGGAGGTCGTATCCGTATAGCCCGTTGCCCAATAGCCCCTGCCCCAGGAGCCGTCGGAGGTCATGTCAAAATTCCGATACCCGTAGTTAGGATCTGTATAGCGGTACTTGTCCTCGTCTGTGTCAGAGAAATCAAAGAACAGGCCGTCCCCGAAATGACGGGCATCCCCACAAACACAGAGTCCCTTGTCATCATAAATATGTCCCACACGAATCTCCTCACTGCAAGAGGCGCAGGTCTGAGCGTGAGTACCATCGGGATATAGGGTATAGCCTTGTCCCGTCAGCTTGTGGTCACAGGCTTCTGCTACCATTAGGAGGCAAGTAGGCAGAAGTCTCTGTCCCCCGGAATCGGAGGGAGAATTCTGCACAATCAGATCCCCCGTAGAATTATAACGGGAGGCCATGACCGTAGAGCCGCCACCGTCCATATTCATGGCATTGACGCACCCGGCGGCGTACATAATCTCTCCCATTTCGTGAATAGTGAGGCCGGAGGAATAGGGCTCCTGTCTGCCGTCAATGGCAAGCCAGACTACCGTTCCGTCTTCCTTCAGACCAATGGCAGTACGGGGCGCAAGGGTCTCGTCGTCATTGGTGGTGATCAGCTCTCCGTCCCGTACCAGCCACTGATAGCCGGAAACCGCTTCCTTCACATCTGTCAGGGGATAGCCGAAAGGGCGCATAGCAAAACTCCCGTCCTTGAGAACCGCAAAATAAGGGGCTCCGTAATGGACACTGTAAGTCTGGATAATATTGCTCTCTAACACCAAAGTTCCTCTGGGTTGGAAGGTTTCTGTATTAAAGAAATTGCCGTTAGTGACCATAAGAACCTTATCCCCTGTGGCAGCCTCATAAGCGGCGGCATGGTCCGTGGCAACCATACGGCTAAAGGGCATAGACAGTCCGGCAGTTTTTCTGCTTTCCGGGGTACTTCCCTTGGTATAATAGCTTGCATAAGAAGCCTTGAAGGTCACCTTGGCAGAGGTAGATACCGTTGCCATAACCCCTGCGATTTGGGTATTGTCTGTCTTGTTTTTCAGGAAGATCCGACTTTGTGTCACTCCGGAGGTAATTGGGGTCACAGACTGAGACAGGAAGGTCTTA
>JAZMZW010000151.1:0-19147 GCA_045586205.1 Faecousia sp. | reverse complement strand
TGGAAAGGGCAGGATTCATAAGTTTGAGTGTCTACTACAAATCTGTAGTGGCATAAACAAGGGAGGAGCCGTATACCGAACGATACGTACGGTTCTGTGGGAGGTCGGCTGACCGACTAACGGTCAGCCTCCTACCCGATTACCACAGCCGGTTTATCCAATTCCGGTTTATCGTGCTTTCAGCACGATAATGAATTGCCCTGCCGGGCATGAATTGGCTATGCCATGATTTGCCTTACGGCATGATTTGTGCCTTACGGCACATTGTTTTTTGGTAATTCAAATCATGGAGCGTAGCGAGAAATCATGATGCCCCGCATCAATTCATGACACAAAGTGTCAAATCATCAGAGCGACAAACTGAAATTGGTCGGTGCAAAGGGGAGGGGAGAGAGGTGGGATAGTATTTTTTTTAGAAATTTGTATTGACAAAGTGGCTTGCTTCCGTTATACTATTTTCAGTATAACGAAATGGGAGGTTCCGAAATCCAAATGAAACAAGAAAACTTCTTCAAACGCAACTGGCTGGTGATCCTTTGCGGTCTGCTGGTCGGTACGGCCGCTGTGGTACTTACCAAGTTCGGCAATCCCGGCAATATGGGCTTCTGTATTGCCTGCTTCCTTCGCGACATTGCCGGTGCGCTGGGTCTTCAGGGCGCAAGCACCACCAATGAAGCCGGAGAAACCCTCCGTACTCTGTCCAACTTCCGTCCCGAGATCGTAGGTCTCATTATCGGCGCTTGTGTCATGGCTTTTGTGAGCAAGGAATTCAAGCCCAAGGGCGGTAGCTCTCCCTTCACTCGCTTCCTCCTTGGCATGGTTGTCATGGTCGGCGCTCTGGTATTCCTGGGCTGTCCCCTGCGTATGGTCATCCGCATCGGCGGTGGCGATCTGAACGCCATTGTAGGTCTGGTAGGCTTCGTCGCAGGTATCCTTGTTGGCATCCTCTTCCTCAAGAAGAACTTCTCTCTGGGTCGTGCTTATAAGCAGACCAAGGCAGAAGGTCTGGTATTCCCTATTGTGATGCTTGCTCTGTTCGTTCTGTCTTTGGTCGGCACTGTTCTCTATGTTTCCGGTGCCGCTCCCGGCAACAAGGCCGCTCACTGGGCGCTGGCTCTGGTGGTTGCGCTTGTGGTTGGTGCTCTGGCACAGAGAAGCCGTCTGTGCATGGTCGGCGGTATCCGTGACAGCATCCTGTTTAAGGAATTTGGCCTGCTGGCAGGCTTCGGCGGTGTCCTCGTAGCAGTTCTCCTCGGCAATGCCATCCTTGGCAATCTGAAGTGGGGCTTTGAGGGTCAGCCTGTTGCCCACACCGAGTGGCTGTGGAACTTCCTTGGCATGATGATCGTTGGTTGGGGCTCCTGCCTCCTGGGTGGCTGTCCTCTCCGTCAGCTGATCCTTGCCGGTGAAGGCAATACCGACTCTGCAATTACCGTATTCGGCATGATCGTCGGTGGCGGGCTGGCTCACACTTTGAAGACTGCTTCCTCCGGTACGGGTCACGGTGCAAACGGCCCTGCCGCTGTGATCATCTGCTTGGTGATTTTGACCGTTGTTTCCGTTTTTAACATGAGAAAGGAGTAATCATATGATTGATGCAAGAGGTTTGGCTTGCCCACTTCCTGTGCTGAAGGTTCAACAGGCAGTTAAGAAGGACGCTCCCGCAACCTTGGAGGTGCTGGTAGATAACGAAGTCGCTGTGCAGAATGTCACCCGTTTTGCCAACAATGCCGGCTACCGTGTGGAGGTCAAGGAACTGGAGGATGAGGAATATTCCCTCACTCTGCGCAAATGATGGACTATATCGCTACCTTTCACACTCATGTGGCGGCACTGAAAACCCATAGAAGCTTCCAACAAAAGGGCATACAGGCTCGTATGGCCCCTGTGCCCCGGAAGATCTCCTCCTCCTGCGGAACTTGTGTGTTCTACCGGGCGGAGACCCCCTGCTATGAGCTCCTCGATGCCGATGCAGAGGCTGTCTATGTAATGGAAGAAGATCTGCCCCGTACCTTACGGGTGTATGAGGAATAAATGAAAAAGCACCCCTACTCTTTGAATGGAGTAGGGGTGCCGGATTTTATTCAAGGGTGATAGAGCCGAAGCTACGGGGAGGCCATACGCGGAAGACAAGCTTGCCGACTACCTGCTCTGTGGCGATGTCACCGACACTGGACAGACGGGAGTCCATGGAAATGGATCGGTTGTCTCCCATGAAGAAGTAATAGCCGTCCGTAACCTGATGGGGCAGGGTAATGTCGCAGTTGCCGAAGGACTTCTCGCTCAAATAAGGCTCGTCCAGAAGCTCGCCGTTGACATAGACGTTGCCTTCCTCATCGATGTTCACCCAGTCGGAAGGACCTGCGATCAGGCGCTTGATCAGGAGCTTGTTGTTGCTGTAGAAAGCAACCAGGTCTCCGGTTTTGAACTCGCCGGTTTTCACGGAGATCAGGATCTCGCCGTCCTCCAAGGTGGGGGACATGGAGTCACCGTAGGTTTGCAGAACCGGCATCCACAGGGTAGCTACCAGAATGGCGAAGGCCGCAACGACTACAAGGGAGTAGAAGGTACTGCGAACCATGCCGCTGAAACGACTGCGGTAACGCACACGCTTCAGCTCTTCCCGTAGCTCCTGGGAGGTGGGGGTGGGTAAATTCTTTTTTCTGCTCATAGCTTACCCCTTTGCTTGCAACAAAGCTTTCAGGCTTTCCTGTGCGGCGCAGTACTGTGCCAACTGCTCATAGACGCTGTCACGGTAAGCATCGACTTCTGCCTTGGCCTGTTCCAACAGCTCATCACATTTGGCTCGGGTTTCTTCCTCCAAGGCACGGCATTTGGCTGTGGTTTCTTCTTCCAACTCACGGGCGCGGAGAGTGGCCTCCTCTAAAATGGACTGTGCCTGAGATTCTGCCTCTGTCAAGGTGGTCTCGGCCTTTTGGTTGGCTTCCGCAAGGAGGCTTTCTGTTTGCTGATCGGACTCAGCCATACGCTCCTTGGAACGCTGGGCGCAGTCCAGCTCGAGCTGGGCGTACTTCTGTTCCTGCTCGTCATACATACGCAGGACATTGCTCAGATACTGGGCGGCTGCCTTGTCTGCGGCCTTCCAGACCTCGTTGATGTGCATGGCGGCCTCTGCCAGAGTGCCGGATCTTTCAATAATAATGTCTCTTGCCTCAGCCCTACGCTTGGCTTCCTGCAGCTCGATCTCCATACGCTCTACACGGTCGGTTTGCATGATCAGCATTTCCAACAGGTCGCCTCTGGACAAACTTTTTAATTCTTTTGCATTCATGAATCTTCCTCCTCGAGAGGGATTGCTGTATTTTGGGCATACATACCCTTATATCACCTATTATTTTATCCCAGAAGCTTCAAACTGTCAAGAGTTTTAGAAATTTTCTGCAGAAAATCTTTGAAATCTTTGGGTCTGTGTGCCATGATAAAGAAAAAAGAAGGACGGATGAGAGACATGGGAGCACTGGTGCTGATTCTCGTAATCTGGGCATGCCTTGGCATTGTAAACGGTCAGATCGTCAATGAGATTATGAAAGAAAAGGGCTATACCAAGAACTATTTCTGGTTGGGCTTCTTCGGAGGGAAAGGCGCAGTCCGCCATGCGTATGGGAGCATGACTGCCCTCATGACCCCGGAGGAACGAGAGGCTCTGAAAAAGAAGAAAGAGGAACAGAAACGGGAAATGGAGGCTCACAAACAGGAACTCATTGATGAGGGCGGCTGGAAATGCCCCTGCGGAAAGGTCAATGCTGTCTATGTCTCCTCCTGCGCCTGCGGCATGAGCAAGAGAGAAGTCAAGTATGGGCAGGCTGCTGTGGAGCAGAAAGAAGAATAATACAAACCGTCCGTCCCGTAAAAATGGGGATGGACGCTTTGAGTGATGTATCGCCTTCGGCGAAGTGATGTTTGCTTCGCAAGTGATGTTGCTCCCTTCGGTCGCAGTGATGCGATGTTTGCCAAGAAAATCATTAGCGTAGCGACATCACTGCGTAGCAACATCACAAGTGCAACGACATCACTTGCGTAGCAAACATCACTCAAAAAGACCACTTTCGTTCCGCAGAACGAAAGTGTTCTTTTTGCTGGAGCGGGTGACGAGGCTCGAACTCGCTACCTCCACCTTGGCAAGGTGGCGCTCTACCGGATGAGCTACACCCGCATTTGCAGGAATTATTATACTCATAAGTCCTGCATTTGTCAAGGGGTTTTTTATAAAAATTTTAATTTGCTACAAAATTTTTCGGTTTTTCCGTCCGCAGACCGAAGTGCCACTCGATGGCATCGGCGATTCTGGCACAGGCATTGCCGTCACCGTAGGGGTTGACTGCGTGAGCCATGGAGCTGTAGACTGCGGGGTCGGTCAGAAGCTCGTGACCCAAACGGAGGACTTCCTCATGCTCCACACCTGCCAGCTTGACAGTGCCGGCGGCCACGGCCTCGGGACGCTCCGTTTCCTTACGGAGGACCAGAACGGGCTTGCCCATAGCGGGTGCTTCCTCCTGCAATCCACCGGAGTCGGTCATGACGAAATAGCAACGAGCCATGAGGTTGTGCATTTCCTCTACGTCCACGGGATCAATGAGGTGGACACGGTCAATGCCACCCAGTTCCTCTTGAGCACACTGACGGACAGCGGGGCTCAGATGGACGGGATAAACTACCTCTACCTCGGGATGGGTTTCCACCAGTTTGCGGACAGCGGAGAGAATGTCGTGCATGGGCTTGCCATAGTTCTCTCTGCGGTGGCAGGTTAGGACGATAACACGACGGTTTTGGAAATCCAGCTCGTTGAGAATGGGATTGGCGAAGCGATAATCCTCACGGACAGTGGTCTTCATGGCATCAATGACGGTGTTGCCGGTGATGAAGACAGTGCCTTTAATGGCTTCCTTCTCCAGATTCTCTGCATTGGCGGGGGTGGGGGAGAAGTGCAACTCAGCGATGTCGCCCACCAAGGTGCGGTTCATTTCTTCGGGGAAAGGGGAATACTTGTCATAGGTACGCAGGCCGGCTTCCACATGACCTACGGGGATCTGCTGATAGAAGGCGGCAAGAGCACCTGCAAAGGTGGTGGAGGTATCTCCGTGGACTAAGATCAGGTCGGGCTTTGCCTCCTGCAGTACGGACTCCATGCCCAAGATCGCACGGGTGGTGATGGAGGACAGGGTCTGTTGCTTCTGCATGATATTCAGGTCGAAATCTCCCTTGAGACGGAAGATCTCCATAACGGAATCTAACATCTCTCTGTGCTGACCGGTGAGACAGCAGAGACTTTCGAAGTGCTCACGACTTGCAAGCTCCTTGACCAGGGGGGCCATTTTGATTGCTTCGGGG
Organism: Faecousia sp.; assembly: GCA_045586205.1. Lineage (GTDB taxonomy): Bacteria > Bacillota > Clostridia > Oscillospirales > Oscillospiraceae > JAZOXB01. The sequence goes on along the minus strand of JAZMZW010000151.1, from coordinate 13,798 downwards.
CGAGTTCCGAACACGGACATGACTTTAATCTTCTTTGTCATTGTTTGTTTCCTCCTCGTTCTTAGTCTGATGGCGCTTGATATAAAAATGCTGAAGTCCCAGAGTACCGATGATGATCAGGGCGATCAGGATGATCAGTGCCCGTGCATGACCCTTGTCGGTGAGGACAACGGCAAGCATGCCCAAAACTGCAGAAATCAGGTAAGAAATAGCCACAGCCTGCTTCTGAGAGAAGCCCATGTCGATCAGGCGGTGATGAACATGACCACGGTCTGCGTGCATGGGGCTCTGACCCTTTGCCAGACGGCGGATCACAGCAAAGCAGATGTCAAACAGGGGCAGACCCACAACCAGGAAGGGAACGGCGAAGGAGATCATGGCATAGGTCTTGAACAGCCCGAAGATGGACACGGAGGCCAGCATGAACCCAAGGAAGGTAGAGCCGGTGTCTCCCATGAAAATAGAAGCGGGGTTGAAGTTGTAGGGGATGAAGCCGATACAGCCACCGACAATGGCGGCAAGGATCAGGGCGGATAGGGTAGCGTTTTGCTCCGGGAACAGGAGCAGTGCCACCACCAGCATCGTTCCTGCGGAAATGGCGGAAACACCTGCGGCAAGGCCGTCCAGACCGTCAATGAAATTCACTGCATTGGTGATCATGACGATCCAGATCACGGAGGCGATACAGCTGATCCAGGGGGGCATGACCCAACCTAAGAAGCGTTCAATACGACAACCGTGGGCAACAACCACCACTGCGGCGGCGATCTGTACGAAGAACTTGGGTAAGGCTCGCAGACTCTTGATATCATCCACGATACCCAGCGTCACGATCATGATAGCACCGATCAAGATGCCGCGGATCTCCTTTTCTACGGAGCCGAAAATCAGAAAGCTGACGAAAAATGCCAGAACAATGCTCAAACCGCCCATACGGGGGATGGGCTTGTGGTGCATACGACGCTTGTCTTTGGGAATGTCCATAGCACCGACAGTCTTTGCAAACCACTTTACAAGAGGGGTGACAGCGCAGGAAATTCCGGCGGCAACTAGGATGGTGTAAAGCAGTCGCATGGAAAATTGGGAATCTAAAATCATGGAGCGCCTCCTCAACGAGCAATAAAGCCCACCTTTTTGTATACTTTTCTCAGAGTCTTTTCAGCCACATAGGAGGCCTTTTCTGCGCCGTCGGTACAGACCTTTTGCAGATAGGTCTTATCGGCCAGCAGACGGGTGGCTTCCTCACGGATGGGGCGCAGAAGCTCTACCACGGCCTCACCCACAGTCTTTTTGAAGTCGCCGTAGCCCTTGCCGGCAAACTCTGCTTCGATCTGAGGAATGGTTCTGCCGGTAGCGGCGGAATAGATGCTGATGAGGTTGGACACACCGCGCTTGTTGTCCCAGTCGTAGCGGATTTCCGTCTCACAGTCGGTAACAGCACGCTTGAACAGGCGCATAATATCCTCGGGCTTATCCATGAGGGTCACGCGACCGGGATCGTTGTTTTCGGACTTGGACATCTTGGAATCGGGGTCGGCAAGGCTCATGACACGAGCGCCGACCTTGGGGATGTAGGGCTCGGGAACCTTGAATACCTCGCCGTAAATGCCGTTGAAGCGACGGGCGATGTCGCGAGTCAGCTCCACGTGCTGCCTCTGGTCTTCTCCAACGGGAACCAGATCTGCCTGATATAGCAGGATGTCTGCGGCCATGAGGGCGGGATAGGTGAACAGACCTCCGTTGATGTTGTCGGCGTTCTTTGCGCTCTTATCCTTGAACTGGGTCATACGGGACAGCTCGCCGAACATGGCATAGCAGTTCAGCACCCAACCCAGCTCCGCATGCTGATGCACGTGGCTCTGGAGGAAGATGGTGTTCTTTTCGGGATCGATACCGCAGGCGATGTACTGAGCCAGCTGTTCCAGAGAACGGCGGCGGAGGTCTGCGGGGTTTTGACGGACGGTGATGGTATGGAGATCTGCCATGAAGTAGAAGCAGTCAAATTCCTCTGCACGGTCCTTCCAGTTCCGAATAGCACCAACATAAGAACCGAGCGTCAGACAGCCGGAGGGCTTGATGCCGGAAAGCATTCGTTTTTTCTGGATTTCAGACATGATAGGGTCACACCTTTCTATAACGGATGAAATTAGTGGATATTAAAATGGGCATATTTCACTCATTCTATGCATTATAGCATATTTCTTCCTGTTTCGCAAGCCCCGAAAATTCAGGGGATTTCCGCAATCGCAACCGGTTCGATAAATCGGAATTTTTCCTCCGAGTGGGTAGTGTGTTGTTTCGAGGAGGCGGGTGCTTGGGCAAGCGGAGGGGGAAGTGTGGGAAAGTGGTAACTTTTTTGTGAAATTTTGTTTTCTTCTATAGCTTTTTCCACCTGTCTTGTGGTATAATATAGCGTGAGGATTTATCATTCTTATCATACTGCTTTGACAGGAGTTTATAGATATGCTGGAATTGTTATGTCCGGCGGGGTCTTTTGAGGCCCTCCGTGCGGCGGTTTGTAACGGAGCCGACGCAGTATACTTGGGCGTAGAGGGCTTCAATGCCCGTCGAGGCGCAAGAAATTTCACCCTGCAGGAGTTGCCGGAGGCTGTCCGCTACTGCCATGTTCGGGGTGTGAAGGTACATTTAACTCTCAATACCTTGGTGGGCGACAGGGAACTTCCCGGTGCGGCTGAGACCATCGCCGCCGCTGCAAAGGCCGGCGTGGATGCCTTTATCGTGCAGGATTTGGGTATGGTGGATCTGTGCAAGCAGATCGCTCCCCAAATGCCTCTCCATGCCTCTACCCAAATGAGCATCCACTCTCTGGAGGGAGTCCGACAGGCCGCCGCTATGGGACTGAGCCGTGTGGTTCTTGCCCGTGAGCTGTCTGCCGATGATATCGCTAATATTTGCAGATTCTCCCCGGTGGAGATCGAGGTCTTTGTCCACGGGGCTCTGTGTATGTGCTACTCCGGACAGTGCTATATGTCCTCCGTCATTGGAAGACGGAGCGGTAACCGGGGTATGTGCGCCCAGCCCTGCCGTCTGCCCTATGGCTATGACCGTTTTGAAAATAAATATCCCCTGAGTCTGAAGGACAACTGCCTTGTGGAGCATTTGGAACAGCTCCGCCGTGCAGGAGTTGCCAGTCTGAAGATCGAAGGCCGTATGAAACGGCCGGAATATGTGGCAACGGTCACAAAGATCTACCGTGAGGCTCTGAACGAAGGTCATATCGGCGAGGAGGAAAAGAAGGCTCTGCGCAATGCTTTCTCCCGACAGGGCTTTACCCAGGGATATTTTCTGGAAAGGACCGGGCAGGAAATGTTCGGTGTCCGCAGCGTGGAGCAGGAGGAACGCTTACAGCATCAGTCCATGCGCGCCACCTATGAAAATGTCGAGCCCCAGAGAGTCCCTGTGAGATTCTATGCTACTGTGCGGAAGAATGAGCCTATCCGCATTGCTGTGGAGGATGCAGAGGGTCATGTGTGCAAGGCACAGGGCTCTATTCCTATGACCGCAGAGCATCGGCCGCTGAATCAGCTGGAGCTGGAGACCCGTCTTTCCAAAACCGGTGGCACACCCTATGTTTGCGTAGAGGTTCGTTGTGCAATGGACTGGGGTCTTGCGGTCAGTGCCGCAGAGATCAACGGTCTGCGCCGTGAGGTTCTGACCCAGCTTTCTGCCCTCCGGGGTCGGGTAGAGAAGCCCGAACTGGGAAGCTATAAAGAACCCCGACGCTTTGCAGGTAGCGGTACGCTCCCCAGATTGACGGTCAGTGTGCTGAAGACAGAGCAGATCACCAAACAGCTCCGCCAGATGAAGCCGGAGGTTCTCTATGTTCCTCTGGGAGAGATCCTGCGTAACGTAGAGTTCTACCGCAATCTTCGCAGGACCCAGTCTCTGGGTGCGATCCTTCCCCGTGTGACCCGTGGGGTCGGGGAGCGGACAGAGCTACTGGATCAGCTCCGCAAGCTTTCTGAAATGGGGATCGATCTGGTTCTCAGCGGAAATTTGGGGCAGGTCGCTCTCGCCTTGGAAAAGGGCTTCCGTGTGGCAGGTGACTTTGGCCTGAATTTATACAATTCCCGCGCAATGGCTGTGGCAAAGAGCTTGGGCTTAAGCACGGCAACGGCATCCTTTGAAATGACTCTACCCCAGCTTCGGGATCTGTCCAAGCCTCTGCCTGTAGAGATCCTGGCATACGGGCGTTTGCCCCTGATGCTGACGGAAAATTGCCTCATGCGCAACCGTGCCGGGGTCTGTGCCTGTCAGCATGGCAAGATCAAGCTGGTGGATCGCAAGGGCGAGGAATTCCGTGTGGTTCGTGACGGAGATACCTGTAGAAGCGTGATCCTCAACGGCAAGAAGCTCTATCTGCTGGACCGTGGCCCGGAACTGAGCCGTCTGGGACTGTGGGCATTGCGACTGTCCTTCACCACGGAAAACGCAGGTGAGGTGGACAAGGTCTTAGCCGACTGGAACGGACAGGGACACTTTGATCCCGGCTCCTGTACCAGGGGACTGTATCTGCGAGGGGTGGAATAAAACTCTTTTCCCCTCAAATTATTTCAGAAAAACCGCTGATTCCTTCCTTCCGGTGGGAATTGCGTGGCACAGTGGGGGAGCCGGTTTCCCCCATAAATAGAAAGGAGAACGATTATGGGACTTATTTTGGCATCGGAATCCCCCAGACGGAAGGAACTTCTGGAACGAATGGGACTGGATTTTACAGTCCGTGTAGCTCCCTTGGATGAAACTATGGATCCTTTTGCCCATCCTGCCGATGAGGTAGCAAGGGTAGCACAGCTGAAGGCAAAGACCGTATATCCCTATTGCAACGACGGAGATATTATCATCGGTGCAGATACCATCGTGGTTTGCGATTCTCTGGTAATGGGCAAGCCCCGCTCCGAGAGTGAGGCCTTCTCCATGCTCCGCCGTTTGTCCGGCAGAGAACATCAGGTTATGACAGGTCTGTGTGTCCTGACGGATACCTATGAGGAGACCGTCACCGTCACCACCACTCTGCGTATGCGCCCCCTGTCCGATGAGGAGATCCGTGCTTATATTGCAACGGGCGAGCCTATGGATAAAGCAGGATCTTACGGGATCCAGGGATTGGCTTCTATGTTCGTTGTGGGCATTGACGGGGACTACTACAATGTGATGGGTCTGCCCATCTGCACCCTGTCCATGATCCTGCGTAAATGTGGCGTGAAGCTACTGAACTGTTGAGGTGAGGCATTTGAAAAACGGATTTTCCGGCAGAGTGAAGCTACTGCTGATCCTTGGGCTCTTAACAGCGGTGATCTTTGCCGTTAGTACAGCACTTTTTGGCACAGGCTGGCTCCAACGGGGGGTACAGGGTATCCTGACTCCCATCCGCGGAGGTGTCAGTGCCATTACCCATCAGATCCAGCGTTACTACAACTACGTCTTCAACTATGAGACCCTGGAAGCAGAGAATGCCTATCTCCGCAAGCGGATCTCCGAGATCGAGGAGGAAATGCGTACAGCAGATGCATTGGAGCGTGAGAATGACCGCTTCCGCCAGCTTCTGAACCTCAGTGAGGAGCATGTGGATTACGAGCTGGACTCTGCTTACATCGTATCCTGGGACTCCTCCGGCTGGAAGAGTACCTTTACCATTAACAAGGGTAGCAGATCCGAACTGGCAGAGGGTATGATCGCCATTACGGAACTGGGACAGGTGGTAGGCATTATCACAGACATCGGCCCCAACTGGGCAAAGGTCACCAGCGTGCTGGATACCTCTATGGAAATCAGCTCCTCCATCGCCTCCTCCGGCTATACGGGAGTGGTGCAGGGCTCTTTGAATTCGGCTGATCGTGGACAGCTCCGCATGAGCTACTTGCCCAGTGATGCAGTTCTGCGCAATAACGACCAGGTGGTTACCACCGGTTCTACGGTGTATCCCAAGGATCTGGTCATCGGCTATATCGTCGATGCCGGCTACGATGAGACCGGCGTATCCAAATTTGCGGCTCTGGAGCCTGCGGCAGATTTTGACTCTCTGGAGCAGGTGTTCCTTATTACCCGGTTTGACAGTGAATAAGGAGGGATAGGAGCCTTGCTGGATAAACTCTATATTACCCCGAAGCAATGGATGCGGATCTTCCGATGGGCGCTGTATTCTCTGCTTCTTCTGGTTGCTGTAATGGTACAGACAGTTATTCTGGGAAATCGGCCTTTCTTTGGGATCAAGCCGGATCTTGTTCCCTTGGTGATTTTCTGCGTATGCTTGCGGGAAGGTCCTGAACGGGGTGGGGTGTTTGCCCTCCTGAGTGCTTTGTTTTGGGCTTTGTCCGGGGTGGATCAGGGAGCCATGCTGATATTCCTGCTGACTGTTCTGCCCATTCTGGCAAGCGTGCTTCTGCGCAAGCTTTTTGTGAGAAATTTCCTTTCCGACTTGATCTCCTGCGGACTGCTTCTGCTCCTGACACACAGCGGCTGCTTCCTCCTGCGGTTGATCAACGGGACAGTTGCCAGAAGCCTGTATGTCACCCGTTTGTTACCCACTGTTTTACTGACCCTTTTGTTCCAGCCTCTGATTTATTGGCTGGTCAAATCCGTAGAAAAGATCGGAGACCCCTATGAGGCAACATAAATTCCACTTCCGCTTGATCCTGACCGGTGTGTTCATTTTAGTGATCTTCGGAATTTATTTCTTCCGTCTGTATGATTTGCAGATCCTACAGCAGAAGAAGGAGGGAGCGGATCCTCCCGGCACTTATACCTACCGTACCCGTGTCAAGGCGGCACGAGGGGAGATCATTGACCGCAACGGCAATGTTCTGGTAGGAAACCGTGCCTCCTTTAACCTGGTGCTGATCCATAATGCCCTGTTCAATTCTCCGGACCCCAACGAGTCCCTGCGGAAGCTGACCAATCTGACGCACGAACTGGATCTGGATATTACAGACCATTTCCCCGTTACTATGGAAAAGCCCTACACCTACACCAAGGAGGAGTATTCCTCCACCTACAATTCTTATTTTAAGAAATTCCTGGAGTCCAAGGGCTGGGATGCGGACCTGACGGCCTCCCAGCTTATCCGCCGTATGCGTGACTCTTACCACATTCCCGAGGATTGGACGGAGGAGGAGATCCGCCGTGTGCTGTCTGTTCGTTATGAGCTGGCACTGCGTACCTGTACCAATCTGCCGACCTATGTCCTTCTGGAAGACGTGGACGCCACCTCTCTGGCGGCTCTCAATGACCTGAACATTCCCGGTCTGAACGTAGAGACCTCCACCGTCCGCGAATACCATACGGACTATGCCGCCCATATCCTGGGCCGGATCGGCCAGATGGATAAGGATGAGTACGAATACTACAAGGAATACGGCTATTCCATGGATGCCTATGTAGGCAAGGACGGTCTGGAAAAGGCCTTCGAGCTGGAGCTTCACGGCACAGACGGTACCCGAGAGACCAAGGTTGCCGCAGACGGTAGCATCATAGAGGAATATTATATTGTAGAACCCGTTGCAGGCAATCATGTAGAACTGTCCATCGACATTAACCTCCAGCGTATTGCAGAGGAGGAAATGGAACGAGTGGTACGGGAACTGCAGGAAAGCGGTCTGAAGGGTACGAACATGGGCAAGGACTGCGAAGGCGGTGCTGTTGTGGCTATGGAGGTCAAAACAGGCGATGTTCTGGTCTGCTCCAGCTATCCCAGCTACAGTCTTGCTACCTTCTATGAGGACTACAATGACCTGATGGAAATGGAGCCTGCGCCCTTCTACAACCGCGCGCTGAATGCGGTCTATCCTCCCGGCTCTGTTTTCAAAATGGCAACCACCATTGCGGGTGTCCAGCAGGGGGTCATCTCCGCTACCACCCGTATTGAGGACAAGGGTGTGTACAAGCGCTTTGAAGAATCCGGCTTCTCTCCCCGTTGTCTCCTTTGGACAACCTCCAAGAGGACTCACGGAAGTATCAATGTTATGGAAGCTCTGGCAGTTTCCTGTAACTACTATTTCTATGAGGTTGGCTATCTTGCGGGCATCGATGCCATTGACAAGGTTGCATCGACCTTAGGTCTCGGAGAATACACCGGTGTGGAATTGCCGGAAAACAAGGGCAGACGAGCCAATCCCGAAACCAAGGACGAGCTTTACAGCGGCTCAGACAGCTACTGGTACAGTGCGGATACGGTTCTGGCCTCCATCGGTCAGTCCGAGCATAAGTACACTCCCATGCAGCTGTGTACCTATACCGCTGCCATTGCCAACCGCGGTACTCGTTACCGTGCTACCTTCCTGAACCGTGTCATCTCCTCTGACTATCAGACCTTGATCCGTGAGAATGAGCCGGAAATCATGGCACAGCTGGATATGTCCGATGAGGCCTATTATGCCTGTGTGGAAGGTATGCGTCTGTCAACCACTTGGGGACAGGGTACTTCCTACGGACTGTATCATGACTACAGCATTTCCGTCGGTACCAAGTCCGGTACTGCCCAGCATGGCTCCGGTGGTTCGGATAACGCATCCTTCGTTATCTTCGCCCCTGCAGACGACCCCGAGATCGCCATTGCCATCTATCTGGAAAAAGGCGGTCAGGGTAACAACCTGGGTAAGATCGCCATGAGCATCTTAGACAGCTACTTCTCTGAAAGTGCTTCCGTGGACACCATCCCCGCTGAGAACCAGATCGGCTGATCCAAAAAAATCACAGCTCCTTTCCCAAAACCGAAATGAAGGGAAGGAGCTGTTTTTGGTAATGATATACCTACGGTATGAAGGAAGGAAGAAAGTTATGTTTTACATTTGCATAGAGGATTTTTACAAGAAAGCCCAAGAGGTAAAGGCCTTGACGAGGGAGGAAGAAAAGCTCTGTGCCGCCGCTATGAAAGCGGGGGATCAAGAGGCACGGATGCAACTGATTGAGAGCTATTATCCCATGGTCAGCGGCACTGTGAAGCGTGCCCCAAAAGAGTTCCAAACCATCAAAACCCTCTACACCTGCCTCCAAAGTCTGGAGCAGGGCGTAGATAAATTCAACTTCCTCCAAGACAGCGAAACCTTCACCCACCACCTCAGCTGGCGCCTGCGCCAATGCCTCACCGCCTGCATCGCCGACCGTTAAGAAAAGCTGATAGTTGACATCGAACTGTTTGCGATTACGGAAAGCATTGTTCATTAAATAAAAACTTTCCACTGTCAACCATCCACTTTCAACTTGAAAAATCCCCCTTTCCGTAGGCCGATACAGGCTTACGAAGAGGGGGATGTTTTTGTTGGGGCTCAAATTTCGTTCAGTGTGGCATCATACAGGGTATTCTTGGGCAGCCCTGTGAGCTTTGAGACTTCTTTCACTGCGTCCTTACGGCTGAGGCCTTGATCCATACGGGTGCGGATCATAGCAAGGGCGCTGTCTATGGTGATGCCTTCTTCCTGTGCCTTGGGAGCGCCTTCCACAATGAGGACATATTCTCCTCTGGGGTCTTGCATCATATAATAGGCACAGGCATCCTTCAGGGTCATGCGCAGGACTTCCTCGTGGAGCTTGGTCAGCTCACGGCAGAGGGAGATCTTCCGATCCCCACCGAAGGTGTCCGCAAGATCCTTCAGAGTATCCTTCAGCTTGTGGGGGGCTTCATAGAAGATCATAGTCCGTGCTTCCCCTACAAGGTCTTGCAAATGGGCTTTACGGGACTTCTTGTTGGTAGACAGGAAGCCCTCAAAGGTGAAGCGTCCTGTGGGCAGGGCGGAAATGCTCAGTGCCGTAATGGCGGCGCAGGGGCCGGGAATGGCACAGACCGTGACACCGGCTTCTGCGCACAGACGCACCAAGTCCTCCCCGGGATCGGAAATGGCGGGAGAGCCGGCATCGGATACCAGAGCGCAGGTTTCCCCGGCTAAGATCCGTGCAAGGATCTTGGGGCCACTTTGCTCCTTGTTATGCTCATAGTAGCTTACAAGGGGCTTTTTAATATCCAAATGATTCAGCAGACGGAGGCTCACACGGGTATCTTCCGCGGCGATAAAATCCGCCTCTGCCAAGGTCTGTCTGCAACGGGGAGAAATATCGGACAGATTGCCGATGGGTGTGGGGACCAGGTATAACATTCCGCTCATACTGTCTCTCCTCTATGGTAGGCGGCACGGTAGGCTTCCGTCTCTGTGCCGTCGGGATTGAATTCAATAAAATCGGGCAGATATTGCAGGCCGGGCTTGCCGTCCTTCCGCCCTTCGATCATAACCAAACATACGGGGGAACTTGCCTGATGTCTGACAAATTGGATGCGCTTTGGCTCAATATGTACACTGCGAAGCTCCCAGATCAGGTCGCACAGCCGTTCCGGTCTGTGAACAAGGGCGAAGCGTCCCCCTGTGGGAAGCAGTCGGCTTGCACTTTGACACAGCTCACGCAGGTTCAGAGTCAGCTCACTGCGGAAGGCATTGGCAATCTTTCCGCTACCTACGGGGAAGTAGGGGGGATTGGATACCACACAGTCAAAGCTCCCGTTGGGCAGAAGCTCTTGGATCTTTCGCACATCTCCGTGGATCAGTTCCATCCGCTCCAAGCTGTTCAGGGCAATATTCTCCAAACCTAAAGCATAGGCCTCCTCATCCAACTCTACGCCTGTGACGGTACACTGTCCGTCTCTGGCACACAGAAGCAGACCGATGGTACCGCAGCCTGCACCCAGATCCGCAACTTTCGCCTTGGGAGGCAGGGTGAGAAATTGGGACAGAAGCACCGAATCCGTCCCCAGACGGAAAGGCCCCTGTTTCATGACAATACCGTTCCAAAGTGTTTCTTTCATAACTCTCCTATAAAAAAACATGCCGCCCTTGTGACACTGTTCCGCAGGAAGGTGTCACAATGATATCCGTTCCTGTTGGGAACGGGTGATATACCTGCGGTATGATATCCCTCTTCGAGGGATGATATATTCCTTGGGAATATGGGGAACGGATATTATATCATATTTTCACATAACGAAAATATATCATACGGCAAGCCGTATATCATATCTCGGCAGAGATATATCATTTTTAAAAAAGAAAAGGAGACAGCTTCGGAACGAAGCGTCTCCCTTTCGGGCTTGCTTTTTGACAATTAAGCCTGTTCGATTGCTTCCAGCGGGCATGCTGCTGCGCAAGAACCGCAGTCAACACACTGGTCAGCGTCGATGACGTACTTGTCGTCGCCCTCGGAGATGATGCCGAGAGGGCAGTTGTCAGCACAAGCGCCGCACTTTGCGCAAGCGTCGGTAATAACGTATGCCATGATGTTGCCTCCTGTTTTATGTATTGGTTGTGATACCATTTTATCATGTTTTTTGAAAAAAGCAAGTCACTTGTATAGATTTTTTTTAAAAAGGCAAAAATTTTCACGGGAGGTAGATGCTGTATGGAGAAAAATGAAGGGAATTTGCCCCTTCTCCGCCGTGCTTATGCCCTGGCTTGCCTTTTGGGACACTGTCGGGTGGGGACGGAACACCTGCTGATCGGGGCAGTCATGGAGGCAAGACCTGCATGGGAGCGACAGTCTCTGAGTCCCAAGGAGCTTCTTTCCCATTTGATCCGTCTGTGTGGCAGGGGACAGTGGAACCAAAGACTTCCCTATGCCCTGAGTCTGCGGGCAAAGACCCTCCTTGCACAGCCTCATGAACTTGTACCTGCTTTGGTTCGCTTGGAGGCAGGGGGAGCGTGGACACTGTTGGAGGAATGTCATGCAGACAGGGATCGTCTATATTTGGATTTAACACAGGACAAGCCTGTGAGAAAGGAGCATAAAATGCAAATGACCAGACTGCTGGAGCAATTCACCGTGGATCTTGCCCAAACAACCGATTCGGGACAGGTGCTGATCGGACGGGAGGTGGAAATCGAGACCATTCTGCAGATACTGTGCCGGAAGCATAAGAACAACCCTGCCCTCATCGGAGAGCCGGGGGTGGGAAAAACCGCCATTGTGGAGGCTGTGGCACGGTGCATTGCTGCCGGTCATGTTCCTCCCCAACTACAGGGGAAACGGCTGCTGTCTTTGGATATGGCTAGCTTGCTGGCAGGTACAAAATACCGCGGAGAATTTGAAGAACGGGTACGGGATGTGCTCAATGAACTGAGGCGGCTGCGGAATGTGATCCTCTTTGTAGATGAAATGCATACTCTGGTGGGAGCAGGGGCGGCAGAGGGGGCAATCGATGCGGCGAACCTGCTCAAGCCTCCCCTTGGACGGGGAGAGATCCAGATGATCGGCGCAACCACACTGGCGGAGTATCGGAAATACATCGAGAAGGATGCGGCTCTGGAACGCCGTTTTCGCTGTGTGCAGATCCGCGAGCCAAGCCCTACGGAAACAGAGCAGATCCTACGGGGGCTTCGCACAGGCCTGGAGGCTTATCACGGCATAGACATTTCCGAAGAAGCCATCCTGGCGGCAGTGGAGCTGTCCTGTCGGTATATGAGCGACAAATTCCTACCGGATAAGGCGGTAGACCTGCTGGATGAGGGTGCCGCCGGAGCAAAGCTCCACAGCATCAAGGGTGGCAGTGAGGAGCGAGCTTTGCAACGGGCAGTACAGGAAGGGGACTATATCCGTGCCGCCCGTCTGCGACAACAGCTTGGCAAAGGGGGAGAGGAGCGGTCTGTGGTGGGCTTCCGCCATGTGGCGGAGGCTGTGGCAAGCCGTACGGGGATCCCTGTGGGAGCGGTGAGTCTGTGGGAACGGCAGAAACTGCGGGATCTGGAGAAGACCTTGAGTAAACGGGTGGTAGGACAGGAAAAGGCAGTGTCCGCAGTTTGCGAAGCGGTACGACGGGGGCGCAGTGGCTTGGCAGGGGAGAAACGTCCTGTGGCGGCCGTTATGCTCCTTGGGTCAACGGGTGTGGGGAAAACGGAGCTGTGCAAGGCCTTGGCAGAGGCGGTCTACGGCAGTGAACAGGCTATGATCCGTGTGGATATGTCGGAATATATGGAGAAGCACAGTGTCTCCCGTCTCATCGGTGCCCCTCCGGGCTATGTGGGACATGAGGAGGGTGGAGAATTTTGCGAACGGGTACGCAGGCGCCCCTACAGCCTGATTCTTTTGGATGAGCTGGAAAAGGCACACCCGGATGTTTGCGGTATCCTTCTGCAGGTTATGGAGGACGGGATCTTAACAGACAGTGCCGGACGGAAGGTGGATTTTAAGAACAGCCTTTTGATCATGACCTCTAACCTGGGGAGCAAGGAGCAGGGGAAGGGCAGTCTGGGCTTCGGAGATTCCGGGGACAGGGAGATCATGGCACCCTTGAAGGCGCATTTTCCTCCGGAATTTCTGGGAAGGATCGATTGTATTGCAAGCTTCCGCCCCTTGGATACGGAAATTTTGGAGCAGATCGGACATCTGCAACTGTCCCGCCTAGAGGAACGGGCGAAGAAACAGGGAATGCACCTGTCCTTTGCGCCGGAGCTGTATCCCGCACTGGCACGGAAGGCCAAGAAGCACAGCGGCGGTGCAAGAGCCATCCGCCACCTGATCCAGAACGAACTGGAAGCCCCTCTCGCCGACCTCCTCCTGCAAGAACACCCCCCAAAAACCGTCCGCATCACCACTGAAGGTGAAAAATTCTGCCTAACCGGAACCTAACCCGTCCCCACGGCAAATTTCAGTTTATCGTGCTTTTAGCACGATAATGAATTGCCCTGCCGGGCATGAATTGGCTATGCCATGATTTGCCTTACGGCATGATTTGTGCCTTACGGCACATTGTTTTTTGGCAATTCAAATCATGGAGCGTAGGGAGAAATCATGATGCCCCGCATCA
>JAZMZW010000150.1:0-4868 GCA_045586205.1 Faecousia sp. | reverse complement strand
GGTCTCCCCTACGAACAGATGGGGTAAGTTGTGCAAAAAGCAGACCGATAAACGGGAATTTACTTTTCGTCCTTGTCGTAGGCTTGTTCTATAGATCCGTCCTCGTTCAGGAAGACGAGGTCGCCGGGTTTGAGGGCTTCTGATTCTGCCACTTTTTGGGATAGGCTCAGGGTCTTCTCCTCTTGGGCTTTGTTGACGACGGTGATTTGGTAGGCTTCGCCCTCCTTTTGGATGGCCTTCACGGTGTAGCCCTCTTTTTCAAGCTGTTCGTTCACCGCTTTGTCTTTCTGCGACCCGAGGATCAGCCCCAGGATCAAGCCAAGGGACATGCCCATACAGCTTCCTAAGGCAATATTCCCAAATGATGAGCCCAAGGCGGTTCCAATGGAAAGTCCCAAGCACATGCCCAGAGGCAAGGCCATGTTTGTGTTTTTGTCTGTCTTTTTCATAATGAACACCTCGGATAAAAAATATGTTCCCTGATTACATCATCAGTATAGCAGATTTCCCCCGGGAAATACAGGGCTACATCCGCAAAAAAGAGGGGGCTATTTCTCCCGGATCGGAGAAATAAGCCCCTTATTAGCCGTAACTTCCGCCGTGTACCAAGGGGCTTGGGCCTTTCAGCCCTCCCTCTGTGCCTTCAGCTTGCGATACTGTTGGGCATCGATGTAGCCGTTGGCGAGCATGCGCTCGGACCACAGCTGGAGCGTTTCCACTGCAAGGGAGATCCGTTCCAGTTCCTCCTGGATATAGATGAAATCTTCTATTTCGTCCCCTGAGATCTTGCCGTCTACGGTGATCTCAATGAGCCGTTCTTTTTGCTTGGTCAAAGTGTTCAGGGAGGCGATCATTTCCAGCACGATCTGGGACAGATCCTTCACCTTCACCTCCGGGACATACCGCTGTCCGATAGGGCACTGATTGGCGCAGTAATGGTTACACAGTCTGGGGAGCTTGTAGCCCTCGGACATAAGAAGGACCTCATCCGGATGAGGCAGAGAGCGTTCGTTCTCGATCTTTTCGATCCGTTCGGCACTGATGCCCTGTAACAGCTCCGACGCCGCTTCACGGCTCAGCTCCAAATTCTCTCTGGTGGTTTGATAAATGTTTTTATTTTCCTTGGTGGATACTCTCGCCATAGATTTTCCCTCTCATTTTCTATTATTAAAATTATTGTACCACATCCCTTCTATGCTGTCAACCAAGAAGAAATTCAAGCCATGTAAGGTTTTACGAAAATCATATGTAACAATTCTTTTAGAGTTTTCTGAAAAAGCCTTGACGAAAGCTGAAAAAGCCTGTATAATGGAATTATCCGCAGATGACAAACAGCTGTTTTCTGCAGAAGCACTTGTAGAAATATAACATTGTGGAGGTACCGTGGGTATGCAAAAAACCGGAATGATCCGTAAAGTCGATGAGCTTGGTCGTATTGTCCTGCCCATTGAACTGCGCAACACACTTGACATCAACACACACGACATTTTGGCAATTCAGATGGTAGATGAGGAGATCCATCTGTGGAAGGTTCAGACCCAATGTGCTTTTTGCGGTGGCACACAGTCCCTGCAGGCTTATCGCACCAAGCAGATCTGCGGTCCCTGCCTGAAGACCCTGCAGATCCTGCACGAGGAAGACGAATACTGATCCTCCCCGGCATAGCCCAACTTGATCTCGCATTCCCCCGCCATCGACCTCCCCCACCGGGAAGCCGATGGCGGCTTTTTTCCGAGAACGGAAGGATGATATACCGGCGGTAAGATGTTCCTTCGGAATGATATAGCTACGCTATGACTGTATCACCTGCGGTGATGAGATTTAAAATCCGGCCCGCCAATTTCAGTTTATCGCGCAGTTTGAAGTTTGCACAGACCAAAGGCTCCCTTGTGTAAAGGGAGCTCCGCCGAAGGCGGTGAGGGATTGACGCAGTAGGGGTTGATTTGTGCACAGAATGAGGAAAATTCGTAGAAATTTTATAGAAAATTGTTCGTTTTCGCATTTATTTATTTTATGTTATAGTGCTTACCGCACAATCCCTCCGTCACGGCTACGCCGTGCCACCTCCCTTTACACAAGGGAGGCTTTAGTGCCTACCGCATCAGTAAACAGCGCGATAAACTGAAATTTGGAAACTTCTTTGCTGTGATATCTAACTTTATCAAAGGGTCTCTCGGTCGGGATCTTCGGGTTTCGGAATGGCGGATAGCTTATTGGGATTTGATCGGCACCTCTTTCAGCTCGCCTATGCCCTTAGAATTTATGGTCATGATGTGCAGAACGGCAGACTCTTCCTCGGATTTTCTTTCTACGAGAGTTCGTCTTACTTCTTCAGGGAAGTGCTCCTCGAAAACAAGCCAGCTTCCCTTGTCCGGCCATAACAGCTCTGTGAGCTGATCCAAATTCGGAGCTTCTGTGGCAAGAAGCATGCCGTCTTCCTTGTACCAATAGAGGATCCCACGGTCTGCTTCCTTGGTTTCCTCAATGGATACCGTGACCTTGGTGGTGGCCAAGTCGGTTTCTGTTCCATGGACCGTCTCGGTCTGTTTTTCTTCAAGAGTGATTGTACCGCCACTGCCGAAGGAATCTCCCGTGCCGTCTAGGTACACGGTGCCGTCCGTCTTTTGATACACATTCAGCAGACGGTAGTAGTCGGTTTCGGATTGGGGCTCCGAAACATAGAGTGTTCCGCTCAGGTCATAGTTGGTATAGGCTTCGCCCTCTTCTGTTGCGACTGTGTGGAAGCCGCTGTTTCCTTTGCTCAGATCACAACAGGTAAAGGTATAGCTGTCTTCCTCTGCTCCATCCGTTCTCGTGGCGGCAAAGAGGGCATAGCCGTCCAAGTCGGGGAAGATATAGGCATGGTCTTCCTGAGAATATACCGCAGGAAGAATGAGATCCTGCTGTGCCGACAGGAAACTATCCAAATCGCTATATTCCCCATCGGGTGTGACCCATGCATCGGATTCGTACAGTCGGCTATCTTCCTCGTCAGAAATAATATAGACACCGATAAAGCGATCTTGTTTTGTAGAAGTTGCCTCCAGCTCCGGTTGTGCCAGAGAGCAGGCACAGCAGAGCAGACTCAACAGCAGGAGTAGGCTCAGGTATAGAATTTTTTTATTCATCTTCGTCCTCCAAATTCCCGTCGAAGTGGAGCAGATCCCCCACATCACACTGTAAATAATAGCAAATTCGATTAATGGTGTGAAAACGCACACCGCTGGCTTTTCCGGAACGGAGAATGGATAGGTTGGCTTCTGTAATACCTACCTTGGCAGACAGCTCTTTGGAGGTCATGTTCCGTTCCTTCAGCAATTCGCTTAAATGGACTGTAATTCCCATAGGCCACCTCAGATGATCGTTGCATTGTCGTCGTGGATATCCTTGGCTCGACGGAAATACCCACACAGCAAGTACAGTGCGGCGCATAAGACAATGGTCAACAGCGGCAGTCTTACACGGATCTCATAAGAGGCGGTAAGGCCGAAGGTAAGCATTTGCAGTAAATTTCCGGCAATGGACATAGCTACGGTCCATCTTGCGGCAGATCTGCACCGACGGGTGGTTTCTTTCGCACAGAGGATCAGTGACTCTCCGAAAGGATCTGTATCCATAGCCCTTGCCAGATCACAGCCCCAGAGCAGTGCAAATGCGGCGATAAATTCCGGGATCAGGTGCAGGATGTTCAGCGCGGTCAGCATCAGGCGGCTGTTTACGACCCCTGTTTCCGCAGTCCTTTCCCCAAGGGATTTCCAAGAAGCTCCAAGGGTCTGTATGAAATCCCAACCGAGGAACAGGGCATACACCACAGCACCGAGGAACAGCAATTTGGGCAGAAGATTGCGCCTGCCGTTTTCCACCTTTCCCAGGAGGCGCAGGAGGATCCATCCGAGGAAGGTGCTCATGATGGTGCCGAAGGAAATCATAGCCCAGAACAAGGAAATGTTTTCCTTATCCATCCAAAGAAGCTTCTCCGACAGGATGGTTGGATTCACCAGGAAGAATAGGGAAACAAACAGCTCTGCACAAAGAAGCACCACGAGAGCATCTACGGTATTCCACTGCTTGTCCTTTCGAAACAGTTCCCACACAATGAGGAGCGTAGAGATGCAGGTGAGAATTTTCATAGCAATACGGAATGTGTTGCCGCTTGTATCGGCAACCTTAGGGAATACGAAGCACAGGAAAAAGGTTACAAGCACAACGACGGCTTCTGCACCGAGGAGAAGGAGCGTTTTTTTGCTCTCCTTTCGTCCCCATTTCAGATAGCACAGCAGGGGCAGAAGACTGATTCCCAAGACCAAGATCCATGCAAGGAAGTTTCCTTCTACACCGCCCTCTGAAAGGGAGCGCAATCCGGTTCCCAATGCGACCAAGGGGCGCACCAGTCCTTCGGCTCCCATAAGCAGAGCCACGGCACCGAGAATCATACCCAAGCCTGCGCTGCCGGCTAAGACCCACAAGCGTTTATCCTTCATAGTATCATCTCCTAATTATTGTTTTGCGATAATTACAATTTTAATATAGCACAAATATTATCGTTTGTCAATAATTTTAAGAGAAAAAAAGCGCACCGCAAACAGAACCGCAACACGCCATGGCAAGCTGTGACAAGTTGACAGTTGAAAGCGGACAGCGGAAAGTTCAAATTGAAAATTGACAATTGAAAATGGAAATTTGACTGCCGACAAGGAAACTTTCCATTGTCCACTTGTAATAGAAACGGGGCTGTCTCAAAATAAAATTTTCGGAGGCTGTCCTGCGGTGGCTCGCCACGAGCGAGTTATGCACAGATTGTTAGGTTTTTGTGCATAAAAAACGAAAATCCCCCTAAAAAAGGCACACCAAACCAAGGTGGTAGAGTT
>JAZMZW010000149.1:0-68814 GCA_045586205.1 Faecousia sp. | reverse complement strand
TAACGGAGATATTGCAGTAGGTGTTTGCAGAGGCGTAGAAGCCGGTGTGCTGGACGTTCCCTTCGCTCCCTGCCGTTACAATGCCGGTCTCATGCTTCCCTGCCGTGACAATGACGGCGCAGTCCGCATCCTGAGCATGGGCAACCTGCCCTTCACCAAGGAGCTCAAGGACTTCCACAACAGCAAGATCGAGGAAAGAGCAAAGGCTGAAAACCGCAAGGCTTCCTTCCAGATGGTCATTGACGATGTTTATGCCATCGGCAAGGGCAGACTGGTTGGCAGACCCAAGTATTGATAAAAGGAGAACAATATCATGAAGATTATTGATTTGATTTGCTCCGGTGGCAGAACCGGTTTCTACTTCGACGATCAGCGCGCTATTAAGGGTGGCGCAGGTCATGACGGTACCTTCTATGTCGGCGAGCCTGTGACCGAGGGCTTCCGTGCTGTCCGTCAGGCAGGCGAGTCCATCTCCGTCATGCTGGTACTGGAAGACGGCCAGATCGCTTACGGCGACTGCGCAGCTGTCCAGTATTCCGGTGCAGGCGGCAGAGATCCTTTGTTCTTAGCAGAGGACTTCATCCCCGTGATCGAGAACTACATCAAGCCCCAGCTGGTTGGCAAGGAAGCAAAGGACTTCCGTGGCCTCTGCGCCATGATGGAAGCCATTGAGGTAGAGGGCAAGCGCCTGCATACCGCCATCCGTTACGGCGTTTCTCAGGCCATTCTGGATGCCGTGGCAAAGGCACAGGGCAAGCTTATGTGCGAAGTGGTTGCAGAGGAATACGGCTGTGAAGTTTCCGAAACTCCCATTGCCATCTTCACCCAGTCCGGCGACGACCGCTACAACAATGCCGACAAGATGATCATTAAGGGCGCACAGGTTCTGCCCCACGCTCTCATCAACAACATCGACAGCAAGCTTGGCCGTAAGGGCGAAAAGCTGGCTGAGTATGTAGCATGGCTCCGTGACCGCATCCTGCAGTTCCGCAGTGATGAGAGCTACGCTCCTGTCATGCACATGGATGTATACGGCACCATCGGCGCCGCATTCGGCAACAACAACTACAAGGAAATGGCCGATTACATCGAAGAACTGGGCAAGATCGCAAGTCCCTTCAAGCTCCGTATCGAAGGCCCTATGGACTGCGACTGCGACCGTGAAACTCAGATGATCGCTCTGGCAGGTCTGACCAAGGAGCTGGATGACCGTGGCTGTGACGTGGAACTGGTAGCCGACGAGTGGTGCAATACTCTGGAAGACATCAAGCTCTTTGCCGACAATAAGGCAGGCCACATGGTGCAGATCAAGACCCCCGATCTGGGCGGTATCAACAACACCATCGAGGCTGTGCTGTACTGCAAGGAAAAGGGCATCGGCGCCTATCAGGGCGGTACCTGCAACGAGACCGACCGCTCCGCACAGGTCTGTGTCCACTGCGCTATGGCAACTCAGCCCGTACAGATCCTTGCCAAGCCCGGTATGGGCGTAGATGAAGGCTACATGATCGTCTACAACGAAATGAACCGCATCATGGCAGTCCGCAAGGCAAGAAAGAAGTAAACATCCCAAAAGGCTCTGAATTCCGACATAGGAATACAGAGCCTTCTTTACAGCATTGAAATAAGCTTCTACATATAAATCAACGGCTCTGCATACCTCCTTGAGGATGCAGAGCCATTGATTTTTGATTATCTTACATAGTAGGGATTGGGCTTGCAGAGCAAGGAGATCAGATCGATGAACCAGCCAATGCCGAAAAGACCACCGGTGAGAATATACAGAATTCCCATACCGGCTTTGCCTTCGTAGAATTTGTGGGCGCCTGCAAAGCCAAGCAACAGGCAGAGGAGGAAGGCAACCCATTTGTTGCGAGCGCGCATGCCAAATGCGCCCGCGATAGTATTGGTGTTAGTATTGGTGTTGGTATTGTTGATCACGATATTGGGTTGTTCAGCCTTGGCCATGGTCTCTACCTGACAGCCGCAAAGAGTGCAAATGACCGCTGCTTCGGGAATTTTGCCGCCACAGTGCTTGCAAAACTTGGTTTTAACCGGAGTTTCTTGCTGATTTTGAGTTTGCTCCATAGGTATTATCTCTCCTTTGTTTATGATAGCATATTGTAATACAATATGCTATCATATTATAGTATATTATGATGAGGTTTGTCAATATATAATATAATAAATATAAATAGATTGTGGGGAGACTGTATGATGAACGAACCTCTGAAAATAAAGAAACGCGGAGAGGATGGCAGTAAAATTATTACTGTTCGTATTCGGGAAGAAACTTTGGCGGCGTTGGACCGTATTTCATCAGAAGCTAACTACTCCCGCAATGAGCTGATCAATCTCATTTTAGCTCATGGGGTGGAGAATATTCAGATTGACGAATAAGGTGAGGCTATTCATGGACAATTTGATATGTCGAGTGATACATGATCGTCTATAACGAAATGAACCTTATCACGGCAGTCAGAAA
Organism: Faecousia sp.; assembly: GCA_045586205.1. Classification (GTDB taxonomy): domain Bacteria; phylum Bacillota; class Clostridia; order Oscillospirales; family Oscillospiraceae; genus JAZOXB01. Next base: position 66,329 of record JAZMZW010000149.1, on the reverse strand, counting down.
GGCAGAAAAAGCCATCCGGTAAGCTCAAAAAGGGATAAGTTAAAACATAATTCAGGGATGCTTTACCATTGGGGTAGAGCATTCTTTTTTTGGAAGTCGGGAGATTCAAGTTGACAGTTGTCTGTGACGGTGGTAGACTATGATTAGAGTATTACAATAAAAGCATAGGAGGTTACTATGGGAAAAAGGATCTTATTGTTGACTTTGCTTGTTTCTTTGCTTCTGTCTCTGCTGTCTGTGACGGCTTTGGGGGCAGGGTATACGGAGGCCGATTGGAATGAGCTTATAGAGCGTTATCGGCAAAACATCTGCGGTAAATCTGATGTAGATTGGTCGGATACGGAGATCCAAAAAATCGTTGGGGTTAAAAACTCCTCCGGTGTCAGCACCTCCGGTCTGGCTTACAACGGCGGAAAATATTGGATGGATCTGGAGAAAAACAGGGATCAGTCCGGTAGAGTTTTCGGTACGCAGGATATTAGCATATTCATATCCAGTGACATCATGCGCAAGCAGCTGGTTTACCTGTGCTATATGGCAAAGGCTTACGGCACGCCGGGAACAAGCTATAGTTACAAGGACAGCAGTGGGGTCGTGCAGACCTTGGAGTTGTACCAAAATCCCGAACTTCGTCAGGCAATTTTCTATGGTTTGGAAAAGGCTATGATATTTTTTAACTACGAGAATTGGGACAAACAGCATACAGGTTCTGCTTCCACCAATTATAATTGGTGGGACTGGACTTACGGGGGACAGAAGGAGATCTTGCAGTCCCTTTTGATCCTCTATCCCTTCCGGAGCGCCAAGGAACAGAGCATCAATGACAGCCTCAATGCAACCTGTCTGAAGCTTCTGAATGCTATCCGTCCCAATAACACGGGGAAAACGGATAATACCAGCATCGGCTACCGCCGTGTCCGTCTGGGGGTGACTCCCATGATCGCGGCTTTGACGAAAAATGCGGAGCTTATGGAAGAATCTCTGACCAATCTGGTGGATTTCTTAGAGGATGATCCTGCCAAGCGGGACGGGGTAAAGGCGGACTATTCTTATATTTGCCATTTCTACTATCCTATGGAAGGTACTTACGGCACGGATGTACTGGGCAACCGCATTATTGATGCCTATTGCGTTCTGGCAGGGACGGCCTTTGAGCCAAAAACGGATCTGAGAGAAAATCAGTTCCTGTGGATTATGAAGACCTTCCGTCCCGTGGTACATAACGGCATCCTCCTTGCTATGAACAGCGGGCGTTTTCCCAATTCGGGACAGTCTTATGCGGTGGAGGTGCTAAAGGCGGCACTGCGTCTGGTAGGCTGTTTCGGGAAGGCAGAGGATCTGCAGATCAAGCAATTTATCCGCTCCATGGTGGTGCAGGAAGATCCCGCAGATACCCAAAAGGCCTACAGCTCCTTTGCGGTCTCTCTGGGAGAAGTGAATCTGGTGCAGACCCTGAAGAACATTGTCATGGATGAGACCATCCCTGTGGGGGATGAAGTTTATGCCAATATGCGCTACAGCACCGACCGAGCAGTCCAGCATGCCCAAGGCTATACCGTAGGCATCGCCATGAGCTCCATCCGCATAGGAACCTATGAATGTGTCAACGGTTGCAACCGTTACGGCTGGCATACGGGAGACGGCATGGTCTATGTCTATGACGATACCACCAACTATGCCTATGACCAATACGGAGGGAATTTCCAGCGCTTTGCCAATATGTACCGCGTGCCCGGCACCACGGAAGAAGATGCCACCCTCCGTCAGCCTTGGAGTGAGCGTGCCCCTTATTTCACGGGTATGACCTACACCCATAACGAGGCGGCGGGGAAGGACGACTGGAAGCAGGACTATGACGAGGACGGCTCCAAAGCCTGTTCCTTTGTAGGCGGTGTGGAGTTAGGCGGAAAGTATATTGCCGCCGCCATGGAGTTCGAGGCCTATAGCTGGACGGAGGAGGAATCCCGACAGGAGCTCATTAAGATCCACAATTCCGCGCAGCCCGACGAGTATGCGGAGCGGAACAAAATGAAGCAGGTTTTAGTCTCCGATCTCAGTGCCAGAAAATCCTACTTCCTCTTTGACGATGAGATCGTCTGCGTGGGCTCGGATATTGATTTCTCCACCAGAAACAACGGGGTCAACACCTATGTGGACAATCGAGAGCTTTTGGAAAGCTCCGTGGCGGGAGGAAAGACCGTCTACGGCACCGATGACGTTATGGTAGACGGAACACTTTTGGAAAAGGTCAACAGCTTCTCGGAGCCGAAGCATTATACGGACCCTCAATGGATCTATGGGGAGAATTTCGGTGGCTATTACTTCCCCCAAGGGGGCGAGGTATATGTGAACAAAAGCTTCCGTCAGTCCAGCAATGACGGGGATGACACCAACGACGATTACAACAAGATCAATCTGACCCATTCTCCCATTAACGGCAGTCACAGCTTCCTTGAGATCTGGCTCAGTCACGGAAAGACTCCCGAAAACGGACGCTACAGCTATGTGATGCTCCCCGGGAAGAGCCCCGAAGAAACCAAGGAGTATTCCGCAGATCCCGACATTTCCGTGGTGAAATGTACGGAGGATCTCCATGTGGTACGGGAGGAAAAGCTTGGCATTACCTCCATGGTATTCTGGAAGGCAGGGAGCTACAACGGCATCACCGTAGATCAGCCCATGATCCTCATGGTGCAGGAAAAGAACGGCATTTACAGCCTGTCTCTGTCCGATCCTACCCAAGAGCTGAAAACTGCCACTGTCACAGTCAACCGCAGTCTGTATGTGACGGACTCCAATGCGGAATTGCAGATCGGCGGCAGCGGAAAAACAGTCATAAAAGTAGACTTCAGCAAGGCCATGGGCAAGAGCATCGCCGCTACCTTTGCTACGGAAAAGGAGGACTGCCTGCTCTTTGATTTTGCACAGAATCGCTCTTATTCCAGCCCCTCTTACGGCTACACGGACTACAGTGTGAGCAGTAATTGGACAGCAAGTGCCTCTGCACCTACTGTCAGCGGGGGAAGCCTCAGTCTACCTCTGGATCAGAGCGGTATGACGGAGCTCAGTGCAGGGAAGCTGAATTTCTCCGTAAGCGGTGAGATCACGGTGCAACTTCGGCTGAAGCTCACGGGAGCTACTTCCGACAGTCCCAAGATCTATCTATCCTATTTGACGGATGTGTGGAGCGGGGAAAGCCTCCTGTGCAGTCCCGATACAAGGGGAGACTATGTGACCTACAAGCAGAGCCTGAGCCTGCCCCAAGGGAATGTGAAGGGCATCAAGCTGATTTTCCGCGGGCTGAAGGGCGGAAAGGCAGTCGTGGACTACCTTTCCTTCGGCAAGGAGCCTGAGGATCTGTACTTTGGCTTTGATTCGGACAGAAGCATTACCGCCTACAGCTCCGGCACCTACGGTGGCTATGATTATTCCCAAGATGCATGGGCTACCAATCTGACTACAGGGGTGGGACATTACTTCTCCGTGGACAGTGGAGCCTTGCAGGTATATGGGACACAGGAATACAACGGTACGGCGGGGACGGATCAGGGACTATATGTGGAGACTACGGCACAGGCGGGGACATATCCCTGGAATGACCGCAATCGTCATGCCCTGTCCTACGATCCCAAGACTGCGGAAATTCTGGAAGTACGCTTCAAGACGGAGGATCTTGTGGCAACGGAGGGGAAACGACCTTTACTTACCCTTTTGTACACTAAGGAAGCAAAGGGAGAGGTGAGCCGAAAGGGCGAGCTTACGGTACCCTTCACCATTTCCAATGGGGAATATATCACCTTGCGGATCCCTGTGGATGAGGAATTCCGCAGCAGCGACTTTATCAAATCCCTTGGTCTGCGGTTCCGTTATACCAAGAGCGTGGATGAGACTTCGGTAGGGAAGATCAGCATGGATTATCTCTATGTCGGCAGTCGGAAAAATGCGCCCTCCTCTACCTATTTTGATTTTGAAAGCTCCTCTCGATATAATCGGGGAGAATACGGCTCCGTGGATTTTTCACAGGGAAATTGGAGCTACAGCAGCAGTCGCTTGAGCGCTCCCGTGTATGAAAATGGCGCGGTTTCCATGACCATGGAGCAGGATCCCAAGGGTGGAAGCCTATATCTGCAAACAGGACCCTATTTGACCCAAAAATTCCCCCTGCAACTGAGCCTCCGAGACAAAGAGGTGATCCAGTTGAAGGTGAAATTGGAGAACTTCACCGTAGCAAGCGGGGCAAAGGTGGGTATTTATTATTATACATCCCGTAACTCCCATCTGAACGGCAAGGATCGGATCCGCAAGCTGACGGAGACCGCCTTGACACAGGAGGATGCACAGGGACAGTGGCTTGTCCTGACCCTGCCTGTGCCCGAGGAAAAGAGGGAGCTTACGGACATTACAGCCCTGCGCATCAACTTCAGTGGCTTGGGTATGGGAGAAAGTGCAGGGAAGCTAACGGTGGACTACCTCTATGTAGGTTCCTATGACTTACTTCCCGAGCAGACTTCTTTGTTCTTTGACTTTGAGGCAGGTGCAGAGGATCGGATCCGTTATGCAGGCAGTGCCTACGGCAATACGGATTTCGACGATCCCGAAAACTGGTGGGCAAATCCAAGCTATGCCACAGAGCCTACGGTGAACAAAGGGATCTTGACCTTTGCTTCCACCAATGCAGAGGGACGGAACAACCACTATATCCACAGTGCATGGACGCACAATGTTTTCCCCCTGAACTATACACCTAAGGAGGGTGATATTTGCAAGCTCCGTTTCTCTGTGGAGCATGGAGTATGTAGCCAAAGCAGCGGTAAGGGAGTGTTCCAACTGTACTACGGCATGGGGAGCAATGCTACGGCAGGCTACGATCAGGTGGAATTTTCCGTGGAGGAGCTTTCCGACAAGGGCTATGTGACCTTGTCCTTCCCCATGGACAGTGAAAAATATCTCTCCGGAGAGAAGATCAGCAGTTTGCGCTTCCAGTTTGGACGTCTGAACTCCGCAGAGGGGGAGAGTGTGACCTTCCACATAGACTATCTGTATGTGGGGCCGGAAAGCACTGCTCCCGCAAGGGAGGAAAATCTCTTTGCAGACTTCACCGATACCTATGACGACCATCTGCGCTATGGGGACAAGGTCTACGGAGAGAAGAATTTGGACAGCCCCGAAAGCTGGTGGACAAACTCCAACAACGATGAAGCTCCCAAGGTGGAAAATGGGGTGCTGATCCTCACAGCCTCTCAGGGCTCTACCTCCACAGTGCACTATGCTCTGAGCTGTGAGACCTTCGGGGTGTATCCCTTGCAGTACATCCCAAAGGCGGGTGATCTGTGTCAAATGCGTATCCGCTTGGAAAACGGTATCTGCACCAACAGCAAGGGTCTGATCCGTCTGGGCTTGCTTTACGGCGCAAAGGATAACAACTCCGCAGGCTCCGACTATGTGGAGCTTCCTGTGGAAGAGTATATGGATGCCGGTTGGGCAACGATCACCTTCCCCATGGACAGCAAGAATTATCTTTCCGTCCCTCAGATCGTCAGCATCCGTCCTCAGATCTCCGATGTTACAAGTGCGGAGGGGGAACAGCTTCGCTTCAGCATTGATTATCTTTACATCGGTTGGGAAGAAGACTTGCCTGCACGGGATGCCTATTATCTGGCGGAGTTCAACGGGGATCTTGTAGGGCAGGAGCGTTACAAGGACAAGCTTTACGGCAATACCGATCCCGATTTGCCGGAAAGCTGGTGGACAAATTCCACCTACGCCACTGCTCCTGTGACAGAAGGGGGAACCATGAGCCTGTATTCCAAGTTGGACAGCCGGACGGATCACTACTTCCACAGTGGCCCTGCACACAACGTATATCCCTTGGCCTTCCGTCCGGGACAGGAGGACTACTGTCAGGTACGGCTGAAGATCGAAAATGCCGTGAGCACAAAGACCAACGGTACAGCCAGATTCAGCCTGTATTTCGGCATCGGGGAAACTTCTGTGGTGGCTTCCGGCTATAAAGATTTTTCTTTGGAGCAGTACGGAAATGGGGAATATTTCATCCTGACCTTCCCCATGAGCCATGCTAAGTACAAGAGCGCCCATGAGATCTCCTGCTTCCGTCCTCAGCTTTCTTATGTCAAGAATGCAGCAGGGGAAAATCTGTCCCTGACCGTAGATTATCTTTATGTAGGCCCCAAGGCAAGCCTGCCCTTGCCTCTGTATACCGTGACCTTCCGCAATGAAGACGGACAGATTTTGGAAACCGTCTCTGTGCAAGAGGGAGATACGGCGGCCTATTCCGGGAAAACCCCTGCAAAGGCACATGACAGAGTACACCACTATGTATTCCAAGGCTGGGATAAGAGCCTTGAAAATATCCGTAAAGACACGGTCTTTACCGCCCGCTTCCTTGAGGTGAAGCACAGCTATGAAAATGGCCTGTGTATCTGCGGTGAGCCGGAAGAGAAAGAGCCCTTGTTGGAAAGCGGATGGAAGATCAGCCACAGCCTGAATTTGGCGAGCGATATTTCCGTCAATTACCTTGTTCCCGTAACCATGCTGGAAGGCTATGATATGGATACGGTTTATCTGGTCAGCACCATTGAGAATTACGAGGGTGAGACTTTGCTGGGAACAGAGTCCGTGCGTATAGAGCCGGTAAAAAATGGGGCTTTATATTACTTCACCCTTACAGGTATTACGGCGGTGCAGATGAATGATACGGTTTCCTCCGTACTGTATGGAGAAAAGGACGGACAGCCCTACTATTCCAATACGGATCTGTACAGCGTGGCAAAGTATGCGTACTCTCAGTTGAATAAGGGGAACGGAGCTGTTCCGGCAGGTCTCAAGACCCTGTGTGCCGACCTTCTGCGCTACGGCTCCAAGGCACAGGTTTATAAAGAGTACCGTCTCAGCGCCCTTGCGGATGGAGATATGACGGAGGAACACAAGTCCCATCTGTCGGATTTGGAGGCGGTGACCTTTGGGGAGACCAACAGGGACCTGGGAGATCTGGCTGAGCCCTCTGTGACATGGATCGGCAAAAGTCTGTCTCTGGACTCCAAGGTGTCTCTGAAGTTCATCTTCAGCCTGGCTGCGTATACAGGGAAGCTTGAGGATCTTTCCATGAAGGTCAACTACAGGGATAACTTCGGAGAGAGTATGTCTGTCACCGTGACGGAGCTTCAGCCCTACAGTGAGTCTCGCAGTATGTATTCCTTCACCGTAGATTGCCTCCTTGCTTCGGAGCTGAGAGAGGTGCTTTCCGTACAGATCTTTGAAGGGGAACAAGCTGTGTCCTCCACCTTCTGCTACAGCCCCGATACCTACGGCAACAATAAGACCGGCGCTCTGCTGGAACTGTGCAAGGCACTCTTTGCTTACAGCGACAGTGCAAAGGCATACTTTACAAATTGAAAATTAGCCGAAAATATATCGAATACCGGGACAGGGGATGCCTCTGTTCGGTTTTTCAGCACAAAGCATCAAATTTACTGTAGGGACCTATGAGGGTGTCGGTGGACGGTTCATCACTCATAAACTGTGATTTGGGAAACATTTCTTGCGTTTTATTTCATGGTATGATATAGTTATTTTATAGCTATTTTCCCGAAATCGGGAGATAGAAGGGAGTTTGTTTATGAAACGGATTTTTGCGATTTTATTATGTCTTTGCCTCCTTTTAGGGGCTGTGCCGGTGTTTGCGGCGGAGCTTCCGGAGGAGAAGCCGGAGACCAAGGGGAACTATGCGGTTCCTTCCTTTGGTACTCAGCCTCTGTGGGAGAAAATAAAGCGTGGGATCCCTATGGCCATTTCCCATAAGACCGACTGGCGAAATTTTCCTGAGGCTTCCATTCTGGGTATCAATTCCTGTCTGAACATGGGTGTTGACATCATTGAAGTAGATTTCCATGTAACCAAGGACGGTGTCCCTGTTGCTCTCCACGATGATAATCTGAGACGCATGACCAATGCAAATACCTTAGTTTATATCAATGAGATCACTTGGGCGCAGGCGAAGAAGTATACACTGGAAGATGGTATGGGGAATACCGGAACCCCCTATATCCTCACTGCCGAGGATGCTAAGGTTCTTAACTCCCTTCCTACCTATGTTGCCAATGTTGGCACTGCCAAGGCAGGAGGGACTATGCCCATTTCCCGTTTTGACTCCATTCTGGAGCTGGTCGACAAGCAAGCCTTCCTCCTAATGGATAAAATCACTACAGCTGACAGCTTCGCCCATGCATATGTTTGCGCAAGGGAATGGGATATGGTGGAATATGTGGTATTCAAGGGGAATTATAATCTGTCCCAGTTAGAACCCTGGTTTGATGCAGGGGCAGAGCTGTGGAATAAGAAATACCCCTCCGATCCTGTGACCGTGGAAGAAGTAAAGACATCCATTTCCTTTGAGTACAACAACAATAAGCCTGCAAATATTCAGAAACTTCTGGATGCGGGGATTCGTGTATTGGGACTTGCCGCCGGTGTCAGCGATTCCAACGAGGATCATATCCGCAATACCTTGGTTCCTTACTGCAGAGAGCAGGGGATCTATCTCCGTTGCAATACAGGAGACCCCAGCTATATGGGCGCAAATGCTAAGGTAGACTGTGAGATCGGTTGGGCAGACCTCTTTGATATCGGCTATACGGGAGTTATGACGGATCGTCCGGGGCCTCTGGTTAACTACATTCAGGAACGGTACCGTATTCGTTCTGCCTCCGACCGCATTGATGCAGAGCACTTTACAAGCTACAATTTTGACACCTTCGGCTTTTCGGTTCCCGAGGATTGGAACAGTGGCAAAAACAAGGTTGTTTCCAATCTGACAAAGATCGACACCCTCATTTACAAGGATATCGAATTTGACGGCACGGAGAACATCTTTACCGCCAAGGCCGCCGGTACAAGCTGTACCGTTACTGCCTACATTGATGGAACAGCGGCGGCTAACAAGGTGGGAACAGTCAGCTTTAACAGCACAAGCTACACCTCTGCACAGGTAAAGATCTCCAATGTGACCCCCGGTAAGCATACGGTCTATCTGAAGTTTAGCGGCACCGTAGCACTGGATGCCTTCCGCTTTACCCGTGGGATGTACTTTGGCTTTGCCAACGAGAGACTTGCGAGATTCCGCTATCAGGATCGGATCTATGGCAGTCTCAATTATGACACCGGTAACTGGTTCCCCAGACCTGCCTCTATGAGCAGTGCAAACCTCGATAATACCGCCGGAACCATGACCGTGAGCCTCACCGCCGGTGGCAACCACTATATCCAGACCGGCACTGTAGTAGGGGACAGACCCCTCCATTACATCCCCCAAGAGGGTGACTGTTTCCAGATGCGTCTGAAGATCTCCAACGTCACCGCCAATGACGCTACTACCTCTATGACCGCCGGTATCGTCTATGAACACCCCGGAAAGGAAGACTTCGACTACGGCGCAAGAGTGACCCAAACCATTACGGAAGAACAGTTTAACGGGCAGTATTTTGTCATCACTCTGCCCATGAACAGCACCTTTGTAAATGCAAGTGAGATCACAGCCTTCCGCCTGTATTTTACCAATCTTGCTCCCGTTACCGGCAAGACCGCCTCCATTACCATTGATGAAGTCTATATCGGCCCCAAGGAGCATTTGCCCGAGAAGGACTATCTGTATTTCGATTTTACGGATCGTGACACCGACGAGATGCGGTACATGACCGAGAAATACGGATATGTAAACTATGATAACACCCAATGGTTTGCCCGTACTGCTTCTATGCGTGGTGCGTGGTTTGATCCTCTCAACGCAACCATGATCGCCCGTGTGAAAGAGGCCGGTAACCACTATATCCAGACGGGAACTACCGTCAGTGAGCGTCCCCTGAGCTATAAGCCCTCCCGGACCGATTATCTGCAGATGAGGATCCGCATTGACAATGCCGAGGCCAACGACAAGACCCTGCCTCTTTCCATCGGCATTGCATACGCCAGTGCGGCGCGGACGGATTTCTACTATAATCCCTTGCTGAGACATAACTACGATGCTTCCATGATTGACAGCGGTTACTTTACTGTGACTGTACCCATGCCTTCCTTCTTTATTGAAGAATCCGAGATCCAATCTCTCCGTATTTACATCAACAATTTGGCGCCCAAGGAGGGAGAAGGCATCATTGAGGTAGACTATTTCTACATCGGACCCAAGGCGACTCTCCCGGATCCTCTGTACACCGTCACCTTCCAAAACGAAGACGGCACTGTCCTTTCTACAGAGCAGGTAGCAGAAGGGGACACCGCCATTTACAGCGGAACGATTCCCACCAAGCCATGTGACGAAATCTATCACTACACCTTTGCAGGTTGGGACAAGGCATTGACAGGAGTTGTTGCAGAAACGCTCATTACCGCTCAATATACATCAGAACCTCATGTTTATACAGACGGCGTGTGTACCTGCGGTGCAGTAGAATCTGTGGAACCGACCGAAGACAGCACCCTGAAACTGAGCCACACTCTTAATTTAGCAAGCGACATTTCCGTAAACTTTGTGGTTCCTGTAACTACTCTGGAAGGCTTCGATATGGACACCGTTTATGCCGAATGTCGTTATAATACCTATGTGGGGAATGAACAGGGAGAAGAATGGGTCGTAACTCTGAAACCTGTCCTCAACGGCAAGTATTATTACTTTACCTTAGAGGGTCTCAATGCCACCCAAATGACTACGGAATTGACCACTGTGCTTTACGGCACCAAGGGCGGACAGCCTTACTATTCTCCCACGGATATTTACAGCATTGCAACCTATGCCTATTCCCAGATGAGCAAGGATTCCGTCCCCAATAGCCTGAAAGTTCTCTGTGCCGATCTGCTCCGTTACGGTTCCGCAACTCAAGTTTACAAGGGCTACCGTACAGATGATCTTGCCGACCGCAACATGACCGAAGCGCAGAAACTGTACCTCACGGATACAGAAAATTTGACCTTCGGTTCTGTGAACCAAGTAGGAACGGAATTGGACGCGCCCCTTATCACTTGGGAAGGTAAGTCTCTGGATCTCCAATCCAAGGTAGGTATTAAATTTGTTGCAAACCTCACCAATTACACCGGCAATAAAGAGGATCTTACCCTAAAGGTCACCTATGTAGATCGCACCGGTACCCAACGGACAGAGATCTTAGAGGATATGGAGCTCTACAAGGAAAACCGCTGTTTGTATGCCTTTAGCTATTACGGTCTCTTGGCGGCGGAACTCCGTACCCCCGTGACCGTACAGATCATGGAGGGGGACACCCCTGTTTCCTGCACTCTGACCTATAGCGCAGACACCTACGGCAACAACAAAACCGATCAGCTTCTGGAAGTTTGTAAGACCCTCTTTGCCTACAGCGACAGCGCAAAAGCATATTTCAGTTGAACTTATAGGAGTACCGGAGCTATGCTTCAGTACTCCGGTGCTAAGTAACATAATTGTACCTTGATGAAAGGAGAAAAGGATGAAAACAAGAATTTTTGCGGTTCTCTTGGTATTGGCACTCCTACTTTCCCCTATTCCTACGGTGTTGGCGGCTCCTATGCCTGCGGAATCCGTTAGCCTCAATGCAGAGTATCGCTATACCCTCACGGGCTTGCCCTATGGGCTTATCGTTCAGAATTTTTTTATAGATGGTGATACTTTATATTTAACCCAGCACGGGGGAAGTGGCATCACTTACTTGTCCAGATTGGAGATCCAAGGGGATAAGGCAGTTTACCGGGATCACATGACCCTGAACAACTGCGGTCGCGGAGAATCCCTTGCAGGCTACTATTACAACAATAAGCTGTATTTCTATGTAGGTTGCAAGATCGACACCTCTGCAACTACCAACTATTCCACACAGGTGGCCAGAGTGCCTTATGAAGCAGGTAAGACTTACACCTATACCCAGCTGAACCGCTTTGATCACCTGAACTATGTGACCACAGACGGTTCCCGTGTGGGCACCTTGTACCGCAACAATGTTTGTGCCGACAGCCAATACACCATCTTCCGTGTACAGACCACGGAAGGCACTGTTACCTATGCGTGCTATGACACCAAGGGACTCAACGAGCTGCTGGATGCAAGCCAATCTGTTGACCTATCTAAGGAGGCCCCTCGGAAGAAGATCATGTATTCCCTGACCCAATCCGGCGCCGATCAGATCGTCCGCCCCAACGGCTCTTTCCAAGGGGTAGAGCTGTATGACAAGAATACCATCTTTACCTGCGGTGGTGCCGGTGAGGGTGTGGTTCCTATGATCGGCAAGCTGAACAGTTCCGGCAAATTCCTCTGTCAGGCCACCATTGCCAATGTAGGCACTTCTTCTATTAACGGTCTGCAAGTTTTAAACGGAAAGATCTATTTTGCCGTGGAGGGAAATTCCCGGACAGATGGGCAGATGATCTATTCCATCGATCTTATGAACATGGGTACCCTTTCTCCCATCACCAACAGTACGGGAGTGGCGACCCTCCACCAGCTCCCTTGCGTCAATCCCGATACGGATAAAAACGACTATCAGCAGAATATGTCCTACGTCATCCGCACCGGGAAGGGGAAGACCATCGTCATTGATGGTGGTTGGAGCGAGTATGACGGTGCATATATGTTCTCTTACTTACAAAAGGTCACGGGGGAGACCAATCCCCATATTGATGCTTGGTTCCTGACCCATCCCCACGGGGATCATTACGGAGTCCTGTTAGAGTTTGCCAACAAATATGCTTCCCAAGTGACCGTAGATACCTTCTATCACCGTATGCCTACGGCGGAGGAAACAGACAAATATTTCTATAATGCCAACCCGACTAAGATCAAGAATGCTGTGGCAAATATCCTGAACAAAGTGGGACTGCTAAAGGATCGGCAGGGAAATCCCACTCGGATCGTTAGCGTTAATCCTGTTCACAGCGGAAAGTGCAATTCTTCCTTTGACTTTGATGATGTCCATTTTGATATCCTTATGACGGTGGATGACCTGTTCTGGGGCTGTGATAACATTACCACCAAGTTTTCCGGCACCAAGGCCAATGCAGGACATGTCTACACCAATGAGACCATCGCCCAATTGACAGCAGATAACCTGAACAACTCCAGTGTGGTATTCCGTGTAACCATGGGAAGCAAGACCATCTTATTCCTCGGAGATGCGGCGCAGTCTGCGGGCATTATGCTCAAACGCTACCACGATGCCAACAAGGCCGACAGCACCCAATATTTCAGCCTCAAGAGCGATATTGTCCAGATCGCCCACCACGGCACCAATAATGTCCAACAGGTGGTCTATGAGGCCATCGATCCGGACATTGCTCTCTGGCCCACGCCCAAGTGGGACTATGCCGCTACAGCAGATTACAGTATCACCCAGTATTACACAAGACAGTGGACTAAGGCTATCGGTACGGTAGACTATGTATCCGGCTACGGTCCTCAGGTGCTGTATTTCCCCACGGATGTCAATAATATCCCTGCCACAGATCCGGACAAGGGGCACAGCTACAGTAGCTACACGGATCTGGGAGACGGAACCCACAGCGCATACTGTGTCTATTGCAGTACCAATATCATAAAAGACCATGCATTTGTAGACGGGATTTGCGTCTGCGGTGCTGTGGAATACATCGAACCCACCGAACCGACGGAAGACAGTGCTCTGAAGTTGGGGCATACTCTTAACTTAGCAAGCGATATTTCCGTGAACTTTGCTGTCGCTGTGGAAGCCATGGAAGGCTATGATATGGATACCGTTTATGCCGAGTGCCGCTACTACGACCATGTGGGAAATGAAGAGGGGGAAGAGCGGGCGATCATTTTGGAACCGGAGCTTAAGGGAAGCTATTACTACTTTACCTTAGAGGGGCTCACAGCTATCCACATGACCACAGACTTATCTACGACCCTCTACGGCACCAAGGATGGGCAGAACTACCGATCCCCTGTAGATACCTACAGCATTGCAACCTATGCCTATTCCCAGATGGGGAAAGCCTCTATCCCTCAGACCCTTAAGACCCTGTGTGCAGATCTCCTTCGGTACGGCTCTGCCATCCAGACTTACAAGGGCTACCGGACGGATACCCTTGCAGATGCCAACATGACGGAAGAACAGAAGAGCTACTTGACAGGCCTTGATACCGTGACCTTCGGATCTCTCAATCAGGTGGGAGAGGAACTGTCCGATCCATCTGTGGTCTGGATGGGTAAGACTCTGGATCTTCAATCCAAGGTTGGTATCAAGTTCATTGCCGACCTATCTAAATATCAAGGGAACCTTGAAGACCTGTCCATGATCGTCACCTATGTGGATTATAAAGGACAAACACGGATCGAGACCCTCCGAGGGATCGAAGTCTATCGAGAGGAAGACGGCCTTTACGCTTTCTCCTATTACGGACTTCTTGCTGCAGAGCTTCGTACGGCTGTAACCGTACGGGTCATGGCAGGGGATACTCCCGTTTCCAACACCCTGACCTATAGTGCAGATACCTACGGCAACAACAAAACCGATCAGCTTTTGACCGTCTGCAAGGCCCTCTTCGCCTACTCCGATAGCGCAAAGGCCTACTTCGTCGGATAAATACCGAGCCCCTGATCAACAAGCGTTTGCTTCCTGATCAGGGGCTTTTCCTATCTTCAAATTCCGGTTTATCGTGCTTTCAGTACGATAATGAATTGCCCTGCCGGGCATGAATTAGCTATGCCATGATTTGCCTTACGGCATGATTTGTGCCTTACGGCACATTGTTTTTTGGCAATTCAAATCATGGAGCGTAGCGAGAAATCATGATGCCGCGCATCAATTCATGACACAAAGCGTCAAATCATCAGAGCGATAAACTGAAATTTGTCGGTCTGTTTATAGCCTGTGATAGTTTCCATCGCACACACCATCGACTTCCTTCGTAGCGCCGATCACTGATCGGCGATGCAGGCACTACAGAAACGGGAAATGACATATAAACGCACATATTAACCGTAGGGCAAGCTGCCCCCAGCTTGCCGTCCGCGAAGCGGCAGACTTGTGTGACTTGCAAAACGGCACAAATCAGGTAGTTCCACCAAGAAAACGAACTGCGGTACAAATTTTCGATTCCTGCACCGGCAAGCTGAGGCAGCTTGCCCTACGATCGGTGCATACCTCTGAAGAAAGGCTTGACAGTCATTGAAGTGCCATCTACGCCGATCAATGATGGTTGCTACATATTCTTACGGTAGCTTGTACAAAACATCAAACAGGCCGATAAGCTAAATTCCGGTTTATCGCTCTGTTTTGCAAAAGGATATGCAAAGATCGTATGATCAAACAGACGGAACTGCGCTTGGAAGGGGTTACAGATATTTCTGCATGTGGAACTCGCTACGATAAGTGTTGTCTTTCAAAATGATTTGCTTCTCCTCAAACAGCATTGCTATACTCCTTTCCTCAATCGGCGTAGCGACATCACTTTTTAATAGAATCTTCAGCGGAATCCAGTAGCTTCCGGCAGTAGTCTCTGTAGGCATCTACCGCCTCCGGGGGATGGATGATGTTGGCGCGACCGCTGAAACGGCAGAGCCAGGCAAAGAAGTTGGGAGACAGGGCAACCTCGGTCTGAAAGGTGAAGGCATCTTCACCGTCGGGGGTCAATACCAGCTCTTTGCCGAAGCGGTCTACCACCACACCTGCCAGAGAGGAGGCAAAACGAAGCTTTACCCGCAGTCGCTCCCCACGGAACATGCCGAACATTTCCTTGGAATATGTACCGGGATCGAAGGCACGGGTTTCCTCCGTAACTGTACGGGGCTCTTGGGTCAGGTGGATCTCCTCCATTTTATCCACACGGTAGTGGGTCAGTCCGTGCTTGTTGCTGTGTGCCACCAGATAATAGTTCTCGTCATCCCACAGCAGGGTATAGGGACTGGCTTCATAGATCCCTTGACGGAAGTGCTTTTTCAGGTCCACACCCCAGTCAAAATAGCGGAAGCGGATCTTGCGGTTCAGGGCGATGGCCTCGTGGAGGGTGTCGATGGCGGTGAAGCTTTCTTCACTTTCTGATTTCACACGGCCTGCCAGCACGATCTCACGGCGGAGCAATTCCGCTTCATGAATGCTGGAAAGGGCGGCTAATTTGCGGATCAATTGGGCAGAATGTTTCGGGGAGAGGAAACGGGAGGACAGGACAGCATCTACCAGAAATTTCAGCTCCGAGATCTCAAAGTCCCGTTTTTTGACATAGTAGCCCTCCGGGGAACTGCGACGGTATTCTACTTCCAGCCCGTAGAGATTCAGGGCGGCTAGGTCGGTATACAGACTTTTCCGTTCCGCACGGATGCCCAGATTCTCCAGATGATCCAGCAGGACTTGGGCAGAGGCCGGATGAGTTTCGTCTGTGTTTTTGCACAAATAATCTTTCAAATACAGAAGCTTTAGCTTCTGGCCTTCGGTTTTTGCCATAATTATCACCCTATCATACCATACCACAAAGGTCGGAAAAGGGCAAGTGCTTTTTTTCTCCACTTGACGATTCTTCTCAATCGTGGTATTCTATATATGTATATGCAGATTTTTACAAATATCGAGGAGGGAGTATTGGAATGCTGCAAAGGAACAATAAGTATTTCAAATGGGGCTTAACAGGCTTTCTGGTGCTGGTTGCCGCAGTGCTGTTCTGGCTGATCTTTTCCAATCTGGGAGGGGTGTATGCCCTGATTTTGGATTTCTTGAAGATCATTTCCTCTCTGCTCTACGGTTGTGTGTTTGCATATTTGATGAACCCAATTTTGCAATTTGCAGAGCGTTGCCTGTACAAGCTGTTCCGCAAGACCAAGTGGAAGGATAAGCGGAAGGATACAGTGGTCAAGTGGATCGCTGTGACCCTGACAGTTTTGATTTTTGTGGCGGCCATCTATGCCCTCATCGCCATGATCGCACCCAGCATTTATACAAGCATTGTGGAACTGGTTTCTGCGGAGCGTTTACAGGGCTATTACAATACGGTGATGAACTGGGTGCACGGAACCTTTGAGGGGACTCCTCTGGGTACTTGGATGGAGAATAATTTTGAAGACCTCATGAATATGGTGGCAAATTACCTGAAGAATCTGAATTTGCTACAGATCCTTCTGGGTGCATTCAGCTCCGTATACAGCGTCATGGCAACGGTGTTCAATATGCTGATCGGTGTCATTGCCGGGGTCTATATTCTGGTGTACAAACGGGAGCTGTGCGCACAGACCAAGAAGCTTGCGATTGCTGTCTTCCGTACGGAACGGGCGGATCGGTTCTTTACAGTTGCCCGTCGGACAAATCGGATCTTCAGTGGGTATGTGATCGGCAAGCTGATCGATGCCATGTTTGTGGGTGTGGTGACGTATATTGCCCTGCTGATCATGGATGTACCCTTTGCACCCCTGATCTCCGTCCTTGTGGGTGCTACCAACATTATCCCCTTCTTTGGGCCTTTTATTGGAGCGATCCCCTCTGTCATTCTTCTGCTCATTGAGAATCCCGTTGATGCAGTCTATTTCGGTATCTTTATTCTGATTTTGCAGATAATCGACGGAAATATTATTGAGAACCGTATTTTGGGAGAGAAGCTTGGGATCTCAGACTTCTGGGTTCTGGTATCCATCCTGATCTCCGGCGGTGTATTCGGCTTTATGGGAATGCTCATCGGTGTGCCGATTTTCGCCGTGGTCTATACACTCATTGCAGACGGAGTGAACAAGCGTCTGCGGAAGAAGCGCTTGCCGACAGACACGGATCTGTATTGCGATGTAACATCGGTGACGGATCTGCCTGTGGTAGAAAAGCCCCTTCCCCTGCAACGGGAGTCCTTGGGCTATGACCGCAATGCAGAGGAAGACAGCAATTACGAAGACTGACCTCTCGGAGGTCTAATGGGAAAGGAGGGCGAAAGCTTTGTCCAATGCATTCTTCCAAATGGAAGGCTTAGAAATTGCACAGGCTATGGTATCGGCCTGGCGATATATTGCCCCGGTGATGGCACTGTTTATCCTTTGGCGTTGCGCCAAGCCCTTGCTCCGCTTCCGTCAAGAGCCGGAGATTTGGGGCTGGCTGAAAATGAAGGACGGTCAGATGCTCCCTGTGACACATTGGGAGAACATCATCGGCAGTGCCAGATCCAGTGATATTATTCTGAAATTTTCAACGGTGTCCCGTTTTCACGCAGCTCTCACCCGTTATGACGACGGGAGCTGGTCCGTGACGGACATCGGCGGTAAAAACGGTGTCAAGGTCAACGGTCGGACGGTAAGTGCTACGGTTGTCCAATACGGAGATACGGTGTCACTGGGCGGTGTGGAATTCACTCTGACACCGGTGACGGACAGAGAGATCCAAGAGCAGAACTCCCTGCGTACCCGTCCTGTGGATCAGGCTCTGCCCAGTGTGACCCTGCTTATGCTGACCCTGTTCCAGTTTGTTACGGGGCTGTGCCTGTGGATGGTCACCAAGCCTGCCTATTCCATGCAGGTGTATACCGGTTTCCTGCTCCTCATTGGCATCGAGTGGCTTCTGTTCTTGATCATCCGCGCCACCGGTTGCAGTGGCTTTGAGGTGGAACTTTTGAGCTTCTTCCTTTCAACCCTGGGCTTGTCGGTCATTGCCTCCGACAGTCCCGGCGAGATCCACAAGCAGGTGATCTGTATTGCCGTCGGTGTGTTGATCTATCTGGTCATATCCCTGTCCCTGCGTAGCTTGAATACTGCCAAGCTGTTCCGCTATGCGGCGGCAGTAGGTGGTATGCTTCTTCTGGCGGCGAACCTGATCTTCGGTAAAGAGATCAACGGCGCACGCAACTGGATCGCCATCGGTGGCTTCAGTTTCCAGCCCTCGGAGCTGGTGAAGCTGTGCTTCATCTTTGTGGGAGCGTCCACCATGGATCGTGTAGTCACCAAGCGGAATGTACTGTCCTTTCTTGTATATTCCGTGGTGGTCTGCGGTTGTCTGGTGCTGATGAATGACTTCGGCGCGGCATTGATTTTCTTTGTGACCTTCCTTGTGGTTGCTTATCTCCGCTCCGGCAATGTGGCAACGGTGGCACTTGCCATTGTGGCATTGGTCTTTGCAGCGACGATCGTGATCGTGTTCTTCGGCAACCATGTACGGGATCGCTTTGCAGGCTGGGGTCATGTGTGGGAGCATGCCAATACCCACCTGGGCTATCAGCAGACCCGTTCTATGATCCGTATTGCCGTTGGTGGACTCTTTGGATTGGGAGTGGGACAAGGCTGGTTAAAGGCTGTGGGTGCTTCCGATACGGATCTGGTCTTCGCCTTTATCAGCGAGGAATGGGGTCTCATTATGGCAGTGATCATGGTACTTATGCTTCTCGTCCCTGCGGTCTTTGTCCTTCGTTCCGCCAAGGTTGGGCGCAGTAGCTTTTATACCATCAGCGCAAGCGCCGCTATAGCGGTCATGATGACCCAAGCTATATTGAATGTGTTCGGCACAATGGATCTTCTGCCCCTGACGGGTGTGACCTTCCCCTTTGTATCCAACGGTGGCTCCAGTATGCTGTGCAGTTGGGGATTGGTGGCCTTCGTGAAGGGTGCGGATACCCGACAGAATGCCTCCGTAGCAGTCAAGGTTGCCCGTGTAAAGGAGAAAAAAGATGAATAAAATCGCAAATCGTGCCTGGGCGGCGACTCTCCTGGCTGTGACCCTTTTCCTGGGACTGTGCGTCATTGTGGTACGCTATGTACTGCATTCACAGGAGTGGTATATGCATCAGAGTAATACCAGTGTATATACCAACGGCCATCTGAACAGTGGCAAGGTATATGACCGTACAGGTCAGCTTCTGGTGGATGCCACAGATGGACGGACTTACCCCGACGATGCCCTTTTGCGGAGCAGTACGCTCCATCTTCTGGGCGATGTGCAGGGGAATATTCCCGATTATATTTTCGAAAACTATTCCGATGAGCTGACCTCCTATGACCTCTTTGGCGGGGGGCAGACCGATCAGGAAGTTACAATGGAACTGACAGTCCATGCCCAGATCCAGAAGGCGGCACAGGATGCTCTGGCAGGTCGCAAGGGAACTATCGGAATCTATAATTACAAAACCGGAGAGATCCTCTGTATGGTGTCCGGTCCGAACTTTGATCCCCTGAATCCCTCTGTGGTGGATGACAGTGGTGCTTATGACGGTGTGTATGTCAACCGCTTCCTCCATTCCACCTATACACCCGGTTCGACCTTCAAACTGGTGACCTCTGTGGCGGCCATCGAAGAGCTGGAGGATCTGGAAACCCGCACCTTCCGATGCAACGGTAGCTGGAAGGTAAATAACGAGATCATCAACTGTCACAGCACCCACGGAGATCTGAATTTTGATACAGCTGTCTCCAAGTCCTGCAACATTGTTTTTGCACAGCTTGCTGTGGAGCTTGGACCGGAGATCCTTCAGAAATATGTGGATGAGATCGGCATTACGGAACGGCTGTATTTTGACGGCTTCCGTACGGCACAGGGTAAGGTAGAGCTGAACAATGTGTCGGAAAATGCCCTTGCATGGGCAGGTGTCGGACAGTCCACCAACCAGATCAATCCCTGCCAATATATGGTCTTTATGGGCGCTATCGCCAATGGAGGGGTTGCCGCACAGCCCTATGTGGTGTCGGAGATCCGCACAGGGGGAGTAGAGGCCTACCGTGCTGCCACCACCATGTGTGAGCCTATGATCCGAGAGGAAGTGGCAGAACGACTGGACAAGGCCATGCACTGGGCAGTGGTCGAAAGCTACGGTGTGCAGAATTTTGCCGAATTATATGTAGGTGCGAAAACCGGCACAGCCCAGCGCGGAGGAGAACAGGAGGCCAACTCCCTGTTCTGCGGCTATGTCAAGGATGAGGCAATGCCTATTGCATTTATCGTAGTTGTAGAAGACGGTGGCTCCGGTGGCCTGACCTGTATTCCCATGATGCGCCAGATGCTCAATGCCTGCAAAACCGCCCTTATGACGGAGTGATGCAGGGATGTTTCCCAAGTCTTTTTTCAATTTGCAAAAAATAGCAAAAATTTTGCAAGAAAAAGCTTGACAAATCGGGAACCATGGAGTATAATAAACAAGCTGGTTTCAAGAGAGACTGGCGTATGGAGAGGTGGCTGAGCTGGCCGAAGGCGCACGACTGGAAATCGTGTAGGCGTTAAAAGCGTCTCGCGGGTTCGAATCCCGCCCTCTCCGCCACAAAAAGACCTCTTTCGCTTTTGGGCGAAAGAGGTCTTTTTGAGTGATGCGTTCCTTGCGGAACGTGATGCACACTTCGTGCGTGATGCAGGCTTCGCCCGTGATGCACGCCTTCAGCGCGTGTGTGGAACGCATCGCATCACCTATCACAGCAAAGCTGCATCGCTTATCACTTGTATGCAAAACAACTTAATTTATGGTATAATTTAATTAGATAAACTCTTTTTCACACCATGACGAAAGGCGGTATATCTCATGTCCTTTTTTGGGATCAATGTTTTATATTTTCTGATCAGTGTATTTGCTTATTTCTTTTTTCGCATGGGGGTATCGGCTTACTGCGAGGTGAAGAAAATGAGCAGATCCTTTGTGAAGAAGCACACGAAGGGCTATACAAATTACTGGTTGTATCGGGAGCTTCACAGGGAGAGGGGACTTGGTATCTTATACCCTGTCAACTATCTGTTCCTTGGGGGCTTGGGCATCTTCTTTGTGGGCATGCTTTTCTCATGGATCTCATGGCTGGAGTACCCTGTTCTGGTCCTTGGGCTACTGCTGGGACTTGTGGAAGCTGTGGCGCTGTTCCTGTCTCTTGCTTATGGGAATCTGCGTGAATACGGTCAATATTTTGTCCTTCTCCGTCGCACGAGAACCAGAGGCTTCAGCTCTGTCTTGGATTGGCTTGGATGCCTTATCCCTTCTGCGGCCTATTTGGCAATGTTCCTTTCCAACACATAATACATTCCAAAACTCTCCGCTCCCTACTCCCCGTAGGGAGTGTTTTTTGTAAAACTCCATTTCCGGTTTTGCAGACTTCCGATTTCTACGCTCAACTTCACATCACTCATAACTCATAACGTCCTCCGGTTTGCCGATGAGGCGGGGCTTGCTACCGATGAGGCAGAGAGGGCAGATTTTTTCTTTTTTCTGTGGTATAATGAGAAAAAACCACCGGAGGAGGGGAAAACTGTGTTTGCGATTGAAACAAAAGGTCTGAAAAAAGTATACGGGAAGATCACAGCGGTAGACGGCTTGGATCTGACGGTTTTGAAGGGGGAGCTTTTTGCCCTTCTGGGGGTCAACGGAGCGGGGAAAAGTACCGCTATCCGCATGCTGTCCTGCTTGACTCGACCTACGGAGGGGGAGGCCTTTGTGGAAGGCTACTGCGTGTGCAAGGAGTCGGACAAGGTCAAACGGCTCCTTGGGGTAGCCCCTCAGGAAACCGCCCTCGCGCCCAATCTGACGGTACAGGAAAATTTGGAGCTTCTGTGTGGGATCTACGGCATGAACAAAAAGCAGACCGAAGAACGGATCTCGGAGCTGTCCCGTGACTTCTGCTTGGAAGAAGTCCTTGCCCGACGGGCAGGGAAGCTCTCCGGGGGCTGGCAACGGCGGGTCAGCATTGCACTGGCTTTGATCGGCAAGCCCTCCGTCCTCTTTCTGGACGAGCCAACCTTGGGCTTGGATGTCATGGGGCGCAGGGAGCTGTGGGAACGGATCAGAAGCTTGAAGGGAAAGGTCACCATGATCCTGACCACCCATTACATGGAGGAAGCGGAGGCTTTGGCAGACCGTGTGGGTATCTTAAAAGGAGGAAAACTTCTGACTGCGGGAACACCCATTGAACTGATGGATGCTACGGGAACGGCACGCTTTGAGGATGCATTTTTGGCGATGGTAAAGGAGGGAAGCGTATGAGAGTTACGGCTTTTTCCAAACGCTGTATGAAGGAGGTCTACCGTGACCCCTTGAATGTGCTTTTTGGCTTGGGTTTTCCTCTGGTCTTGTTGTTTCTTATGACCGCCCTGCAACGGAAAGCCTCTGTGGAGCTGTTCCGTATGGAACGGCTTGCTCCGGGCATGTGCGTATTCGGACTGTCCTTCCTGACCCTCTTTTCCGCAACCTTGGTGGCAAAGGATCGGGAAAGTGCCTTCCTGCAAAGATTGTATACCACACCTCTGAAGGCTTGGGAGTTCCTTCTGGGCTACAGTCTGCCCTTTTTCCCTCTTGCTTTGGCACAGGCGGGGATCTGCTACGGGGTGGCGGTGGCTTTGGGACTGCCTTGGGGTATTGGGATTTTCCGTGGCTTAGCTGTGCTTCTGCCTCTGTCCTTGTTCTATATTGCTCTGGGCTTGCTTTGTGGCAGTGTCTTGGGAGTGAAGCAGGTGGGAGGTATCTGTGGAGCCCTGCTGACCAATGTTTCCGCATGGCTGTCCGGCCTCTGGTTTGATTTGGAGCTTATGGGGGAGACCTTCGGGAAGCTCGCCCGCTTATTGCCCTTTTACCATGGCTTTGCACTGGAAAGCACCGCACTTGCGGGAGACGGAAGTGGAGTTTTACACCATTTGCTCCCTGTGCTCCTGTATGCAGCGGC
This sequence comes from Faecousia sp., assembly GCA_045586205.1. GTDB lineage: Bacteria > Bacillota > Clostridia > Oscillospirales > Oscillospiraceae > JAZOXB01. Next base: position 42,742 of record JAZMZW010000149.1, on the reverse strand, counting down.
TACGGCTGTGGTGGCTGTGCTACTGTTCCTCAGACAAATGCGCAAGCAGTAAAGGAGTGTGACAGATGAAGTTTGAACTTATCGTAGATCCCGACGGGGAAGAAAAAATCGTTGCCTATGTCCACAGCCCAAGTGAACTGACCCGCCAAATCGAGGAGCTCCTGCGCTCCCATGTACAGGAGCAGACCTTGGAGGTATCTGACCATAGGGGAACACGTTCCCTGCCTCTGGGACAAATCCACTGTATCACTGTGGAGGATCGGAAGGTCTATGCCATCTATGAGGACGGGAAGAAATACCGTTGCAACCGGCGACTGTATGAACTGGAGGAAGCCTTGCCCTCCTATTTTATCCGTATTAACAAATCTACCCTTGCCAATGAGCATTGCATCCAAGCCTTTGTGCCTACCTACAGCGGTGGGGTAGATGCCCTATTCCAATGCGGACATCGGGACTATGTTTCCCGTCGCTGTCTTGTGGAGATCAGAAGGAGGTTAGATCGGAAATGAAAACTTGGATAAAGGACTTTTTCCGCAGGGGCTTTCTTGCGGCTTGGGGCGGCCCTGTGGTGTGGGCAATCGTTTATTGGATCTTGTTCTGCACAGGGCAGGTGAGCCAATTGCATGTGAACAAGGTGATCTCGGAACTGCTGACAGTGACCCTGCTGGCCTTTGTGGCAGGAGGCATCAATGCGGTGTATCATGTGGAACGCCTGCCTCTACTCACCGCCATCCTGATCCACGGGGGCGTGCTGTATTTGAGCTATCTTGTGATCTACCTGTTTAACGGCTGGCTCGCCATGGAAGGTCGCGCTATGCTGATCTTCAGCACCGTCTTCCTACTGAGTTATGCCCTGATCTGGGCGGTGATCTACCTGACCACACGGAAGAAAACCAAGGCTATGAATCAAAAGCTGGCGCAATTCCGAAAATCCTGTGAGGAAACCTAAAAAACATCACCGCAGTCCGAGGCTTACTCAGACTGCGGTGATGTTTTTGCTTATACTTATTTCTAATAAAACGGATTGACCGTTTTATTATGCCGCTTATCAGCGGCATGGCGGCAAGGCCGCCACGAAATGCCGTGTAATACTGTTTCTTCCGCCTAAGGCGGTGCAGGATATTTATCCTGCGATAAAATGGTTTTCTAACCATTTTATCAAGAAACAGTATTATATGGGAAAGCTTACTGATCCGTTACGATTCGGCATGCGCCGTAATAACGGGTGGAGTAATAATTGCTGGTCAGGCTGTCGATGCGGACGCCCTGACTGGGGTTGGCGGCATGGATAAACTGATCATTGCCGATGTACAGACCTACATGGGTGATGTAGCTGGTCTTGTTGTGGAAGAAGACCAGATCTCCGGGGAGGAGCTCACTTCTCTTGACCTTGACACCGTCATTATACTGGGTAGAGGCACGGCGGGTGAAGCTGTAGCCGAAGTGCTTATACACATACAGCACGAAGCCGGAGCAGTCGAAGCTGTTGGGGCCGTTACCACCGTAAACATAGGGATAGCCCTTGTAGCTCAGAGCATAGGCAACCAAGTCTTCCATGAGAGTGGCGGTGGGATCTTTTCCGTCGGGATGCTCTGTCTGCCAGTTGACAGTGAAGTTATAGCAACGGAGGAAAACCGTCAGGGCTTCCTGAATGGTGGTGGCATCCTTGGGATTCAGATTTTTGCCGTCACCCATGACTGCGCCGATGTAGATCAGCAGGCGGGTGGGGGCCTGAGCCCAAGAGGCTACCTTGGAGCCGTCTTTGTAAGAAGAAAGGGAGACGGATTTGCTGTCATTACGGGGATAGCCGATGACTGCCATGAAGTTCGCCATGATCTTGAAGAACTGCTCACGGGTCAGATTGTCCTTGGGACCGAAACGACGGTTACCATAGCCGGTAATGATGCCCAGCTCATAGGCGGCACAGACATCTGCGGACTTGGTGTCATCAAAATGGTTAATGCTCTTGGCGGTATAGGTGATGCCTGTAGCGGCACGGTAGGACAGCATTGCCACAGAGCACATCTGCTCACGGGTAATGGCATGGGTCATGTTGCAGTTGTTCAGACTGCCGGGGATCATATACTTTTCCTGCATGGTCATGACGGAGTTGATGGCCCAGGGGGCAATGCCGGAATAACCCTGCTCTTCGATCATGATCTGCTTGCTTTCCTCCGTCTGGGCATTGAACCAGTTGGTCATGTATTCATAGGCACGGAAGAACATCAGGATAGCTTCCTGACAGCTGGTGTTGCTCTTGGGATTCAGATTGCCCTTAGAGCCCTGCACGATGCCGATGGCAACCATAAGCTGTGTGGACTCTACGGCATAGCTGCTGACCTTGTTCCCATCTTTGAAATTGCTCAAGGGAGCAAGCTCTGCTTGAGGAACGCAGTAGGCGGTGTTCATGAGGTTGTGGGTGATTTTGAAAAACTGCTCACGGGTCAACAGATCCTTCGGGCCGAATTTGCCGTTGCCGTAGCCGGAAATAATGCCCTGCTCATAGGCGAAGCAAATGTCGGAATCGTTCGTATCGTCAAAGTGATTGGTGGAGTCGGGGTAGGGGTAGCCACCAATGAGGTTGGAGAAAACCAGCACTGCCATTTTACACATTTCCTCACGGGTGATGGCACGGGTCATGTCTGCCTTCTGCAAGGACTCGGGAAGAAGACCCAAGTCATACATGGCGGTAACGGCCTCCTCTGCCCAGAATGCCAGATTGCTGTAGGCACTTGCAAAGGGGACACAGCCAAGGAACAGGGCAAGACACAGGATTAGGGAAAGAAATCGTTTCATGCTTATACCTCCATATCAAGCTGTAATTCCACGGGACAGTGGTCGGAGCCGTAGATCTCACTGTGGATGGCGGCTTCCTTGATGAGCCCTTGCAGACGGTCGGAGACTAAGAAATAGTCGATGCGCCACCCTGCGTTGTTCTTTCGGGCATTGGCACGGTAGCTCCACCAGGAATATGCTCCCGTTACATCGGGATACAGATGGCGGAAGCTGTCGGTAAAGCCGGCAGACAGAAGTGTGCCGAATTTCTCGCGCTCTTCGTCGGAGAAGCCTGCATTTCCACGATTGGTCTTGGGATTCTTCAGGTCGATTTCCTGATGGGCTACATTCAGGTCACCGCAGACAATGACGGGCTTGGCAGTATCCAGCTTCTGCAAGTAGGCACGGAAGGCATCCTCCCAAGCCATGCGGTGATCCAGTCGCTTCAGTCCATCCTGTGCATTGGGGGTGTAGCAGGTCAGCAGGTAGAAGCCCTCGTATTCCAGACAGATCAGTCTGCCCTCGTGATCCAGCTCCTCCACACCTACACCGTAGGTCACGGACAGAGGGGCTTTTTTGGCGAAGATGGCAGTGCCGGAATAGCCCTTCTTCTCTGCGGAATACCAGAATTGCTCATAGCCCGGCAGCTCCAAAGCCACCTGCTCTCGCTGTGCCTTGGTTTCCTGCAGGCAGAAGAAATCCGCATCCAAATTGACGAATTGCTCACGGAAGCCCTTGTCCAGACAGGCACGGATGCCGTTAACATTCCAGGAAATAAATTTGATCATCGTGATTCTCCTTTCTCCCCGTTCAGCAGAGCCTCCAATACAGGGCCGTCTGCGGGGCAGAACTCATAGTTGGGGATCTCGGAAACGGAGATCCACTTCAGGTCATTGTGTTCCTTCAGTACGGGTACGCCCTGTGCAATACGGGCTTTGAATACACTGAGGACAACATGGAGGTCGGGGTATTGGTGATCTACGGTGATGAACAGAGGGCCGACCTCTACGGTCACATCCAGTTCCTCACGGCACTCACGGATCAGGGCTTCTTCCTTGCTCTCTCCCGGCTCTACCTTGCCTCCCACAAATTCCCAGAGAAGCCCACGCTTCTTATGTGCGGGTCTCTGACAGATCATGAAACGGTCTTCTTCAAAAATCAATGCAGCAACAACATCTGTCATATTCTATCCTCCTTGTTTTTCTATATTATATCCTAAAAACTCCCACAGAGCAAGCCCTTTTTCCCATTGACAAACCGGGGGAAGTGTGTTATCATCATCTGCGGTAAGTGAATACACCCCGTAAGTGCCTGTGAACGCGGTAACAGCCTCACAGGAGAATAGAAAACCGAGTGAGAATCTCGGACGGTACCGCCACTGTATGCGTGGAGGCTCCCATATCAGACGAAAGTCGGTCATTGGCGTAAGCTGAGAAAGCTGTATGTGTGCTGTCGATCCGCAAGTCAGGAGAACTGCTTAAAGGGGGACAGACACGCCTCTTCAAGTACAGATTCTGTGGTTTTTTGTTGCGGAAAAACGGCTGTGACAACTCTATGTGGAGTTGTTGCAGTTTTTTCTTTGCTTCAAAAAGAAAAATCGAATATTCGGTACAGTCAGGTGATTCGGTGAGAGGCCGAAACAACCGTCCATTGCTGTGTTTGGCATATGCCATAAGTCAGAGAGCCTGCTGTATTGATGGGGTCTTCACACTTTGACAGGAGGGTGCAACCGTATTTATCCGTACTTGGGGATAAATGGGTTGCACCCTTTTGTGTTTGTGGGAGGCGAATTTCATGCAAAGGAGGGATGCAAGTGACAACTGAAGAAAAGAAGGCCTGGGCGGAGGAGCTTCTGCGACGCAAGTATGAGGAATTGGGACGGTTGCCCGGAAAAAAGGATTTCGACAGTGGGACTTGCGCCCGTATTAAGGCTTTTCTCGGCCCTTGGCCCCGTGCCTTGGAATCCGCAGGGCTGAAACCGCCCAAGGAGAAAAACTGAGGGGGATCACCCCTTGCCCAATGTAGAAAGGACGATTTACAATGAAATTTATGAAAAAAACCTTGGCGATCTTTTTGGTATTTGCAATGGTGTGGGCTCTGCTCCCTGCTGTAAGCTTTGCCGGAGAGGGGGAATACATTTATCTTTCCGTCAGCTTTGACGGGAAATACATCAAGGACAAAAACGGAAAGTCTTTTGTGTACTATCCGGTCCCTCTGGATGCCGTAGCCGCCGTGGATTTGGAAGCCTATGGTCTGGAGGAGCTTCTTTATGATGCCGATGGGAACGGGAAGTACGACACCACCGCTTTGCAGCTACTGATCTATGCCCATGAGGAACTGTACGGGGGAAGCTGGTCGGATGTGGACTTTGACCCCCTGCCCGGTAGCTCTTACTTTAAAGACGGAATCTTCGGCTTTACGGAGAATCTGGTGTACTTCCTCAACGGAGATTTCCCCGTGGATGAGAGCCAACAGAGCGACTTTATGACCGTAGGGGCAACCTCCGACCGCATCGTGCTGGAGGCAGGAGACTTCCTGGATGTAGCAAGCTTTAATTGCTACAGCTTCCTGTGGGATCAGTTAGGTGGCTTCCACCTCTTTGCAGACCCCGAGGGGAACTATGTCCATGATTATACTGTCCCGGAGGGAGAAGCTCTGTCCGTGAAGCTGAAGCACTCCTTCTGTGACTTGATGTACGGCGAGGCGTGGGTCTATGATGCCACGGATTACGAGATCTTTTACGGCAGGACCTTCGGTGAAGCGGAAGGCTCTGCGTTTACGGATGGAGAGGGGAATGCAGAAATTACCTTCCCTACCGGGGGGACTTATTACCTCTGGTGTGACGGGGGCTTGGGCTCTGATGACGGCACTCACGGAGCCTGCGACCACTACGGCGAGTATCTGGAGCCCTGTGTGGTTTCCTCCCCGGCCTATGCAAAGGTAACGGTCAAGGGCGAGGAAAAGCCTGAAGAATTGCAGAGCCTGAAGCTGAGCCACAGTCTGAATCTGGCAAGTGATATTTCTGTAAATCTTATGCTCTACAAGCCCTATCTGGAGGGCTTCGATATGGATACGGTCTATGTGGAAACGGCATTGGAGCTATACGAGAATCATGATAAGACCGCGACCAAGATCATCCGCACGGAGCCTGTGCTGAAGGGGAATTTCTATTACTTTACCCTGTCCGGCTTGACTGCGGTGCAGATGAATGACTGCGTGACTTCTGTTCTTTACGGAAGGAAGGATGGGAAACTCTATTGCTCCCCTGTGGATGAATACAGCGTGGGGACTTATGCATATTCCCAACTGAACAAGCCTGCCGCATCCAAGGAACTGAAGGCCCTTTGTGCCGATCTTCTTCGCTACGGCACAGCGGCACAGATCTACAAGGACTACCGCGCCGACAGTCTTGTGGACGGAGCAATGACAGAGGAACACAAACGCTACCTCAGCAATGTGGATGGGCTTTCTTTCGGGAATAACAATCGAGTTTTGGAGGATTTGGAAAATCCATCCGTTACATGGGCAGGGAAGTCTCTGGATCTTGGCTCTAAGGTCATGATCAAGTTTATTGCAAATTGCTCTGCTTACAAGGGAGAACCCGAAGCTCTGAGCTTGCATATCAACTATATGGATGTGGACGGGGAATCCATGGATACAGTCCTCACAGAGTCTACGGTATACAGTGAGTCCCTCGGTCTCTACGCCTTTACCTTTGACGGACTTCTGGCGGCAGAACTGCGGAATGTGGTTTCTGTCCAAGTTTACGCAGGAGAGACGCCTGTGTCCTGCACCCTGCAGTACAGCGCAGATACTTACGGCAACAACAAGACAGGCGCCTTGGGCGACCTGTGCAAGGCACTGTTTGCCTACTCCGACAGTGCCCTTGCGTATTTCAATGTAGCATAAACCCTTCCCACCTGCTTCCGCAAATCGGAGGGTGGCAGGGAAATTCTCGGAGCTTGGAAAGGATGAACCGAAATGAGAACTACCAAAAAGATATGGAGCATGATCCTGATCCTTGGGATCTTACTGACGATGCTTCCCTCCGCAGGTATGGCAAAAACGGGGGAATATGTGTATCTTTCCGTCAGCTATGACGGGAAATACATTAAGGACAAAAACGGCAATCCCTTTGTGTACTATCCTGTCCCTCTGGATGCCGTAGCCACCGTGGATTTGGAAGCCTATGGTCTGGAGGAGCTTCTTTATGATGCCGATGGGGACGGGAAGTACGACACCACCGCTTTGCAGCTGCTGATCTATGCCCATGAGGAACTGTACGGGGGAAGCTGGTCGGATGTGGACTTTGACCCTCTGCCCGGTAGCTCTTACTTTAAAGACGGGATCTTCGGCTTTACGGAGAATCTGGTGTACTTCCTCAACGGAGATTTCCCTGTGGACGAGAGCCAAAGTGCCGAAGGTATGACCATCGGTGCAACCTCCGACCGCATCGTATTGAAGGCAGGAGATTTTCTGGATGTTGCCAGCTTTTCCTGCTACAGCTTCCTGTGGGATCAGCTGGGTGGCTTCCACCTCTTTGCGGATCTGCAGGGGAACTATGTCCATGACTATACCGCAGTACAGGGAGAGAGCCTGTCTGTGAAGCTGAAGCACTCCTTCTGTGACCTGATGTTCGGTCAGTCTTGGGTCAAGGAGGCTACGGAGTATACGATCTATTACGGCAAGTCCTTCGGCAAGGCAGAAGGCTCTGTTGTAACGGACGAACAGGGGATTGCAAAGATTAGCTTTGCAGAAGCAGGGGACTATTATCTGTGGTGTGACGGTGCCCGGGGCACGGATGACGGTACACACGACTCTTGCGATGGCTACGACCAAAGCGGAGAGCCCTGCATCGTGTCCTCTCCCGCCTATGCAAAGGTCACGGTTACGGCAGGTGCTTCCCCTGAGTCCCAAGATGTTACCGAGGTGCTACAGGCCACTATGGCACAGCTTGCCACCACAGTCACTGAGCCGAATTTCGGCACAAATGCAGGGGAATGGACAGTGTTCGGCCTTGCAAGAGGGAACTACTTTGGCAAGAACGATCCTTACTTTACCGCTTACTATGATCGGATCGTGGAATACGTGAATACCACTGCGCCTTCTTTGAATATGAACGGCGCTTTGGACAAGAACAAATCTACAGATAACTCCCGTCTGATCGTGGCACTTTCTGCCATCGGCAGGAATGCTACCTCTGTAGGAGACTGGGATCTTGTAGAGGCCTACAGTGCCAACGGCATGAACTGGATCCGCAAGCAGGGAATGAACGGTACGATTTGGACGCTCATTGCACTGGATTCCGGGAACTATGCTACTTCAGATCCCACCATCCGTCAGCAATGTGTGGACTCTATTCTGTCCTTCCAACACAATGACGGCGGTTGGTCTCTGGTTACTGCCAAGGCACAGCCCTCCAATGTGGATATTACGGGTATGACCTTGGTTGCTCTATATCCCTATCGGAATCAGCCGGAGGTTGCACAGGCTTGTGAGGAAGCCCTGACATGGTTATCCGAATCTCAGTTAGAGACCGGCGGCTTCCCCTACGGCAAGGGGGAGACTTCCGAAAGCTGTGTATGGGCCATTGTTGCCTGTACTGCATGGGGCATTAACCCCGATACAGATCCTCGCTTTATCAAGAATGGTATTTCCGCAGTGGATAATCTTCTGAGCTATTATCTGGAAGAGGAGGCCATGTTCGCCCATCAGGGAAAAACCTCCAACGCTATGGCAACGGATCAGGCCTGTTACGCACTGGTGGCATATGACCGTTTTCTCAAGGGTGAGAAGGCGCTGTTTGACTACAGTGATGTGTCCTTCGGAGAGGATTCCCTGTCCAAGGAAGAAATGACCGCCACTCTGGGGCTTCCTGCGCAGATCAATGGTGGGGAAGACTTCCATGGAATCATTGGTATCAATAAGTGGGATAACGAGGGAGGCTACAAACTGATTGACTTCCTTATGACCGTCCCCCAAGGGGTCACGGTGACGGATGTCACAGCTTCCGACCGCCTCAATGGTGGAGAAGTGGTCTGGAATGTAGAAGCCGACAGCGGAAAACTCCGTGTGGTCTACTTTGATGCCAATCAAAACCAAAGCCTTACTGTCAGCGGAGAGGACTATCCGGCAGAACTGTTCAGTCTATCTTTTACAGCACAGACTGTGTCAGAGGGGAGCAAGCTGAATTTTGCCCTTTCCGGCATGTCCGTGAAGCTGAATTCCGACTCTCGGGATGAAAATTCCATGATCGTGGTAAATACCCAAAATGCCACAGGAACAGTACAAGTCGTGGAGGGGATCTCCTTCAGTGCCGTGTGCCTGTATCAGGGTGACGGTGTGGACCTGATTCCTACGGATAAGAAGGCTGTGGCTGTGGCGGTAACCGGCATCAAGAAGGATACCAAGCTGAGCTATGATGACGGCAACACAAAGCTTGACTTCTCCTACAGTGCTGAGATTAGCACCAAGAGTGGTGTGGCAACCTTCGTGGCACTGGTAGACAGCGCTATGGATATGGAGAAGCTGGTCAATGAGAAGCATTATAAATTCTCCGGGGATACACAGCCTCTGACCTTCGGTGATACCAACGGGGATGGAGTGATCAATGCACAGGATGCCCTCAATGCGGTAGATGCATGGGTGCGCAAGGGAGAATTAACCGAGGATCGGCAGATCCTTACCGTTAATGTTAACGGCGACAGCCGTATCAACACCTATGATGCCCTTGCCATTGTGGAGCACTTTGTCAAGGGTACGGACTTCGCCGTAGTCATCAAGGCCGCCACCCTTACCACCAATCCCTGAGACATAGAAAGGAGGGGGACTTGTGGCAGAAGAAATTGAAAATACAAAAAAGAAAAAGCGTCCCTTGTGGCCGTGGATCTTGGTACTGTTCCTTGCAGCGGGACTCCTCCTTGGAGTATGGCTGTTCCTGCAAGAAACAGAATTGGGACAGTCAACTTTGACCGTGGGATCTCCCGGGAGACTGAGCCTTTCCTCCACGGAAGAATTCACCTTGGATGTGGAGATCTCTAATCTGGGTGAGGCTCTGTATCCGGCTATGAGCATGAGCCTCCGCTTTGACCCCGGTCGTTTGGAGTTCCTTGGGGTAGAGGAAGGCAATGTGTTTATTTATGACAATAACAGCTCCACGGGGCAAAGCTTGCCGGAGTGGAGTTACAATGTGGAAACCGCCAATGAATCGGGACTTGTCAACCTCATGTATCTGGATATGACCGGGGGCAAATATGCCTTCGGGCAGGAGCTTCTGGAAGGGGAAGACAATGTGCTCCTCCGCCTGTCCTTCCGACTCCGTGGCAGTGTACGACAGGGGGATGTGTTGGATCTGGTGTTGGAGGATGCTGTTTTTGCCGCTACGCAGGAGGAGAAAAGTCTGGCAATGACCACAGATACCCTGCAAGTGAAGCACGGAAAAATCGTAATTGGAGAATGACTATGAAAAAGCAGATCGCAGTTCTTTTGATCCTGTCTGTCCTGTTGAGCCTTTGTGGCTGTGGGGGAAATTTCGGACAAGTGAATCTACATGATACCCTTACCGTTCCGGAAGACGGGATCATCTCGCAGGGGATCGTGGCACAGATACAAAGCGAAAATGCCATCGGTACTTTTGCGGGGGAAAGTAAGGGGATCTCCTACGAGTGGACGGTCTTCGGTAGCGACATTCCACAAGCTCGGGAGCTGAATCTCATGGTAGACTTGCAGTCTTCCGGAGAAGAGGTGGCTGTCTGCCTGCATCAGGAGGAAGACTTTGGTTATTCCCTTCTTCTGTCCATTACCTTGCAGGAAAGCTGGGCTGCTCAGAGTGCCACTGCCTATGTAGGTACAGAGCCTGTGGCATCCGTGTCCCTCACAGGGGGAAAGCACACTATTTTGAATCTGTCCCTGGACGGCACAGTGAGAGAATTTGTGATTCGCCCCGATGCCCTGACGGAAGATGCTGTGTTGGATGAAGTCACCGAGCCTTCCGAGACAGATTCTACAGAGGCCACGGTAGCTACCGATAGCTATTTATCCGGCACTGTAGAAATTGACGGAACGGTCTACACCAACGGAAGGGATAAGTACTACACTTCTCCCACTCCGGAGGGGAAGCCCAAGCCCGTAGAGCCGGAGGATCAGACTGTAGATTCCACCAAGTCTCTGACCTGCACCTTTACCATTGATTGCTCCACCATTGTCAACAATCTGGAGCTGTTAGATCCCGATAAGCTGGAAATGCTACCCTCTAACGGTACTATTCTTGCAAAAACCACCGTGACCTTCTATGAAGGGGAATCGGTCTTCGATGTTCTGCAAAGGCTGTGCAAGGATAGGGGCATCCATATGGAGGCCTCTTGGACACCTATTTATAACAGTGCCTATGTGGAGGGGATCTGTAATCTCTATGAATTTGACTGTGGCAGTCTGTCCGGCTGGATGTACAGTGTCAACGGCTGGTATCCCAATTACGGCTCTTCCCGTTACGAACTGAAGGACGGAGATGTGGTGCAGTGGCGCTACACCTGCGATCTGGGCGTAGATGTAGGGGGCAGTTACGCCGTAGGTGGTTGAGGAAGAAGCTATGAAGGATCGTTTTGCAAGCTACCACCCTTTGGTAAATTTTCTGTATTTCGCCTTGGTCATGGGCTTTTCCATGACCATCGCTCATCCCCTGACCCGGGGACTGTCCTTCCTCTGTGCCTGCTGCTACGCTGCGCAGACTCAGGGGAGGCAGGGACTTCTGTTCTGCTTGAAGTACTGTCTTCCTCTGATGCTCCTGACAGGATTTATGAATCCTGCCTTCAGCCATGAGGGGGTGACGGTTCTTCTGTATTTGCCTACAGGGAATCCCCTGACCATGGAGAGTATTCTCTACGGCCTGTCTGCGGGGCTGAGTTTGGGGACGCTGATCCTGTGGTTTTCTCAATTCAATCGGGTAATCACTTCGGATAAGTTTATTTATCTTTTCGGCAGGGTGATCCCGGCACTGTCTCTGGTGCTGAGCATGACCCTGCGGTTTATTCCGAGATTCAAGGCACAGCTGGAGCAGGTGAAGGATGCACAACGGGGCATGGGCAGAGATCCGAGCCAAGGCTCCTTGCTCCAACGGACAAAAAGCGCTGTTACCGTACTGTCCATACTGATCACATGGGTCCTGGAAAACGCCATAGAAACAGGGGACAGTATGAGAAGTCGGGGCTATGGCTTACAGGGCAGAACTGCCTTTTCCATCTACCGCTTTGACCGGAGAGACCGTTCGGCAATGATCTTTCTGGGCTTTTGCGGAGTGTATCTTCTGACGGGAGTTATGGCCAATGGCTTTGGCTTCCGCTACTATCCCTCAATACGCTATGTTTCCCTGAATCCCATGACCCTGAGTTTTCAGATGGTTTTCTTAATGCTGTGCGCCATGCCCGTGGTCATCAATCTTGCGGAGGAAAGACAATGGAAAGCTATTCATTCCGACATGTGAATTTTGCCTACCCCGGAGAGGACAGGCTTGCTCTGAAGGACCTGTCCTTTACTGTAGCACAGGGACAGTTTGTGATCCTCTGCGGACCTTCCGGCTGTGGCAAGACTACACTCCTGCGACATTTGAAAAGCATCATGACTCCCCACGGACAGTTTTTCGGTGAGATCCGATACCAAGGGACGAAACTGGAAGAATTGAGCCAACGGGAACAGGCACAGCAGATCGGCTATGTGCTACAATCCCCCGATAATCAGGTGGTTACGGACAAGGTCTGGCACGAACTGGCCTTCGGCTTGGAAAGTCTGGGCTATGATACCCCTACCATTCGACGGAGGGTGGCAGAGATCGCCGCCTTTTTCGGCATTGAAAATTGGTTTTATAAAGAAGTGTCTGAGCTTTCCGGGGGACAGAAACAACTGTTGAATCTGGCTTCCGTCATGGCAATGCAACCAAGTGTGCTGGTGCTGGATGAGCCGACGGCACAGCTCGATCCCATTGCCGCCTCGGAGTTTTTGGCACTGTTGGGGAAGATCAATCGGGAATTGGGGATCACCGTGATCCTGACAGAGCATCGACTGGAGGAGGCCTTTCCCTTTGCTTCCCGAGTTATGGTGATGGACAAGGGCTCTGTGATTTGTGACGGCAGTCCCCAAGAGGTAGGCTTACAGCTACGGGATAAGGGAAACGGAATGTTCCTCGCCATGCCCACTGCCATGCGTGTTTGGGCAGGGGTGAAAACGGCGCTACCCTGTCCTGTGTCTGTACGGGACGGCAGTGGCTTTCTCCGTGAACGTATGGGGGAACAGCCCCTGCGCCCCTTAAAGGAACAGGAAATCCCCATCTGTTCCGAGGAGCGGGCTTTGACCTGTGAGGAGTTGTGGTTTCGTTACGAAAAGGACAGTGCCGATGTGGTCAAGGGTCTTTCTCTGTGCTTGAAACGGGGAGAGTTTTACGCCCTCCTGGGAGGGAACGGAGCAGGGAAGTCCACCACTCTGAAGCTGATCTCCGGCTTGCGGACAGCCTATCGGGGGACTGTAGCGGTTGAGGGAGTTTTGGCACACCTGCCCCAGAATCCCCAGACCTTGTTTGTGAAGCGGACGGTACGGGAGGATCTCTACGAGGTTTTCCGTGGGAAAAAGCTGTCTAAGGAGATACAGGAGGAAAAGCTTGCACGGATCACAGAGCTTTGCGGATTGCGGGAGTTTTTGGATCGGCATCCCTACGATTTATCCGGGGGAGAACAGCAAAGGACAGCCCTTGCCAAGATCCTACTGACAGAGCCGGAGATCCTCCTTCTGGATGAGCCGACAAAGGGATTTGATGCAGAGTTTAAGGCGAGCTTTGGCAAGATCCTCAGACGCTTGTCCGCAGAGAGGGTTACTATTCTTATGGTCAGTCACGATGTGTCCTTCTGTGCGGAATATGCCCACAGATGCGGACTGTTTTTTGACGGCAACATTGTGGCAGAGGGGACACCGAGGGAGTTTTTCTCCGGCAACAGCTTCTATACCACCTCTGCAAATCGCATGGGACGGCCTTGGCTACCGCAGGCGGTGACAGTGGAGGATCTGATCGTCTGCTGTGGAGGGGAGCTTACTCAAGAGGAGACTGTGTCGGAGATTCGCCCCTTGCCTAAGGTTAGGGAGACGGCAGTCGGCTTCAAGCCCAAGCCCCTGCCCCTGTGGCGGAAGCTTCTTGCAGGCTTTTCTCTGACAGTTGCACTGGGGATCTTCTTCTATGCAACGGGGATCTCCGATTTATCCAAGCTGATCCAAGCGGGCGGACTCAGCGAACAGGGGATGAAACAGCTTTGGCTCTATTTGGTACTGATCCTCAGCTTAGGGTGCTTTGTCCTGTCTGTGGGACGGAGAAGCGCCCCGCCTGTGGTCTTGCAAACACCGGTGCAAAAACGCAAACTCAGCCGTCGTACAGTAGTGGCAAGTGTGCTGATTTTGCTCATCATTCCTCTGACTGTTTTTGCAGGAGTGGTCTATTTGGGAAATCAACAGTATAATATTGTTGCCCTGTTGGTGCTGATGGAATGCATGCTACCCTTCTTCCTGATTTTTGAAGGCAGAAAGCCCAAGGCAAGGGAGCTTGTGACCATTGCGGTTTTGTGTGCCATTGGTGTAGCGGGTCGGGCGGTGTTCTTCATGCTTCCCCAGTTCAAGCCCGTTATGGCAATGGTGATCATTTCCGGTGTGGCCTTCGGAGGGGAAACGGGATTTCTGGTAGGTGCGGTAACCATGCTGGCATCCAATGTGCTGTTTACCCAAGGTTCTTGGACACCCTGGCAGATGTTCAGCATGGGGATCATCGGCTTCCTTGCGGGGGTGCTGTTCCGCAAGGGCTTGCTCCGTCGCAGTCGGGGGAGCTTGGCGGCCTTTGGGGCGTTTTCTGCCCTGGTGATCTACGGTGGGATCATGAATCCTGCTTCGGCTATCCTGTACCATCCCGAAAGCCTCAGCCGGAAGCTGCTCCTTTCTTATTATGTTTCCGGCTTCCCTATGGATCTGATCCACGGCAGTGCAACAGTGATCTTCCTCCTCATAGCCGCAGAGCCTATGTTGGAAAAATTAGACCGCATCAAAGAAAAATACGGCTTAACGGAAGCGTAAAAAACGACATCCGAAGGGGGGCTTTCCCTTTCGGATGTCGTGATTTTTATTTGATGAGGCGAGCCTTCCGCTTGTCGGGGAGGGCGAACATGGGGACGAAGCGATCCAGACCTGTAAAGGTCAGGAACAGGATAGAGCCTACAACTACGAAGCTCATGTAGTTCCGTCCGATGATCTCCATGGGAGTGAAGGTCTGCAGGGGATACACTGCACTTGCAATCCCGGCGAAGAACACCGGGAAGCAGTGCCAGGGGATCATCTCAGAGCCGTAGATGCCCATGGCGGAGGTGAAGGTAGCGAGACGGAGGCGCAGGGTGTAGGCATCCTTTTCCTCATCGCATTCCACATGCTTTTCTACAATGTCACGGATAATGGGGGAGATGGTGGCAACCTGTGCAGCTTCATCTGCCAAGGCGGCATTGCCTGCCAGACACAGGATACCGCACCAGCCCATAAGCTGGTTCACATTTCGGGAGAGCTTGACCACCAGATTGGCAAGGGGAGCAAAGGCATTCATGCTGTTCATGATCCCACCGAAGGCAGAGACCCACAGCATCATGACAATGACCCAACTACCGGCATCGGAGAAGCCTGTAAACAGCAGTTCTGTCAGCCACACAGACAGGGTGGTCGTTCCTGCAAAGTAAGCGCAGATCAGGGAGGAGACCATTCCTGCCGCAAGGCAGAGCATGGTATGTACTTTCAGGAAGGACAAGGCAATGACAACGATCAGGGGAATGACCATGTAATAAGGAACACCGGCCTCCACCTGCTCCAAGAGGGCCAGAGCGGAGGGGCGTTGTTCAGCCAGAGCCTGCCGTGCCTCGGCGGGGATCTGTGCAATGGCGGCAGTCACATCCCCTTGGGTATTGGGAAGGGAAGAACCTGCAAGGAAAATGATCACCAGACCAACGGCAAGACAGCCGAAAGCCCACACAAGCTGGTGCTTCAGGCGGTCGATGATCTTTACATCCTGCATACCGCAGGAAAGAACTGTTACATCGGAGATCATGCCGATATTGTCACCGAAGCAGGAGCCACCGGCAATGGAAGACAGAGTCAGGAGAATATTGCCGCCTACCAGATGGTTCAGCCACAGGAAAATAGGGGCGCAAGCGGCAAATGTACCCCAGGAAGAGCCTGTGGCAATGGACAGCAGACAGGTGACGATCATGGAAACGGGAGCAATGGTTCTTGCGGTGACACCCATTTCCAATGCCAGATTGATCAGGGCGGCACCTACACCGGTGGCCATGAAGCACTCTGCCACACCGTAGGCGAACATGAGAATAAAAAAGATCAGCACAATGTGCTTCACAGAGCTTAGACACTTTTCGAAAGCCTGATCAAAGTTGGATCTTTCGGAAATGATATACACGCCGATAGCACAGAAGGTGGCAATGGGAGCGGCTAAGAGCAGATCCAATTTGAACACAATGACCATGCAGGCGAAAATCAACAGAGGTAGAAATTTAAAAGCAGCGCGCAGGGGAGACTGTTTACCGGTTTCCTCCGACTTAGGAGACACCTCGGTGCTGTTTTGTTTCATATATATACTCCTGTAAAAAAGCATCTGCAGAACAAGAAAAACAATCCGCAGTATACCTATTGTATCTTATTTTAAACTGAAATTCCACTGTCAATTGACACAATTTTTCCGATATAAATTTATGCACTGTGGCAAAGATGAAAAACAAGCAGATCCGCTTTTTTGTGGCGGATCTGCTTTTGGAGTTATTTTTGTACATGTACATCCAGCTGAGGGTAGGGGATGGAGATGCCGTTGCGATCGAATTCTCCCTTGATGGCCTCGTTGATGCGATGCTTCACGGGGAAAAAGTCCGGGGTGTTGACCCACACATGGAGGCAGTATTCCATGGAACTGTCCAAATAGGCATTGAGGAATACCGCAGGTTCGGGATCCTGCAGGACTTCCGGTTGTTGTGCGGCGCGGAGGATGGCGGTCTTGACGGCTTCAATGTCGTTGTCGTAGGAGGCGGTGAAGCTCAGCTCAATACGCCGTTTTCCTGCCACGCTGTAGTTACAGATCCGTGCGGAGGCCGCATCTCCGTTGGGGATATATACGGTCCGTCCGTCGGTGGTCAGTAGTCTGGTATAGCTCATACCGATCTCTTCCACAGTGCCGCTTTCGGAGCCGATCTGAACAAAGTCGCCCACGTGGAAGGGTTGGGTAGCCAAAAGGCTGAGACTGCCAACCACATTGGTTAGGGTGTTCTGCACTGCCAGAGACACTGCCAGAGATACCACACTGAGGACTGCCACCAGAGAGGTTACATCAATGCCCAGACAGCTTGCGGAAATGAGTACCACCAGAGAGTATAGCAAGATCCGCATGATGGTTTTGACAAAGCTGAACAGGGTTTTGTTCAGCTTTGATTTGCTTAAACCGCGGTCAAAGAGCTTCAGCAGGATCTTGGCGATCAGGAAACCGATGGCCAGTACCATAAGGGTGGGGAGAATGCGATCCAGACGGATGCCTCCCAGAAATTCTTTCAGCTTATCCATTTTGCTCCTCGCTTTCTGCGGAAGCCTTGCCGGCATTTACATAGGACATGAGCTCATCACCGGTGATGGTTTCCTTGCGGAGGAGATACAGGGAGATCTCATCCAGAAGACCACGGTTCTGCTCCAGCAGAGCCTTGGCGGACTCGTAGGCTTGGGTCAGAAGCTGACGGATCTCTTGATCCGCTTCTGCGGCGGTGCTTTGGGCGCAGTCCATATAGCTCTGTCCGTCCAGATACTCGTTAGTGTTGGTGGCAAGGGACATGACACCGATCTTCTCGCTCATGCCCAACTGGGTGACCATGCGCCGTGCCAGATCCGTAGCACGCTGGATATCGTTGGCGGCACCGGTGGTTTGGGTGCCGAATACCGCTTGCTCGGCGGCTCTGCCACCCAGCAGGGTCTGAAGCTCCACAAGAAGCTCGTCCTTGGAGCTGAGATATTTTTCCTCCTCCGGCATCTGCATGGTGTAGCCCAATGCTCCGGAGGTGTGGGGGACGATGGTGATCTTGGAAACGGGCTGGGAGTGCTTCTGCAGGGCGGCAACCAGTGCATGACCCACCTCGTGATAGGCGACCATACGCTTTTCTGTATCAGTCAGGACAGTGCCCTTTTTCTCCGTGCCTGCAATGACGGTCTCAAAGGAGACCAGCAGGTCTTCCTGATTCACCGCCTGTCTGCCCTTGCGGACGGCACGGAGGGCGGCTTCGTTGACCAGATTGGCAAGGTCTGCACCTACAGCACCGGCAGTGGCCTGTGCCAGCTTCCGCAGATCCACATCCTCTGCCAGTCGGATGCTACGGGTGTGTACCACCAGAGTTTGATATCTGCCCTCCAGATTGGGACGGTCAACAACGATCCGTCTGTCAAAGCGACCTGCACGGAGCAGGGCTTTGTCCAGAATTTCCGGACGGTTGGTGGCGGCCAAAATGACCACGCCCTTGGAAGAGTCGAAGCCGTCGATTTCCGCAAGGAGCTGATTCAGGGTCTGCTCCCGTTCGTCGTTACTGCCGAAGCGGTTGTTACGGCTGCGACCGATGGCATCGATCTCGTCGATGAAGATAATGGCGGGAGCGACCTTTGCCGCTTCCTTGAACAGATCACGGACACGGCTTGCGCCTACGCCCACGAACATTTCCACAAAGTCAGAGCCGGAAATGGAGAAGAAGGGAACATGAGCCTCACCGGCAACAGCCTTGGCAAGGAGGGTTTTGCCTGTGCCGGGAGAACCGACCAGCAGAGCACCCTTGGGAAGCTTTGCACCGATGGCGGTGTATTTCTGGGGATTGTGGAGGAAGTCGATGATCTCTACCAGAGATTCCTTTGCTTCGTCCTGTCCCGCAACATCACGGAAGGTGACGCCGGTTTCCTTTTCCATATAGACTCTTGCCTTGCTCTTGCCCACAGCGCCGATACCGCCCATGCCCCCACCGCGCTTGGACATGACACGCATGATGAGGAACAGACCGACGAAGAAAATGGCAGGCATGAGCAACCATTCCACAAGCATCAGCCCTACACTGGTTTCCGTAAGCTTGCCTTCAAAACGGGCGCCGCCGGCCTGGAGCTTGGGAACCATATCCGTCAGCTCCACATAAGGCAGGGGAGTGGTGTAGTAAATGGTCTTGGGATCACGGGTATCTTCCTTCAGAGTGTAGGAAATCCGCTCATAGGTCAGCTCTACGGAATGCACACGCTGTTCTTCCACAGCGGAGAGGAACTCGTTGTAGGGAGCTTCCTCGGTCTTCGGTCCGAAGAGGTAGTCGATCATGAGGTTGCCGGACAGGAACATGATCATAAGGGGAATGATCAGAAACAGGAAGGAATACTTTTGAGGATTTTTCTTGGAATTGGGGTTTTGGTTAGGTCCTGGAATGGACATCTTTTCACGCTCCTTTGGGGAAATACTTTATAACTACGGTATTACTGCAAATCATACCACATTTTCTCTGCTCTTGCAATGCGTAAGGAATGAAATTTCTGTGAATTCCGTCAACATTTTTGTGACGGAGACAGTTTTTACACCTTGCCTATTGTCTAAACGGATTTTTTTTGATATAATGAACAGAAGATTGACATTTTCTATGCTATGGACTCTCAGCAGTCCGGAACAGGAGAAATACTTATGAGAAAAGAAACCAATTACGAACGGGATGAGGCCATGAGCGAAGGTCTGATCGAAGGCAGAAACGCTGTCTCCGAGGCGCTGAAAAGCGGGCGTGCCATTAACAAGGTCTTCCTTGCAGACGGTGATGTGGACAAGTCCCTTGGCAGACTGGCTGCTATGGCAAAGGATGCCGGGGCTGTGGTAGTCCGCATCGATCGCCGTAAGCTCAACGATATGAGCCCCACCGGAGCTCATCAGGGCATCATCGCCTCCGTAGCTGCCCATGAATATTCCACTATTGCTCAAATATTGGATTCTGCCAGAGAGAAGGGGGAAGCCCCCTTGCTGGTGATCTGTGACGAGCTGTCCGATCCCCACAATTTGGGCGCCATCCTCCGCAGTGCGGAATGCGCCGGTGCCCACGGGGTCATTATCCCCAAGCGCCGTTCTGTAGGACTGACCGCTGTGGTAGGCAAGGCCTCCGCAGGTGCCATCGAATATATGCCTGTTGCCCGTGTTTCCAATCTGGCCTCTGCCATTCGGGAACTGAAGGAACAGGGAGTCTGGATCTACGGCACTGCCGCAGAGGGAGCTTCTCCTCTGTACCGGACGGATCTCACAGGCCCTGCGGCTATCGTCATCGGTAACGAGGGCGTAGGTATGAGCCGTATCGTGTCGGAAAGCTGTGATTTCAAGGTCAGTATTCCCATGAAGGGAAAGATCTCCTCCCTTAATGCCTCTGCCGCCGCGGCTATCCTTCTGTACGAGGCAGTCCGTCAGAGAGGATAAGTTATGGAGCATAAGCCGATACAAGACAAGCAGACATCGGCTTCTTCGAAATTTCAACTGGAAGAGATCATCAAGGAATTTGCTCCCGTAAAAGCAACACCAAAGGAAAGCCCTCTCTTTTCCGCCTTGCCTGTGGAGGAAGAGGGAGAAAAAAAGCCCACGGTCTTTGCACCTCTGAAAATAGAAGGCAGACAGATTTCCGAAGGGACAGTAAGCCCTGCCCCTCCCGAGGAGGAAGAAGAGGTTCTGCGTACCTTTACCCCACGGAAGAAGGCTAAGTCTGTCAGGGAAGAACTGGAACAGACCCGTCCCTTTACTCCGGTGGAGCTTCCACAGCCTTCGCCCTCCGCAGAAGGGGAGGACGAGGAAGGTGTAAAGGTCGTTCATTCCCTGAAGGATGTGAAGGTCAAGCCCTCACGGAAGCCTAAAGAGCCACCCATCCGCATCATTGTGGAAACCATCCCCGAAGAGGAAACACCACGGGGAGAGAAGCCTGCGGAGCTTCTGCAAAAGGCGCGCAAGCAATTGGGGAATCTACTCCTTCGCCGTGTGTTTTTGGGCTTGGATGCCCTTCTGGGGATGTTCGTCCTGCTCTATGACACCAAGCAGTGGGCGTATTTCCCTTGGATCAATGAACACGGACAGGTGGTCACCTTGGGCTTGTTGCTTCTGGGACTGTTTCTGGCACTGCCGGTGGTATGGCGAGGAATACGGGACTTGTTCCGTTTCCGGATCAGCCTGTATACCCAGGCATTGACAGCTTCCATAGTCTGTCTCATATACAGTGTTACCTGTATGGATGCAGTCTATGCTCCCTTGGTGACCTTGCAGTTGTTTTTTCTGATGCAAGCGCTGGTCAGCGAAAATGCCGCAGATTTTTACACTGCCAAAACTCTTTCGGAGTTCCGTTCTCCCATGGGTGTGTGCAATGCGCCCCAGCTTCTGGAGAACACCGACTCCCTCCGTCGCAATCCCGGAGATGTGGAGGATTTTATGGAACGGCTGTCCCGTAGCAGTTTCCCTCAGGATCTGCTGTGTGTCTATGCCAGCATCCTTCTGTTCCTCCTGCCTATCCTGTCTTATTTCCTGTCCCGGGACGGGGAAATGCCCTTTATCCAAACATGGCTGCTGCTCCTTCTTGGAACGTTGCCCTATGGAGGGATGCAGTCCTTTTCCAAGCCCTTCCGCATTCTTGCCAGACGCTTGAACCGCTACGGCGGAGCCTTGTGCGGTTGGCACGGGGCTAGGATCTTCGGCGGTAAGCACACCATCATCCTCCGTGACGGAGATCTCTTCCCCAAGAAGGGCATTGCCTCCAACGGCATGAAGATCTACCACTCCTTTGATGCCGCCAAGGTGATCTCCTATGCGCTGGCGGCTCTGGAGAAGGCGGACAGTCCCCTTGTGGGACTTTTTGAAGCCCTCCTGCAGGAGCATTACGGCAAGCATAGCCGGGTAGGAGAGTACCGCTTCTATGAACAGGGCGGTGTAGGTGTGGAAGTGGGAAATGACATTGTCCTTGTGGGCAATTTAGGCTTCATCCGTTCTATGGGAATTTCCGTGCCTGTGGGAACACGGGTACGGCAGGCGGTATATGTTTCCGTCAACGGTGTGCTGGCAGGGATCTTTGCCATTCGGTATAAGGCCAATGCCTCCACCCGTACAGGTCTGCACGATGTGCTGGCCAACAGGAATTTCTCCATTGTGCTGGCAACCCGTGACTTCCTTATTACCCCGGAGCTGATCGCGGCGAAATATACTTTGCCCACGGACACTATGGTGTTCCCGGAATACAGCGAGCGTCTGCGCCTGTCTGCTACCAATGCGGAGCAGGCTATGGAGCAGGGGGCTCTTATTGCGGAGGATACCTTCGGCGCTCTTGCAGTTACCGTAGCTGCCGGACGAACTCTGCGCAATGCCTCTTTGGTTGCAGTCGCACTGTCCATCTTTGCGGGGATCTTGGGGCTGCTCCTGTGCATCGTTCTGATCGCATGGCACTCTGTAGCCGTGTCATCCCCCATGCATATCGTGGCCTTTCAGATCCTATGGGGTTTGGTTACCGGCTTTGTGGGCTTCGTGTTTTTACGGTTCTAAATTGGAAAATTTTTGGGCTTTCGACTATGGAAGACCTACAGCGGAAGCCCTTTTTTCAAAAACTGCGAAAAAATTTTAGAAAATCTTATAGAAAATCACGATTTGGGAATTGCATTATTCCGTTTTATCGTGTATAATGGTATCAATTGTGGCAATATGGTATGCCGCGCAGTCAAAGCCTGACTGCATAGAAAGGAGATTTCAATAATGTACACTGCGAATGATATCCGCAACATCGCCCTGCTTGGCCATGGCGGCGACGGTAAGTCCGCCCTGTGCGAGAGCATGCTCTACCTCACCAAGGCAATCACCCGTCTCGGCAAGCGCGCCGACGGCACCACTGTTTCCGACTTTGACGAAGAAGAAAAGAAGAGACAGTATTCCATTAAGACCTCTCTGATCCCCGTAGAATACGACCGTTGCAAGCTCAATGTTCTGGATAACCCCGGTTACTTTGACTTCGCTGCTGAGGTTGCACAGTCCCTCCGTGTTGCTGATACCGGCATCATCTGCCTGACTGCAAAGTCCGGCATCGCCGTCGGTACCGAAAAGGGCTGGAAGGCTCTGTCCGATGCTGAGCTGCCCACCATGTTCTACGTCTCCAAGCTGGACGAAGAGAACGCCAACTTCTTCAACACCTATGATGCAATCCACAGCACCTTCGGTGCATCTGCTATCCCCTTCACCTTCCCCGTAGGCAATGTTGTTGTTGACCTGCTGGAAAAGAAGGCATACGACGCTTCCGGTAAGGAAGTTGCTCTCCCCGGCGAAGCTGAGGAAAAGATCGAAGAATACATGATGGCTCTGAACGAGCAGGTCGCTGAGACCGACGAAGAGCTCATGGAGAAGTTCTTCATGGAAGAGCCCTTCACCGCTGAAGAGCTCCTCAAGGGCGTTAAGGACGGCATCAAGCAGCGTGCTATTACTCCCGTATTCTGCGGCTGTGCTATGACCGGTCTGGGTACCATCC
Organism: Faecousia sp.; assembly: GCA_045586205.1. GTDB lineage: Bacteria > Bacillota > Clostridia > Oscillospirales > Oscillospiraceae > JAZOXB01. Next base: position 19,388 of record JAZMZW010000149.1, on the reverse strand, counting down.
AGCTCATGAAGAATCTGATCAAGTACGCTCCCTCTCCTCTGGAAGGCAAGCCCGCTATCGTCGTTGACGAAGACGGCAAGGAATCCGAGCTGGCTCTGGATCCCAAGGGTAGCCCCATGGCATTCATTTTCAATACCATGGCTGACCAGTATGGCAAGAACTCCTACTTCAAGGTTATCTCCGGCGACATCGAGGACACCATGACTGTCATCAATGCCCGTACCGGCGACAACGAGAAGCTGGGTAACACCTTCTTCCCCAAGGGCAAGGAAAACAACAAGACCTCCAAGGTTTGCTGTGGCGACATCGGCGTATTCACCAAGCTGGCTTCCGTCCGTACCGGTGATACTCTGGGTCTGGCAGGCAAGGTTGCTACCGTTAAGCCCATGACCTATGATACTCCCTGCTACCGCATGGCTATCTATGCAAAGAACAAGGGTCAGGAAGACAAGGTCGCTGCAGGCCTGGTCAAGCTGAGCGAGGAAGACGCTTCCTTCACCTACGGCAACGACCCCGAGACCAAGGAAATGATCATCGCCGGTGTTTGCGACATTCACCTGAGCGTTATCATTGCAAAGCTCCTGTCCAAGTACAAGGTAGAAGCTGAGCTCCGTCCCGCAAAGATCGCTTACCGCGAGACCATCAAGAAGAAGCACGAACAGCACGGCCGTCACAAGAAGCAGTCCGGTGGCCATGGTCAGTTCGGTGACGTTCATATCCGTTTCGAGCCCCAGACCGAGTCCGAAGACATGATCTTCGCTGACGAGACCGTCGGTGGCTGCGTTCCCAAGAACTTCATCCCCTCCGTTGAAAAGGGTCTGCGTAACTGCGTCGGCAAGGGCGTTCTGGCAGGCTACCCCGTAGTTTTCCTGAAGGCTACCCTGTTCTTCGGTTCTTACCACGCTGTTGACTCCTCCGATATGGCATTCCAGACCGCAGCCGGCATCGCCTACAAGGAAGGCCTGCCCCAGGCAGCTCCCACCCTGCTGGAGCCCATCGGCGAGCTGAAGGTTTACATCCCCGATGCAAACATGGGCGACATCATTGGCGACCTGAACAAGCGCCGTGGCCGTGTTATGGGCATGAACCCCGACAGCGACAACCGTGGCTGGCAGATCGTTGAAGCCGAAGTTCCCATCGGCGAAATGGTCTCCTACGCTATCGACCTGCGTTCCATGACTCAGGGTCGTGGTCGCTACGCTCTGAACTTTGTCCGTTACGAGGAAGTTCCTCAGATGAACCAGGCAAAGATCATCGAAGACGCAAAGAAGGCAGAGGAAGAATAATTCCTTTCCCCCTATGTATTTCCAAAGCACCCGAGGCACTACGCTTCGGGTGCTTTTTCTATGGGTGGAGGGCAGAAGTCTTCTTGGGAAGGGACATTTCTAAAAAACTGCAAAAATGGGGATTGACAAAGGGAGAAAACCCTGATAAAATGGTGACGAATCAAAGAAAATGCAATGACGAAGCCAAGCTGTTTTTCCGTCTATAGAGAGCAGGGGAGGGTGGAAGCCCTGCGACTGGGGGACAGTGTGCCACTTCCGAGCGGCCTGTGAGGAGCAGGACGGCCGATCCACGTAACAGGATCTCAATGAGGTTCCCGATTTGTCGGGGACGAAATAGGGTGGTACCGCGAGTTGATCTCGCCCCTATGCGTAGCGTAGGGGTGAGTTTTTTATTTGAGGTAGCCCCTGTGAATGTGTTTATAATTTTTTGATAATAAATTGGAGGTTTTACCATGGCAAACAAGAAATACGGCGTAAATGAATTGCGCGAAATGTTCCTGTCCTTCTTTGAAAGCAAGGGACATCTCCGCCTTCCCAGCTTTTCTCTGATTCCCCAGAACGATGCATCTCTTCTGCTGATCAACTCCGGCATGGCTCCCATGAAGCCCTACTTCAAGGGTGAGGTCACTCCTCCCAGCCGTCGTGTCTGTACCTGCCAGAAGTGCATCCGTACCGGTGACATCGACAACATCGGTCATACCGCTCGCCACGGCACATATTTTGAAATGCTGGGCAACTTCTCCTTCGGCGATTACTTCAAGAAGGAAGCCATTGCATGGTGCTGGGAATTCCTCACCGAGGTTTGCGGTATTGAAGCAGACCGTCTGTACCCCTCTATCTATGAGAACGACGAGGAAGCTTTTGAAATTTGGAACAAGGACATGGGCATTGCCGCCGAGCGCATTTTCCGTTTCGGTAAGTCCGACAACTTCTGGGAGCACGGCTCCGGCCCCTGCGGTCCCAGCTCTGAGGTTTACTTTGACCGCGGTGAAAAGTACGGCTGTGGCAAGCCTGAATGTACCGTAGGTTGCGACTGCGACCGCTACATGGAAGTTTGGAACAATGTGTTCTCCCAGTTCGACAATGACGGACAGGGCAACTACACCGAGCTGTCACAGAAGAACATCGACACCGGTATGGGTCTGGAGCGTCTGGCAGTTGCCTGTCAGGATGTTTACTCCCTCTTTGATATAGACACTGTCATGAACATCACCCGTAAGGTCACGGAGCTCACCGGCGCAAGCTACGGTCAGAGCAAGGAAAAGGATGTTTCCCTCCGTGTCATTACCGACCATATCCGTTCTTCCACCTTTATGATCGCTGACGGCGTTCTGCCCTCCAACGAGGGTCGCGGCTATGTCCTGCGCCGTCTGCTCCGCCGTGCCGCCCGTCACGGCAAGCTTCTGGGCGTTAACAAGCCCTTCCTGTGCGAAGTGGTTGAGACTGTCATCCGGGAGAACGAAGGTCACTATCCCTACCTCCGTGAGCGTGATGAGTATATCACCCGTGTCATCCGTGTAGAGGAAGAAAACTTCGCCAAAACTATCGACGGCGGTATGCGTATTTTCGCAGAAATGCTGGCAGAGCATAAGGAAAAGAATGAGACTGTCTTCTCCGGCGAGGCTGCATTCAAGCTCTATGATACCTATGGCTTCCCCATCGACCTGACCATTGAGATGGCAAAGGAAGAGGGACTGACTGTAGACGAAGCAGGCTTCAAGGCCTACATGCAGGAGCAGAAGGTTCGTGCCCGTGAAGCAAGAAAGGCTCTGGGCGATCTGGGCTGGGCAGGCATTGACTTCGGTCAGGATATGCCCTCCACCGAGTTCCTGGGCTATGACGCACAGGAGTGTGAAGCAAAGATCCTGGCTATCGTAGCAGAGGAAGAATTCCGTGATGAGATCGGCGAAGGCGTAGAAGCCATCCTCGTTCTGGATCAGACCACCATGTATGCAGAAATGGGCGGTCAGGTTGCTGACCACGGCGAGATCAAGGCAGGGGAGTCCATCTTCAAGGTACACGATGTACAGAAGAACAAGGGCGGTAAGTATATGCACTACGGCAAGGTCGTATCCGGCGCTATGAAGGTAGGTCAGACAGTGACCGCTTCCTACGATGACGAGCGCCGCAAGGCTATCCGCCGTGCTCATACCGCAACCCATCTGCTCCAGACTGCTCTGAGCCGTGTGCTGGGTGACCACTGCCACCAGGCAGGCTCTCTGGTTGAGCCTGATCATCTGCGTTTCGACTTTACCCATTTCTCCGCTGTGACCAATGAGGAAATGCTGAACATCAGCACTCAGGTTATGGACATGATCCTCAACGGCGCCAATGTGGAAACTCTGGTACTGCCCGTGGAGGAAGCCAAGAAGCTGGGCGCAACCGCTCTCTTCGGCGAGAAGTACGGCGATACCGTCCGAGTGGTCAAGATGGGAGAGGATTCCATGGAATTCTGTGGCGGTACCCACTGCGACAGCACTGCCAAGGTCGGCCCCTTCCGCATCCTGTCCGAGGCTTCCGTTGCTTCCGGCGTCCGCCGTATTGAGGCTTACACCGGCAAGACCGTTCTGGAACAGGTAGAAAACACCAACCGTCAGCTCATCCGTACCGCGGAAGAACTGAAGACCACTCCCAAGGAGCTTCTGAACCGCGCACATGGCATCATGGCAGAAATGAAGGAGCTGAAGCAGGAGCTGGATAAGATGAAGGACAAGCTCTTCAACGGTGAAATCGAGCGTTGCCTCTTTGCCGCCCGTGAAGTTGGCGGCCTGAAGGTTCTGACCATTATGCGTAACGACATCGCCGCCAACGACCTGCGCAAGATGGGTGACTTCATCCGTGACCGTGAGAGCAAGGCTGTTGCTGTTCTGGCAAGCACTCAGGGCGACAAGATCACCCTGCTGGCTGTTTGCGGTAAGGACGCCATTGCCGCCGGTGTGAAGGCCGGTATGCTCATCAAGGAAGTTTCCGCCGCTTGCGGTGGCTCCGGTGGTGGCAAGCCCGACTCCGCTATGGGCGGTGGCAAGGATCTGAGCAAGCTGGATGATGCTCTGGCATTGGTAGACAACTTTGTCGAAAAGTGTGTAGGCTAATAGGAGGAACAGACTATGGAAAACTGCATTTTCTGCAAGATTATCGCAGGGGAGATCCCCTCTAAGAAGCTCTATGAAGACGAGCTGTGTCTGGCTTTTTATGATATCGCCCCTATGGCTCCCCAGCACTTCCTGGTGATCCCCAAGGAGCATATCAAGGCCGCCAATCGCATTGACAAGGGTAACGAGGCTGTGATCGGTCACATCTTTACCGTCATCGGCAATCTGACCTCCGTCATGGGCTTCTCTGACGGCTACCGTGTAGTCACCAACTGTGGCAAGGACGCAGGACAGACCGTGGAGCATCTGCACTTCCATGTTCTGGGTGGCAAGGAGCTTGGCTCTTTCAACTAAACAATAAAAATCAGGGTCTGCTGTGAGTTTTTACAGCAGATCCTTTTTTCGGAATCTTTTCTGTGGGCTGTCACCAAATCCTTGTTTTAGCATAACATGGAATGAGCCCAGTGCTCAGCGATAAATTTCAGGAGGTCTTCTATATGTGCAATAACAACGGTTTCGGTGGCTGCTGGTGGATCATCATTCTCATCCTGCTGTTCTGCTGCTGCGGTTGCGGGTCTAACAACGGCCTCATGAGCGGCTCCAACGGCGGTTGTGGCTGTGGCTGTGGGAACAGCTGCGGCTGTGGCTGCGACAACAACGGCTGCTGCTGAGTTCCTTTTGGCATAGAAACAGAGACCGGGGTAGGATCCTGTAAGGCTTGGTAAACCTGTGGCGGAGGAATTTTCCTCCGCCTTTCTTTTGAAAAGGGGTGGAAAATGCCGGAAGTCTATGGTATAATGATTCAACAGGCGGAACTTTTCCTTTTGGGATTCGTCTAAAACGTAAAGCTTACCACCGGTATTTCCCTCCTCGTAGGGAGGAATACAGAAAGGAATCTCCTATGGAACAGATAGAAACAGGAACATCCGTTCCCGAAAAGAAAGTCATAAAACGGAAAGGTACTATGGGCTGGATCGCTTTCCTGGCGGTTTTCCTGTCCATTTGCGTACTGCTGTATGTGGGTCTGTCCTCCGTATCCGCTTATTTGGAGCATAACATCGGCGCCGACCTTCTGGATAAGATCACCTTGGGTGCGGTAGTAGCGGTTGCATTGGCGGCAACTTCTGTGCTGATCGCATTGGTCACCTTCTTTATCAAAAAGCAGAAAAAAGGTCTTGCGGTGTTTTCTATGATCCTCGCACTGCTGATCGTCTTCCTGGCAGGCGTTGTTTTGTATTTCTACAATTATATGTTCGGCACCATGGACTATGATACGGAGTTCAAAGAGGTGCAGGAGGAACTGATTATTGTGGAACCGGATGCTGAGGGTATGATCGATCTGGAAACCGAGCCCGAGGTCATTGAAGTTCTGGAAGAGGAAGAAGTCAAGGAACAGCTTCAGCTTCAGGAACTGGATTGGGAATACCTCTTGGACGAGGATGTGCCTGAGGAAGGTCTGGCCATGATGAACAGCAAGACTCCCACAGGCCCGGGCTATCTCCATCCCGATGCTGCGCAGATCGAGAATTACCTTTTGTTCGGTTTGGACAAGGTTGGTTCTTCCGACACGGTAATTGTCCTGAGTTTTGACCGTGTACACAAAAAGGTCAAGCTGATCTCTCTGGCTCGTGACAGCTATGTGAAGATTCCCGAATGGGGTTCTTATACCAAACTGACGTATGCTTATTCTGCAGGTCAGGAGAAAACCGCAGTCAGTACTGTCAACTATAACTACAGACTCAATGTCAAGGATTACATTACTGTTCGCATGGATGAGATCGAACAAATCGTGGATCTTCTGGGCGGTGTAGAGGTTCGCCTGGATTATGACGAGCTGGAGTATATGAACTTCTACGGTCACTACGGACTCAGCTACGGTCTGAACTTCTTGGACGGTGCGGCGGCAGTGACCTATTCCAGAATGAGATCCAGCAGTCGCAACGACAGCGAAGCCAAGCGTACCGGTCGTCAGCGTGAGGTTCTTACTTCCATGTTTGAGAAGGCTAAGACCATCCCCACCTCTACCTATCCCACACTGATCCGTGCAGGTATGGAGCTGTGCAAGACCTCCTTTGAGAGCAACGAGATCCTTGGTATTATGATGGAGGCGGTACTTCAGGGCTACAGCTTGGAGAGTTATGCTCTCATCGACATGGTGGAGTACTGGGCAGATAAGTTCGGGCCGAGAAACTATGTGTATTTTGTATACGACCTTGACGGTGCGGCAGATACCCTGTACAAGGTTATTTACGAAGACCTTTACGTTTCCGGCTATCCTGATCCGGAGCCGGAAACCGATCCTGTGGAATAACTGAAAACAAAAAAGAAACCGGAAGGCCTCAATGAAGTGACCTTCCGGTTTTGTTTATTGGAATTTTGAGAAGATTAGTTCTTTGCGGCTTCCTTTTCTTCTGCGTCGTTCTTGGGGAGAACCTTTGCCAGGATGACACCCAGAACAGCGGCGATAGCAGTACCGCTGACATTGAAATTGCCGAAGGAGATGCCGTTGGGCAGACCCAGACCGATGACCAGCATGACGGCGGCAATGACCAGATTGTAGCTTCTGGTGAAGTCAACCTGATTCTCAACCAGCATACGCAGGCCGACGGAGGCGATCATACCGAAGAGGATGATGGAAACACCACCCATAACAGGTGCGGGGATGCTTCCCAGAATGCCGGAAACAGTGCCGAAGAGGGACAGAATGATAGCAAATACAGCGGCAATACGCAGGGTAGCGGGGTTGTAGTTACGGGTAGCTGCCAGAACACCGGTGTTCTCGGAGTAAGTGGTAGCAGCGGGGCCACCCATGAGACCGGAGAACATGGAAGCCAGACCGCAACCTGCAAGGGTGCGATGGAGGCCGGGATCTTCGATGTAGTTCTTGCCGGTAACAGCGCCGTTGGCAGTGATATCGCCTACATGCTCAACGAAGGTAACGATGGAGATGGGAGCGATCATGGTGATGGCATAAGTAATTGCACTCCAATCCTTGAACTGGGGCAGGGAAACCTTGGGCAGTTCAAAGATGGCGGCCTCGGTCACAGCAGAGGTGTCTACCATGCCCAGAGCCAGAGACAGGGCATAGCCTGCAACGATGCCGATGAGAATGGGAACCAGCTTAATGAAGCCCTTGGTGAAGAACATAACAACCAGAATGGTAATGACGGTGAAGATGGCAACGACCCAGTTCTTCCAAACGGGGATGTCGGTAACGGTGGTGATGTTGTTCATTGCAGTGGGAGCAAGCATCATGCCGATGATGATGATCATGCAACCGGTGACAATGGGGGGGAAGAAGTTGGTGATCCGCTTAGCACCGAAGAGCTTGACCATACCTGCAAGGATCAGGTACAGAACACCGGATGCCATAATGCCGATGCCCACATAGGAAGCGAAGTTGTCGATGCCCTTTTCTGCGCAGTTGGCTGCAACAGCGGTAATGGGAACGATGAAGGAGAAGCTGGAACCCATGAAAGCGGGAACCATACCACCGGTGATCAGGTGGAAGATCAGAGTGCCGATACCCATACACAGCAGAGTGACGGCGGGGTCCAGACCTGTCAGAGCAGGTACGAGGACGGTGGAGCCGAACATAGCAAAGACATGCTGCAGACCCAGAGTCACAGCACGGCCGGGCTTGTCGTTGCCCCAGAGTGCGGTTTTCAATTTCATAGAGACCTCCTGTCAATTTTTCGTTTTTCACGAATTGGTACATACCATTATATCATGTACCGTGAAAAATGGCAATCTATTTCTTGCGTTTTTGGGAGAAAATGACGAAATTAGACAGTCCTCCCTCAGGAAAAAAGTTCTTATCTCACGGAAAATTCAGAAACTCCGGGAAAAATGAAAAAAGGGATAGACAAGTTCCTTTGTTTTTGGTAAAATAACACTACTATGTAGCCTTAAGGAGGTTTCTATAATTATGAGATGTCCCTATTGTTCTTATCAGGAAAGCAAGGTCGTGGACTCCCGTCATTCCGATGAGGGAAATTCCATCCGCCGTCGCAGAGAATGCTTGTCCTGCCAGAAGCGTTTTACCACTTATGAAACTGTGGAAAGTCTTCCTGTGATCGTTGTCAAGAAGGACAACAGCAGAGAGCCCTTTGACCGTGACAAGATCCTCCGTGGTATGGTGCGTGCCAGCGAGAAGCGCCCTGTAGCCATTGCGGATATTGAGAAGGCTGTCAATGAGATCGAGCAGATCGTTCAGAATTCTCTGGAACGGGAAGTCAGCACCGACAAGATCGGTGAGCTGGTCATGGATCGTCTGAAGCAATTGGATGAGGTTGCCTATGTCCGCTTTGCTTCCGTGTACCGCCAGTTTAAGGATATCAACAGCTTCATGCGTGAGCTGACTAAGATTTTAGAAGAGAAGTAAGAGAGCTATGGGAAAAGTAACACTTTATTTATCACTGATTCTTGCAGTGCTGATGGTATGGGCGGGATTGCTGTATTTTGATGTGATCGATACAAAGCACGAGCTCCCCAAGACAGTACCTACGGTAAGCACCACAGAGGCTCCTGTCACAGAAGCTTCCACCACAGAGGCTCCCACTGAAGCACCTACCACCGAGCCTCCCACCACCGAGCCTCCCACCACTACCGAGCCCCTGCCCGTGATTGAAAGCAGTGGGAAGCGTGTGGTCTACGAGGGGGCGGAACTGGCAACCTACTATGTAGACGGTGTAGAGACCCTCATGGTTTACCCTGCAGATATCGGTGCAGAGGAAACTGCGGAGGAACTGATCGATCTGCTTGCTCTGGTAGAAGAACAGGGCTATCCCATGTGGGAAGATGATCAGGATGGGACCTTGTACATCACCCCCTCATCCAAGGCCTTTGAGATCCCTGCGGATGTGAATGTGCCTGTTCTCATGTACCATGCTGTCAGTGACAATATGTGGGGCATCAACGAGCTTTTTGTCAAGCCTACCGAAATGGAAAAACAGCTTGCCTATCTGGTAGATAACGGCTACGATCCCATCTGGTTCCAGGATCTGTCCCATGTAGAGGATTACGACAAGCCTGTGATCCTGACCTTCGATGACGGCTACGATGACAATTATACAGAGCTGTTCCCCTTGCTTCAGAAGTATAATGTGAAGGCAACAGTCTTCATCATCGGTAATGCTATGGGGAAGACCCACAAGATGACAGCGGAGCAGATCAAGGAGCTTTCCGACTCCGGTCTGATCAGCGTCCAGTCCCACGGTTATACTCACCACGATATGGATAAGATGGATGAGGCAACTCTGGAGTACGAACTGGGAGAAACTTGGAGAGTCCTGACCCGTGTTACCGGAAAGATCCCCACAGTTCTTTGCTACCCCACCGGCTATTACAACAGCACCACCATCAAGGTTGCTGAGCGGTATTATCAGTTCGGCCTGAAGATGCAGGGCGGTCTGTACAACACCTCCAAGGACAATCCTTACAAGGTCAGCCGTTACTACGTCTCTCGTTATACAGACATTTATACCTTTGCATCCTATATCAGCAACGCAGGAACTTAATGAAAGGACAAGCAGACCCTGTTACGGATCATTCTCTCCGTAACAGGGTCTGTGTGCTTATACTTGGTACCATGCAATGTCCGAATACACGACACGAAATATTGCAAACTCATACAAATCGGTAGCTGCGGCAACGATCCACTGTCAACTATCAACCTGGACTCATTGTACATTTACTGCCACTTGTCGGTCAGGCATAAAAACTCTCCCTCCAAGGCAAGTTTGGAGGGAGGGAATGTCTTTCTTTTGCTTCTGCGTTGTCTTTAAAAAAGGGGCGCAGTGCGTAGTTATGGAAAAGAAACGCAGGTAAAGGAGTGAGTGCGGCAGAAAGGAAGGTAAAATGGGTGAGAGAGGACACGCACTGCGCCCACGGGAAAAGGTGAGATCAGTTTGCCCCCTGCCCCCTAAACGGGCAGGGGGCAATGATTCCTTATCTGGAGAAGAAGAACATGATGGCGAAGAGTGCGCCGATGATCCAGGTGCCCAGCTTGATCTCCTTAGCCTTGCCGGTGAAGAGGTTGATCACGATGTAGGAGATCAGACCGAAGGCGATGCCGTAGGAGATGTTGTAGGTGAAGGGCATGAGGGTCATGGTCAGGAAGGCGGGAACTGCACTGCAGGGGTCTTCCCACTCAATGTCCTTGACTCCGCCGATCATGAGGATACCGACATAGATCAGAGCGGCGGCAGTTGCACAGCCGGGGATCATGGCGGCTACGGGAGCTAAGAACAGGGCAATGAAGAAGAACAGTGCGGTGAAGATCGCGGACAGTCCGGTTCTGCCACCTTCCGCAACGCCTGCGGAGGATTCTACGAAGGTGGTGACGGTGGAAGTACCGCAGACAGCACCGGTGCAGGTTGCAATGGCGTCTGCCAGCATGGCCTTATCCATGTTGGGGATGTTGCCTTCCTCGTCCACAAGGCCACCGACGGAGCAAGCGCCGTAGAGAGTGCCCAGAGTATCGAACATATCCACCATGCAGAAGGCCAGTGCAGTGGTAGCAATGGTGATGATGAAGTTTGCCATACCGTTGCTGTCGATATAGGGAGTGAAATTGAAACCTTCGGTAAAGACCTTGCCGAATGCCAGAGTGCCGAAGTCCTTGAAGGGTCCGAATACGTCTGCACTGAGATTGGGTGCAACGCTTGCATCGTAGAAGCCGTTGATGGTCAGCAGACCCAGTACATAGTACAGGATGGCACCGCCGATGATGCCCCACAGGACAGAGCCTTTGACCTTACGCTTGCTGAGGATGGCGATGATGAATACGGCGAAGATGGTGACCAGAATGGGCATGATCTCTGCCCAGGTGACGCCACCGAGGAAGATGTTGAAGGAGTGGAGATTGACCAGTGTTGCTCCATCGTCCACTACAAGGCCTGCATTCTGCATGCCGAGGAAGGCGATGAAGAGGCCGATGCCGGCGGAAATTGCGGCTTTGACTGCTTTGGGAATGGCTTCAAAGATCATCTTACGCAGGCCGGTGACAGTCAGTACGATGAACAGCAGTCCGTCAAACAGAACCAGCACCAGAGCGTTGGCATAAGAGAAGCCCAGTGTGAAGCATACGGTGTAGACGAAGAATGCGTTGAGGCCCATGCCGGACGCCTGCGCGAGGGGCAGATTGGCAAGTAGACCGATGAGGACGGTGCCGACTACGGCGGAAATGGCGGTTGCGATGTACACGGCGTTGTAATAGCCGTCTCCCAGTTCCCCGAACATCCCTGCGTTGACCATCAGGATATAAGCCATAGCCATGAAGGTGGTCAAGCCCGCAAAGAATTCGATGCGAACGGTGGTTTGTCGTTCTTTGAGTTTAAAGAACTTTTCCATAAGTGTCCCTCCTAATTTAATTTATTTGGGTACGGATCAACCGTTCCCCTTGATAGCAGTATAGCAGATAATTGGATAAAATGCAAGAGTTTTTTCGTGGAAATAACTAAAAAATTTTAAACAGCTCAATTGAAAGTGTGCATAGTGTTCAATAATCGGCGAAAAACTATGAAAGAAACCACTGTTTCTTTCATAAATGAAAAAGATAAATGAAAGGGGTTTCATTTCCAAAAATGAAGAAAAACAGTGGCTTTCTATCTATGAAATTGATAAATTTAAGAATTATTCCTGTTATTATAGATATTCATTAACGCGTCAGGTGTGTCTATATCCCGAAGCTCGGATTTTTCAAACTCCACAAGGATCAGGGACTCTCCATTGTTGCGGATCACCGCATTTCCGCCTGTATCTCCCTGCAACAAGCACAGATCCGGGAAGAATTTTTTGGGGAAGAGACAGGGGTTTCCGCGCTTACCCCCGTGGCTTGCCCCGGCGATTCTGTGGGGTTGGGTTTTCCAGAGTTCTACCAGCTTTTCCACAGATTCTCTCCGCAGGAGCGGCTGATCCGATACCATATACAATATGCCGTCACAGTTCCAAAGGTGCTGTGTTCCCAGGGAAATGGTGTGGCTGATGCCCCAATCGGGGTGTTCGTTGCGGATACAGCTGAAGCCGAATTCCTCCGCAAGGGTCTCCACCTCCGGATATTGTGTGACCACTACTACCTCCAGACCTTGGGGGACTGCCTCCAAGGCATGACGGATCATGGGCTTTCCTTCTACGGGGACAGACAACTTATTTTCTCCAAAGCGGGAGGCATTCCCCGCAGCCATAACAACACAGCCGATCTTAAGCTTCTGCATAAGAGCTCTCCTTTGTGAATCTGATGTACTCTCCCATTGTGCAATGTATTTTTCCTGTCACGGCTTTCCGACGGAGGAAAAAGGGAGAGGGGACAGAGCCTCCGAGAGACTGTGAGGCTCAGCTATTATAGTATACTCAAAAAAGGAGAAATTATCTACAAAAATTTTTCGTTATTTTATAAATAATATCACGATGCCTCTTCAAATGTAGGAGATTTTATGATATACTCTATGTGAGAAAGTGGGTTTCTGTACGCTGTACGGGCATCCACGAAAGAATCCATTATCAGGAGGTTAGCTTTATGATCATCCATCGTCCTCAGACGGCTTCCGAAGCGGTTGCGCTCCGATATGCAAAGCCCGATACCACGGCCTACCTTGCCGGTGGAACGGATGACCTGCGTCTTGGTGGTGCCGCAGAAGGAAAAGAACTTATCGACATCAACGCACTGGGATTTGACACCATTGAAGAAAAAGACGGCAAAATCTATATTGGCTCCCGTGTCACCCTCCAACAGCTGGTTGAAAGTGACCTGATCCCCGCATTCCTCAAAGAGGCCGCAAAGTTCTGCTCCTCTTTTGTCAAACGTAATTCCGCTACCGTAGGTGGCAACCTGGCTCTCCGCCGGGATGACAGCTATTTGGCCGCCGCTCTGTGTGCCGCAGAGGCAAAAATCATTGCCCTGAGTGCAAAGGGTGAGAAGGAAGAGACTGCTTACGACTACCTGAAGGGCGCTTGCAAGTGCCTGCTTCAGTACATCGTCATTGAAAAGGCTCGTGAAGGCTGGGTCAAGCGTTTTGGCAACACCTCCGCAAGCCATGCCACCCTTATCGCCGCAGAAAGCAACGGTGTCTATGCCCTGAGTGTGAAGGGTAGCGAGTTGGTCTGTGGCACTACCCCCGATTTGACCGAGAATATGAACTTCTGTGACGATCTGGCAGGAAGCGCCGAATACAAGAAATATCTGGCCGGTGTCGTCTTTTCTCTGAGGAGGTAATATCATGGAATACAGATGCAGAATCAATGGAGAACAGATCCGTCTGCTCGGTGAGCCTACGGAAAGATTAAGAGATGTCCTGTACCGCAACGGCTACCTGTCTGTCCGTGACAGTGACGATGCCGAGGGCTTTGCAGGCTCCGATACCATCATTTTTAACGACCAACTGAAGTATTCCAACTTCATCCTGCTGTATCAGGCAGAGGGTGCTGAGATCCGCACCGCAGAAGGTCTGCTGAAGGGCAGAGAACTGAACTATGTCCAGAAGGCTATGATCTCCGCAGGTATCGTTGCCAGTGCATACAATGCCGCTACCGCCTCCCTGATCCTGACTTGGCTGTTGGAGAAGAAGCCTTACCCCACCAAGGAAGAAATCAAGGAAGTCTTGACTTCCATCTTCATCCGTGATGCAGGCTATGAGCACTACTATCTGGCTGTGAAGCTGGCTACCGAGCTCCGTGACACCGGTGCTTATCAGAGCGAGATCGCTCCCTCCTTCCGCCCCAAGCTGGAAGTGGTAGGTAAGCCCGTGGATAAGATCGACGGTGCGGCGCTGGTTTCCGGCGAGCCTGTTTTCGTTGAGGATAAGGTTCCCGCAAACGCTTGGAGCCTCCATGTGCTCCGCAGTCCCTTTGCAAGTGCTTATATTAAGAGCATCGACATTTCCGAGGCAGAGAAGCTGGACGGTGTTGCCGCGATCATCACCGCCGACAACTGCCCCGATGTATACTACATGCAGGCAGGTCAGGGCAACCCCGAGCCCTCTCCCCATGACCGCCGTCTGTTTAACCGCAAGGTCCGTCACGTGGGCGACCGCGTAGCCGGTATCGTTGCAAGAACCAAGGAGATCGCCTACAAGGCCGCCTCCCTCATTAAGGTAGAATATGAGCCCACCGAGGCAGTATTTACCGTAGAAGAAGCTATGGCAGAGGGCGCACCTCTGGTACATAACGGCCCCGTACAGTACAACGCCGGTGCTCCCGCCGATCTGGAGGAGTACAACTCCCGTGCCGGTGACGAGCGTGAAGGCAAGGTCGTTTACCAGTTCCCCCTCCATGCAGATATTCAGAAGAACATCGCCGCTTCCAACAAGGGACACATCGGCGATATGGAGAAGGGCTTCGCAGAGGCCGATGAGATCGTGGATGTGACCTATCAGACCACCCAGATCCAGCACACTCCTCTGGAACCCCACGTTTGCTACGCTCATGTGGAAAACGGCCGTCTGGTAGTCAATGCCTCTACTCAGGTTCCCTACCATCTGCGCCGCATCTGCAGTTGGGTCTGCGGAATTCCCGAGAACAAGATCCACATCATCAAGGAGCGTGTAGGCGGCGGCTACGGCAGTAAGCAGGACATTCTGGTAGAAGAGCTGACCGCTTATGCCGCATGGATCACCGGCAAGCCCGTTTACTACCGCAATACCCGTGAGGAAGAATTTATTGCAAACTCCACCCGCCATCCCATGCGTTGCCGTGTGAAGATGGGCGGTAAGAAGGACGGCACCATCACTGCCATCTTCATGGAGGTTTGTGCAAATACCGGTCCCTATGGCAACCACTGCCTGACCGTTCCCATGAACAGCTGTTCCAAGACCCTGCCCCTGTTCAAGGTGGACAATATGGGCTATGACCTGAAGGTCTTCTACACCAATACACCTCCTGCAGGTGCATATCAGGGCTACGGCACCCCCAAGGGCACCTACGGCCTCATGATGGCTATGGCAGAGCTGGCTGAGAAGTTAGGCGTGGACTATAAGGACATGGTTTCCAAGAACCACATCGAAGAAGGATACATGCTGGAGATCCTGAAGGGTCTGGGCGAAGGCCGTGAAGGTAACGTGGTTCCCGTCGGCTCCTGCGGTCTGGAAGAGGCCATTGCCAAGGGCTGTGAAATGATCGACTGGGGCAAGAAGGAAGAATCCGAAGATCCCGATTGGAAGATCGGTAAGGGCTTTGCCATGATCATGCAGGGCTCCGGCCTCCCCGGCCTGGACCATGCAGAAGCCATCGCCAAGCTGGAAACCGACGGCACTGTGATCCTCAACAGCGGTGGTGCCGATCTGGGTACGGGTCTGGACACTGTTTCCGCAAAGATCGTTGCGGAAGTCCTGAAGCTCCCCATGGACAGAATTACCGTTGTCTCCGGTGACACAGACTCCTGTGCCTTCGATACCGGTTCCTACGCATCCTCCGGCACCTTCTTCTCCGGCAATGCCACTCTGGTAGCTTGCAACAACCTGAAGGAAAAGATCCTTGCCGAAGCCGCCCTCCAGCTGGAAGAGGCTGTAGAGGATCTGGATGTCCGTGCTCCCGGTGAGGTCTACTCCAAGAAGAGCGGTGCTTCCATTTCCTACTACGAGCTGACCCATACCGCTACCAGCGGTACCGGCAGAGGTCAGATGGTTGCTCACGGTAGCTATGTGACCATGGCCGCTTCCGTTCCCTACGGCGCACACTTCGCACAGGTGGCTGTCAATGTGAAGACCGGTGAGATCAAGCTGCAGAAGTTCTATGCTCTGCAGGATGCAGGCACTCCCATTAACCCCGAGTGCGCTCTGACCCAGATCTACGGCGCAGTTATGAAGTCCATCGGTCACAGCCTGTACGAGAACATGGTGCTGGATAAGGACGGCAAGTGCATCAACGCCAACCTGACCGACTACGGCGCACCTATGATCGGTGACGCTCCCGAAGATTTCAAGTCCGTCCTCATTGATGTGGACGATCAGCACGGCCCCTTCGGTGCAAAGTCTATTTCCGAGATCGCCTGCAACGGTGCCGCTCCCGCTATCGGCATTGCCATCCACGATGCCTGCGGTGTTTGGGTGCGTAGCTGGCCCATGACCCCCGAGAAGATCCTGAAGGCACTGGGCAAGATTTAATCTTCAAATTCCCAAGACATTTATCCGTTCCATGGCTGATTCATGCCATGGAACGGAAAGAAATAAAACAAGGAGGCACATTCTATGAGCCATCATGTGGGTCAAAGCGTAAAGCGTGTGGACGCATTCGACAAGGCCACCGGCAGAGCCAAGTACACAGACGATCTGTGCGACAAGAATGCTCTGATCGTCAAGGTCGTCCGTTCCACCGTTGCTCACGGCTTTGTAAAATCCATTGATACTTCCGAGGCCGAGAAGGTTCCCGGCGTCGTAAAAATTCTTACCTGCTTCGATGTCCCCGACATCAAGTTCCCCACCGCAGGCCATCCCTGGTCTACGGATCCCTCTCATCAGGATACCGCTGACCGCAAGCTCCTGAACCAACACGTCCGTTACTACGGTGATGATGTTGCCGCTGTTGTGGCAGAGAATGAGATCGCCGCCGCACAGGCCGCCCGTCTGGTGAAGGTTGAGTATGAGACTCTGCCCTTCGTTCTGGATGTGCAGAAGGCCATGGAAGAGGGCGCACCTCAGATCCATGAAGACTGCCCCGGCAACGTCCTGAAGCACACCAGCAACATCCGTGGCAACTATGAAGAAGCCATCAAGGAAGAGGGTCTCATCTGTGTAGACAAGTGGTATGACACTGCTTCCGTCCAGCACTGCCACATTGAGAACCACATTGCCGTTGCCTATGAAGAAGCAGGCAAGATCGTAGTGGTTTCTTCCACCCAGATCCCCCACATCGTCCGCCGTACCGTAGGTCAGGCTTTGGGCGTAGACTGGGGCAAGATCCGCATTATCAAGCCCTACATCGGTGGCGGCTTCGGTAACAAGCAGGACACCCTTTATGAGCCCCTCGCCGCATGGCTGTGCATGCAAGTAGGTGGCAGACTGGTGAAGCTGGATATCCCCCGTGAGGATACCTTCATCTCCAACCGCATCCGTCATGCAGAGCGCTTCCACATTACCTCCTGGGTACGTCCCGACGGCACTGTGGTTGCCCGCAAGGTAGATATCTATTCCAATCAGGGTGCATACGCATCCCACGGACATTCCATTGCCGCCAAGGGTCTGAACGCCATTCCTCAGCTCTATCCCTGCCCCAACTATTGCGGTAATGCTTATACCGTTTACACCAACCGCGCTTGCGCAGGTGCAATGCGTGGCTACGGCATGCCTCAGGCTTCCTATGCCATCGAATGCCATGTAGAGGACATTGCCAAGGAACTGGGCGTAGATTCTCTGGAATATCGCCGTAAGAACCTGATGCCCGTTGGCTTCGTAGACGGCTTCTCCAAGAACGAGCTGTATTATGACAGCTTCAACCAGTGCTTCGACAAGGCAGTAGCCTACATGGACTACGACCGCAAGCGCAAGGAATATGAAAACCAGACCGGTGACATCCGCAAGGGTATCGGCATTGCTACCTACTGGTACAACACCGCTGTTTGGCCCATTTCTCTGGAACACTCTTCCTGCCGTATGGTCCTCAATCAGGACGGCTCCGTACAGGTACAGGTTGGCGAGACCGAGATCGGTCAGGGCGCAGATACCGCTTATGCCCAGATGACCGCTGAGATCCTCGGCCTGAAGGACTACCGTGATGTCCATATGATCTCCACTCAGGACACGGACATTACTCCCTTCGGTACCGGTGCATACGCTTCCCGTCAGACCTATGTTGTGGGCTTCTCCATCAGCCAGACCGGCAACATCCTCAAGCGTAAGATTCTGGAATATGCCGTAGAGCTGACCCGTTGCCCCCTGACCAACATGGATATCATTGACAGCAACATCGTCCGCACCACCGACGGCAGAGTGCTCATGAGCCTGAAGGAACTGGCTACGGAAGCCCTCTACAGCATGACTCACAGTGTCCATCTTACTGCGGAATCCTCTTACCAGATCAAGAACAATGCTTACTCCTTCGGTTGCTCCTGCGCCGAGGTCGAAGTAGACATTCCCATGTGCCGTGTACAGCTGAAGAAGATCATCAACGTACACGACTGCGGTACCCTTATCAATCCTCAGCTGGCAGAAGCTCAGGTCCATGGCGGTATGTCTATGGGCATCGGCATGGCTCTGTCCGAGACTCTGCTCTGGGACGAGAAGACCGGCGCACCCCTGAACAACAATCTGCTGGACTATAAGCTGTCTTCCACCATGGATCATCCCCATCTGGAGGCACAGTTCGTGGAGAACCCCGAGCCCACCAGCCCCTTCGGCACCAAGTCTCTGGGCGAGCCGCCCACATGTCCCGTTGCTCCCGCCATCCGTAATGCGATTATGAACGCTACCGGCGTGGCTATCAACGAGCTTCCCATGAATCCCCATGTGCTGTTTAAGCACTTTACCGAAGCCGGTCTCATTAACGACCCTTGGAGAAAGGAGAACTAAGCCATGTATGATATGAAAGCCTATTATGAGTCCGAGAGCGTACAGCATGCTGTAGAGCTCCGTCTGGCTCATCCGGAAGCCCACATTATTGCAGGTGGCTCCGACGTTCTGGTTCAGATGCGTGAAGGCAAGCGTGCAGGCGTGGAACTGATCTCCATCTTCATGCTGGACGAGCTCCGCGGTGTGAGCATTGATGAGGAAGAGAACATCCGCATCGGCTCCCTGACCAGCTTCTCTCACATTACCAAGAATCCCATCATTCAGCAGTATATCAACGTGCTGGGTGAGGCTGTGGATCAGGTAGGCGGCCCCCAGATCCGTAACATCGGCACCATCGGTGGCAATACCTGCAACGGCGTGACCTCCGCTGACTCTGCCTCCACGCTCCATGCCTGGGAAGCCATCGTAGAGCTCACGGGCAAGGACGGCGTGCGCCGCGTGCCCATCAAGGAGTTCTACATCAAGGCCGGCCTTGTGGATATCCACCCCGACGAGATCCAAACGGCAATTCT